>JBKDZL010000047.1:0-1949 GCA_047971145.1 Erysipelotrichaceae bacterium
TACATTCAAAATTAATTGAGAGAGAAACAACGAGATAATAAAAATAAATGCAGTATCAAACAAGGGAGTGTCGCATAAGTACGTATTGCTAGAAATAAATAAGAAGCTGAGATTTAGAAAAGACCTTAAACATGAGGTTTGATAAATCTCAGTTTCTCTATTTATGTATTAGTTAGAAATTGTAACAAAAACTTGATGTAGTATATGAATACCGAACGGTATGTTCGTTAATTAAATTATAAGTTAAACCTAAACTTGTTTGCCCTGAATTTCTTATTCCTTGCATATATCTCCTAGATTACATTTTGTATACTTATATTATAACTCTAGCAAATCAATAGATTTGTATCTATCCTGTAACAAAATGAAAAAGGAACCGAAGAGTTAGTTTTCTTCAGTTCCTGATTTTATTTAGAGTTTTGCGACACTCCCTTCTTTGTGCTATTGCGTTCTATAAAGGTTGCTGGTAAAACCGTTCTAGTATGAATAGAGCTTGGAGAGCTAATTCTATTAAGTAGGTTTTCAATAGCATACATTGCCATATGAGTTTTATGAACGCGCATTGAGCTGATACTTATGTCTTCTTTGGAAACAAATTTATCATCATTGAATCCAATTATCTGAACTTCATTTGGAACGGAAATTTCATGATCTTTCATACAATCAAGAACTCCGTGCGCAATTGAATCTGAAGCACAGATTATTCCATCTGGAACTTTATTCTTAATCAGATCTGTTGCAAGTTGATAACCACTTGAATATGAGTAGTCACCGATATGAATAGAGGATGAGATTTTATTTATTGTTGTAATGTATTCAAAGTGATTCTTACGCCTATTGATTCTAGGCTGACTTTCATTAGGGGCAAATTCATCACCTCCAATAAAAGAAATATGTTTACAATTTGATTTCTATAGAAAATTAATCATATCTTCAATTGCTTGGTCATCATCCACGACAATCGACTCATATTTATTTAAATCAGCTCATGAGTTTATAAACGAAATGTTTTTTGAGTAGTTTCCCAATATTGCAATTTCCTTGTTACTATATGTACCAATTGCAATAATTCCATTTATATTTGAAGTTGTATTAGGAATCTCACCTCGTCGATAATTTAGAAGTGTTATTTTCTTTTCATTACAAATTTGTATTACTGCATCTTTAATTTCTTTGAAAAAGGGATCAATTTCATCATCTTGTTCTTTAGAAATACAATGATAAAGCATTAAAATTGGTTTTGACTTACTAATCTTACTAATATAACCGACTTCGTTAGCGTATTGTATAATATTTTTTCTAGTTACATCATTTATATTTAATGTAGAGTCATTGTTTAGAACTCTTGAAATTGTAGAAGTTGAAACTCCTAAATCTTCTGATAACTGTGTAAGTGTTGGCATATTTCCTTGTATAATCAGTATTTACCCGATATGTTAGATATGATATATTTAATGTACCAGAGGGTGTCTATCATAATTTTGAACTTTTAGGTTCTTGAAGGAAAGTTACACCTCTGTGCTATTATAAGTTTCTAATAGCATGTTTATCCTTGTGCTCTTATTCGCAAGATTTATTTCAATAGCAAACCAAGAGATTTTCTGATACCTATTATAATTGGAGGTTTTATGTATAAATATTTTGTCGGTATTGACATCGCAGAAGATGATCACTTCACCGTTGTTTTAAATGCTTCTCAAGAAGTTATTATCCCTGCTTTTTTTTCAAAATATTTAAGAATTTGAAAAACTTAAAGCTATTTGTAGTGATTATCCTAACTGCTTATTTGCTATGGAATCTACTGGAAATTTTCATTATAACTTGTTTCGCTAGTTAAATTATTTAGACTATTAAGTCGCTCTAGCATCAACTGATGGAGATCATGGTGTTAGAAAGGTTCTTCATCAATATAATAAGTATGATCCATAAGACTCATTACTTATCGCAAA
>JBKDZL010000048.1:0-3881 GCA_047971145.1 Erysipelotrichaceae bacterium
TAGCAAATGCAATTATCTTACCAACAGTTATGGAATTCAATGCTCCTGCAACTGGTGAAAAATACAAAACTATTGCTAAATTAATGGGTGTTGAAGGGGTAGATCAAATGTCTCAAGAAGACTATAGAGCTGCTGCTGTTGCTGCTGTTACAAAACTCGGACAAGATGTTGGTAGTCCTGCAAACTTAGACGGAATTGTTAAACCAGAAGATATTGACTTCTTAGCTCAATCAGCTTTTGATGATGCTTGTCGCCCCGGTAACCCAAGAGATATTACAAAAGAAGATATCATTAAATTATACAACTCAATGATCTAATTTAAAACAGACTACTATAGTACAAAAGGAATCTAATTTAATAGATTCCTTTTGTACTATAATTATTGTATCAATTTGATATTCTTACAATCACTTTATCAACTACATATATAGTTAATCTTTAAAATGTTAGTAGTCAAATTGACGGTAATATCTCCTAATATCTAAATCATGTTTTGTGTAATTTTCAAAATGGAAGCCTAATCTATCCACTAGCATTGTCGAGACAACCACCGGTGCAACTATCCAACGATATTTATCAGAAATATGTTTTAATTCAAATTCTTTAGGATCAATTATATCGAATTTTTCTGAATAATTTGATACAAATTTTTCTACCCTATCATCTAGAACTCTACACACACCTTCACCTTTTACCAATATAACACTTGTATCTTTCTCAACCAATTCTAATGTTCCGTGGAAAAATTCAGAGGATGTTACTGATTTAGTTTTAAGCCATTGCATTTCTTCTAATATACACATAGAAAATAAGTATGTTTCTCCCCAAACTTCAGATCCACCTATCCAAATCATATATTCTGATTCATAATGGCGTTTAGCTATCTCGTCTGCTTTGTTTTCAAAACCTGCTTTAACATCTAATAAATCTATTGGAAGGTTTTCAAGTTGTGATGCAAACTCATCATACTCATCAAAATCCCCATGTAAATTTACTAACTTCAAAAATGTCCATAGGAGTAACATATATACAAATTCGACACCATTTTAATGTTTCATTGGTACAACAAATTTACTTGCTTGTGCTAGTGGTGATTCTTCATTTTTCGTCAAACAAATAACTCTAATTTCATTTTCTTTACACCAGTTTGCAATCTCTACAGTCTCTTTAGTATCTCCTGATTTCGACATTGTAATTACGATAGAATCTTTATTTAAAGCCTTATTTTGTCTCACTAATAATTCTGCAGCTTGTTCAACAAAAACCGGTAAATCAGTTAGTTGTTTCGCCATTTCACCAAGAGCCATCATTGGTGCTAGACTACCACCAACAGCAGTAAAAAAAATATTTGTATAACCTTCATTGTTTACTATTTTAGCAACTTGCTCTGCTGTTTTACGGTGTTCATTAATCACCTTTGTACTTTCTTTATATTCTTCTAAATTAAACTTTAACATTTTTCTCCTTATATTTTACTTTTTAATACTGTATCAAAGTCATCAAATATTCTCTTTGATAAATCGATATCTTTGTCTTTTGCTAATTTATATGATAGTACCTGAACTGGTATTACTAATAATAACGAAGATAATAAATTATCATCGACTTCTCCAACACACAAAATTTCTCTTTCAACTTTTGAATAACCAGTTTTAATACTATATATATGCTCTGTATAATCTTTCATATAATTTGATAGAGCATTTGATCTCATTGATAAATCGCTAGTATCTTCAACCATCAATAAATATGTATTTTTATTCAAATTTAAGTATGGACCGTGCATATACTCTTCAAGTTCAAAACTGTTCATACTGCAGCGTACTGTCTCAGTAATTTTTGTTTCAGCTTCTCGTGCTATCCCGTAACCCTGGCCATAACCAATTGCTATCAATTGATTGATATCTTTAAATTCCATTTTATTTACTTCATACCATTTCTCTGCTAGTTCAGTAGCACCTTTAATTTGGTTAATAATCGACTTTAATTTTTTTATTTCACATATTTCTGCTTCTTTATCAGCGTCTACCTTATATTTCAGTCTAATTGTAAATAATGCTAAACTGAGTAATGTTGAACTGAACCCTAACGTCACAAAACCAACAGTTTCTATACCACAACCAATATCTATTACATTTTTACAATACTCTGTTATTGGGCTATTTGTATCAGATGTAAAGATAACAGTATTATTTGTACTCTCATTAATATATTTCATTGCATCAATTGTAGATGTACTTTTACCACTTTGAGATATGCCAATATATAATGCATTATTATCTATGGGTTGCTTATAATGTACAAAGTTAAACGGCTCTATCACTTCGATTGTAATTTTTAGTTTTTTTTGCATATAATGTTGCATAGCATAGATTGCATTTGAAGATGAACCGGTTGCTAAAACTATTACCCGATTATTCTTTAACGCTATGTTTTCTAACACTTCATTCAGATTAGTAGATGGGTATTGATCGATATTTTTTATCAAACATCCAGGTATTTCTTCTATATAATCTTCCATTTTCAATTTAATCACCTATCCTAGTATTCCTAAGCCAGCACCAACTATTCCTATGATTGCCATTAGGATTAATATTGTTGTAGCTTTCATTTCTCTTTTGGCAATTAAATAATATATAAATCCTGTAAATAACAATGGTAATAATCCTGGGATTATACTATCACAGATATCACTAATGGTCATTGCTGTGTCACCTTGACCTATAGTTATTGGTACATTAACAGCAACCATCTCCGAGGTCATTGCCCCAATCACCATTAGACCTAGAATTCCTGCTCCATAAGTTAATTGTTCCATCAATCCAGATTTTTGAATTTTGTCTAAAACGTCTGTTCCAAGCTTATATCCACCAAACATACCATAATATCGCATTAGCATTGCAGGGACGTTGAATATTAGTAAAAATAGTATTGGCCCTAGAATACTTCCTTGTAAGGCTAGTGAAGTACCTACACCTGTTGCTATCACTCGTAATGTCCCCCAGATAAAAGAATCCCCTACACCAGCAATTGGTCCCATCAAACCAACTTTAATATTACTAATTGATGATGTATCAAATTCTTCACTATTAGCGTTACTTTCTTCCATTGCTGTTGAGATTCCTAATAGTAAGGTCGCTATATGTGGTGTAGTATTAAAAAATTCTAAATGTCTCTTTAATGCATCTGCACGTTCTTCATCGGTTTTATAAAGCTTTTTAATAATTGGAATCATACTATACGCATAAGATACATTCATTTGACGCTCATAATTCCATGACCACTCTAACCCAAATGATCTCCAGAAAACCTTCATCAAATCTTTTTTTGTTATTTCCTCTGGCTTAGAAGTCATCATACTCATCACCTTCACTTTCTATACCTGTTACTGAAGCAAATTGATTTTGATTCATATTAATTGACACAAGAACTATTGCTGTTATAGCTGCGAATACTGACACACCTGTTACCGGAATTCCCATGTAAGCTGATAGGGCAAATCCCAGAAAGAAGAAAACTGCAATTTTTTTGTTAATGATCATTTTAATTAATAAAGCAAATCCTAGTGCAGGCATTAACCCTGTTGCGATAATTAATCCATCTTGAATAAATTGAGGAATTGCATCCAATAATGCTTCTATCACTGGCTGACCTAGTGCATATGATGCAAAAACAATTAATCCAATTGGTAGATTCACTGATAAAAAACCTCCTAATAAGTGCATTCTTTCAACCCCACTTAAATTACCTTGTTCTGCGTAACTATCTGCTTTATGTACAAAAATTGGTAAAATGAATACCATACATGCATTTGACGCTCATAATTCCATGACCACTCTAACCCAACTGATCTCCAGAAAACCTTCATCAAATCTTTTTTT
>JBKDZL010000049.1:0-16012 GCA_047971145.1 Erysipelotrichaceae bacterium
GCACCAACTTTAATTAAATTATTTAAGTTATTAGCGCTGGTAACTTTTGATAATTGAACAATAGCACTTAAATAATCAGTAAAACCATTATTTTTATTTCTAATTTTAATAATATCATTAACATTAATCATGCCTAAGCCTTTAATAGCAGTTAAGGGAAATACTATTTTATCATCAATAAGTTTGAAAAGGCTAGTTGATAAATTTATATCAGGTTTTTCAATTGAAAGTTTTCTAGTCTTCGCTTCAAGATAATATTGATTAATTTTATTTTCATTTCCTAAATTTGAATTCATTAAACTATGATAAAAAGCTAAGGGATAATGGGTTTTTAAATAGGCTAATTGATAAGCAACTAAAGCATACGAAACTGAATGGGCTCGATTGAAACCATAATTTGCAAATTTTTCAATCATCGAAAAAACTTTGCTACCGACCACTTCTTGATAACCATTTGTTTTACAACCATTAATGAAGTCCTGCTTTAATGCCACGATATCCTTTTCTTGTTTTTTAGATATAGCTTTTCTTAAAATATCCGACTTACCTAAAGAAAATCCAGCAATTTTCTGAGCAATTTGTAATATTTGCTCTTGATAAACAATAATACCATAAGTATGAAGTAGAATTTCCTTTAAATCTTGATGCAAATATTCTATTTTATTCTCACTCCGATTAGTTAAATATGTATCAATAAATTGCATAGGTCCTGGTCGATATAAAGCAAGAATAGCCGCAATATCCTCAAAATTTTGAGGTTTCATTTTTGTTAATAAACTACGCATTCCAGCACTCTCAAATTGAAAAATTCCTAATGTTTTACCACTTGACAACAATTGATAAACCTTATTATCATTCAGTGGTAAATCATATATGTTTTTAATTGATACTTCACTAGCAATATCATTAATAACCGTTAGATTTCTTAAGCCTAACAAATCAATTTTAATCAAGCCAAATTCTTCTAAATAATTCATTGGATATTGTGTAGTAATCATATCATTATTCATCATAATTGGAGCATATTGAAAAATCTCACTATCAGCTAATACCACACCAGCTGCATGTAAAGAGCTATGTCTTGGCAAACCCTCTATTTTCAAGGCCATCTGATAAACATTTTGAATTTTTTCATCATTTAATAATAAAGTGTTGAACTTTTTTGACCTTTTTACAACATTGGATAAGTTAATATCCAAGGCATTAGGTATAGCTTTTGCGATTTGATCAATTTTATAATTAGCTAAGCCTAAAGCCTTTCCAACATCCCTGAGAGCTTGTTTAGCTTTAAAAGTACCAAAAGTAATAATATGAGCAGCAGCATATTTTTGTTGTCTATTAAACAAGTATTCCACCACTTCATCTCTGCCTGTATCTTGAATATCAACATCAATATCTGGCATACTAATACGCTCAGGATTTAGAAATCGCTCAAATACTAAATTATACTTTAAAGGATCAACATGAGTTATCCCCAAACAATAAGAAACTAGCGATCCTGCGGCACTTCCTCTACCAGGTCCTGTCATAATGTCTTTCTTCTTTGCAAATAAAATAAAATCATAAACCAGTAAAAAATAATCCTCAAAATTCATTTTGGTGATGATGCTCAATTCCTCTTTTAATCTTTTTTGATAAGCTTGAGGAACAACATTATTTAAGCGTTTATTTAAACCATACTCACAAAGCTTAGATAGATAAGCTTTAGAATTTACTTTAGTATTAAATTTTGGTAATTTCGCTTTAGCTAAAACAGCTAAATCAATATTACTACTTTGTGCTATATTATAGGCATTAGTGATGCTATTTTTATCATAGGTACTCTCAAGCTCAGCAATTGTTAATAAATGTCGATTAGGAGCAACAGCGATATTATTATCATTTATTGTTGTTTGTTTTTTTATGGCTTGTAAGACTTTGAGAACATTTTTATCGGTTTTTTCCAAATAAAGGCTTTGAGGTAAAGCAATAGTTTGCAAATTATTTTGATTGGCAATTTCATATACCATTTGATTAAAAGCTTGAAGATAGGCTTGATTTTGATCAGTGATTCCCAATAATAATTTCATATTATTACTAAGATTTAAAATTAAACTTTCTAGTAATGCCCTATCCAGAGCAACTCTAGAATTCTCAAAATATAGTCCATCAAATAATAAACAAATATCTAAATCTTTTTCATAGTTATATAAATCACTAAAACTTAAGTTTTTATTCAAATTAATCAATGAAGAAATTTTAGTTAAGCTAAGATAACCATTATTATTTTTAGCATATAATAATAAATGCACTATCTCATCTTTAAAAGTAACATTAACACTTAGACCAATAATGGGTTTTATATTTTCTTTTAAGCAAGCATAATAAAAGTCCATTACCCCATGCATAACCAGATGGTCACAAATGGCAATAGCTTCATAGTTATATTCTTTGGCTTTTTTTACTAGCTTGTGGATACTAAGAGCCGAATCTAACAAGTTATAGCAAGTGCTATTATATAATAATGCTTTCATGTAACTATTATAACAATAAACCTCTTAAAAAAGAAACGATTTCTCGTTTCTTAATTTTCACTAAATTGATATTCTAAATTATCGAAGTTCATCGCCGCAATAGAGTTACTATCATCAGCAAGATAAGCAATTTTAACTAAATCACCTATTTTTGTCAGTGGTAACTCATTATTTAAACTTAAGGGCACAATAAATAGTTTTTCACTATCAACTAGTTTAATATAGTAAACTGATCCTCCCTCAAAGATAGCTGAATCTATTAGCTCAATTTGACTTTCAATTGTTTCACCAACTCCACCACCATCAATATTACTGCCCATGCCTGCATTATTTAATTTTTGTAAATAATCAGCTTGCGTTTCTGCAATATTATTACCTACACCGACAATTGAATAATTGGTT
Source organism: Erysipelotrichaceae bacterium (assembly GCA_047971145.1). Classification (GTDB taxonomy): domain Bacteria; phylum Bacillota_I; class Bacilli_A; order Erysipelotrichales; family Erysipelotrichaceae; genus JBKDZL01. Next base: position 2,916 of record JBKDZL010000049.1, read on the forward strand.
ACATTGATATAAGCATACATTTTAACTAAACCTTCACTATCTTTTAATGCGACAAAATAGGTCGGTTGATCAGCGATATTTAATAATACCGGAAATGAAGCATCATAGCCTAAGTGCTGCACTTGTCCCTCAGCAGAGGACATTGCAGAATACTCATCAGCTCCTCCTACTTGATAAAACTTTGCGACACTAGTTTTTAAATTAATTAGCGCAAAACCCACTAAAGAATTATCAGTCCCCATAGATGTCATACCTGAGAAAATATTAGTTTGTCCATCAATATTAACATAGTTATAGCCATCAGTTGTAGTGAGCATATCCTTTTGACCAAAAATAGTATTAAAGAAACCATTGACATAAGTTCCATAATTATTCAATTGCGTCCAAGCAATACTTGAGGGTTGTACTCTATCTACCCACTCAGGAATACTACCTAACTCATAAAATTCACTCTCACCTGTTACAGGATCACAAATAATAACACCAGTTGCATTAGGTCCACCAAATACTGATACCTCTGGCAAATAAGTAGAAACGACCCAATAAGGCTTTCCATTATCATCAATTTCAAAAGAATAATCAGTCATTAACTTAGTAGGATATTTAAAACGTAAATGCCTAAATAAATTATCATTTAAGTAAGCACTTGGCAAATATTTTAAACCATCCTCTAAAAGTACCAATTCTACATCATTGGGATTAGAAACATTAACTTTAATATAACCAGGCGTTCCAGTTTTATTATTTTGAAACCATTTAATAAAATCATCATATTCTAAAGGCGAAACTCGATATAAGTCATCATTACTAGAAACAAGAGTATATAAATCATTAACATAGTATTGTGAACCTAAACCAGAAACATCACCCACTTTTTTATCACCTAATAAAACCGCTGTATCTTTATCAACTAAAGGAATCTTATCCATAGAAACAGCATTAAAATCTTCAGAAAAATCCGAAATTTCTAAAATTTGTAACTGTTGATGATATTTGTCAGCTTGAAAGATAGGACCACCAATAAAATCTAAAGCTAATGTTGCAAGTGCAGCAATACAAGCAAAACTAATCATAACCTTATTAAATTTAGTAAAACTTCTAGTAAAAACAATATCTAGGAAAATAAAAAAACCAAAACAAATAAGCATAAAGAAAATTGATGAGGTTGATCGCAAGCTTAAAACTGGATAATTTAAATAATAATAAATACCAAAAATAACTAAAAACACTATTAGTGCTTTTAGATGAGAAAAAATTCCATTATTATTTTTATTATCTAAATTTTTTAAATGTAATTTTCTCAGCAATTCATCAAAATCAAAATTATAGTTATTCATAATTTGCTCCTTTATTTTTCTTAATCAAATTTTCAACATCACTAAGCAAACTGATAATTTCATTAAGAGATAAATCTTTAATACCACTAGCCATCGCATGTCCACCACCACCATATTTATTTGCTAAGGTATTAATTACAATTTGTTTGCTTCGCAAAGAAACATTATAATTTCCTGTTTCAATATTTTGGTATGCCATTACCACAACTTTAATACCATTGACATTAGTAAACAGTCTAACACAACCCTTTGCATACTCCATAGTAACATTATTTTCTTGGCACATCTGCTCACTAACTCTAACAACAATATAGCCATCATAATACTCTGCGACAGTCTTTAAATATGCAGCAAATCTAAACTCAGCCATATTAACACCAAATAGCTGATCTTGAATAGCCACGACATCTAAGCCAAATTCTAATAGTTGACTGCCAACTTTTAAAGTATTACATGTGGTATTACTAGTAGTGAAATTGAGTGTATCAGTAAGTAAGCCTTGATAAAACCATTTTGCACTAATGGGGTTTAAACTAGCAAACTCACTAACTAAATCAACTAATAGCTCACAAGTAGCAGCAGCTGCAACTTTAGTAATATCAGTATCAGCAAAAGTAATTTTTTTAGGGTGGTGATCAATAGAAATTGAATACTTAGCCTTCAGATAATTTTGATTAAAGATACGCTTAGCAACAGAGCAATCAACAATAATAGCTAAACTGTCAGTGCTAATATCAGCAGTTTCATCACTAACAACTCTCACTATTTTATCAGGATAATTAGCCTTGATAACTTCTTCTAAGCCATAAGCAGAACCAAAAGCATCCATATCAGGACTTTGATGATAAAAAATATTTATTTCATGATACTCTAAGATTTTTTTCTCTAACAAACTCATTATTTTACCATTATTTTATAAGTATCTCTAGCAATTACTAACTCCTCATCAGTAGGTACTAGCCAAACATCAATTTTTGAATTTGGCGTCGAAATTTTAGTCTCTTTACCTCTGACATTATTGCTTTCACTACTATATTCCACCCCTAATGGTTCTTTAATTAAATCCATAATATCTGCTCTAACTGAAATATCATTTTCTCCTAATCCAGCTGTAAAGACAATAGCATCTATACTACCCAATTGAACAAAATATGAACCAATAAATCCAGCAATCCTTTGAGCATACATTTTACGAGTTAAAATAGCTCTTTGATCACCCTTAAGATAAGCTGCCTCAACATCTCTAGCATCAGATGATAAGCCAGAAACCCCCAACATACCACTTTTTTTATTAAAGATATCAATAACTTCTTGAGCAGTAATATTCATTTTTTCCATCAAATAAGTAACAATAGAAGCATCAACATCTCCAGTTCTTGTTCCCATCATAACTCCACTCAGAGGTGTAAATCCCATTGAAGTATTAATAGACTTTCCACCCTTAATAGCTGTCAGAGAAGCACCATTACCCAAATGACAACTAATAATATTAAGACTCTCAACCGGCTTATTCATCAGCTCAGCTACTCGCTTAGAAACATATAAGTGTGAAGTTCCATGAAAACCATAACGTCTTACTTTATAATCTTGATATATTTCATAAGGCAATGGATATAAAAAAGTAGTCGGATCCATACTTTGATGAAATGCTGTATCGAAAACAAAAACATGCTTAGCATCAACTAAAGCTTCTTTAAAAGAATTATAACCAACTAAATTAGCAGGATTGTGTAAAGGAGCTAAATCGGCAATATCCTCAACTTTTGCAACAACATCAGCATCAACTAAAATCGAGGCATCAAAATGCTCAGCACCATGGACAATTCTATGCCCTACCCCTGAGATGTCATTTAAATCATCAAGAATCTGATACTTAATTAAGGCATCTAATAAAATATTAACTTCAATTTGATGATTTTTTATCGCTAAAGTTTCTTGGATTTTTTCACCCTTTACTTTGATAGTAAAAATTGCATCATCAAAACCAATACGCTCAAAAACTCCTGAAGTTAATACCTCCTCAGCAGGCATTTCATATAATTGAAACTTTAATGATGAACTACCAGCATTTACTGAAATAATTTTAGACATTTTCTTTCCCTCTTTCTATCTCTAATAATTTCTCACATATTTCACTAGGATAGTTTTTAAAACTATCCATTCTCGTGTGATGTTTTTCAACTAAACTAAGCTTTTCTTCATAGTTATTTAAACTTCTTTGCGATTTTCTAAGCGAATCAGAAACCGCTGATCTACTAATATTTAACAATTCCGCTATTTCAGTTAAAGAAAAATCTTCTCTAAAATAATAATTCATAATCTTTTTTTGACTGGCAGTTAAGAGATTTTCATAAAAATCTAATAATTCATTTGCTTCAAAAAAATTACTCATCAACAAACTCCTCGATCATAGCCAACAAGAAATTTTCTAACTTAAACTCCGCAAAATCATTAATAGTCTCCCCAATGCCAACATATTTCACATCGATATTTAGCTGATCTCTAATAGTAAGCACTATTCCACCTCTACTAGTTCCATCCATCTTAGTTAAAATAATTCCATTTATTTCACAATTTTCTAAAAAAATCTCAGCTTGATTCAAGCCATTTTTACCCGTTGTACTATCTAAAATTAAATAAGAGTTAATAACATCACCCATCTCTTTTTCGGCAACTCGTTTTATCTTGTTTAACTCTTGCATTAAATTAACTTTATTTTGTAGTCTGCCCGCTGTATCTACTAATAAATAATCAACAGCTAACTCTTTAGCTCTACGACAAGCATCCACCACCACACTGGCAGGATCAGCAGTAGCTTTACCGACTACACACTCAACACCAATGCGCTCTGACCACTCTAATAATTGCTCAACAGCGCCAGCTCTAAAAGTATCAGCAGCACATAGTAATACCGACTTACCTTGAGATTTAAGCAAATTTGCCAACTTAGCAATACTGGTAGTTTTACCAGCACCATTTACCCCCACCATTAATATGACATTAGCCCCATCAAGATTACTTCTAAAACCAATGGTAGCCTGTTGATGATAAATTCTATCGACCTCTTCGACAAAAGCTTCTAATAATTCATTGAAAGTGGGAAATTTTTCTTCTTCTGCTCTCATTTTTAAATTATTGATGATTTTATCAGCTGTTTGCAAAGCAACATCACTCTCTAATAAGACAATAAGTAATTCTTCTAAAACTGTTTCATTAACAACACTATATTGCCCTGCAATCTTTTTAAGTTTGTCGGCAAAAGTTTCTTTGGTTTTACTAAAACCACTTAAATTACTTTTATCATCTTGTTTCTTTTTTCTAAAGTTATCAAATAAGCCCATTTTAATTCTCCGCTACATTTTCTAAAGCATCAGTCAGCTTGATTTTAAGCAGTTTACTTATACCATCATTTTGCATAGTAATTCCCAACAAACTATCACATTGACTCATAGTTGCTGATCTATGAGTAATAACGACAAACTGAGTTTTACCTTTAAGTTTTCTTAAATATCTTGCAAATCTTTCATTATTAGCAATATCTAAAGCTGTTTCTGCCTCATCTAAAATACAAATCGGTAATTGTTTCATTTGTAAAATCGAAAATAAAACTGATAATGCAATTAAACTTTTCTCACCACCTGAGAATTGACGATTATTACCTACAGCTTTTCCTGGAGGCTGTACATCAATATCAATTCCAGTATTTAGTAAATCATCTGCATCCTCTAAAACTAATTTAGCATGACCACCACCAAATAATTCTTTAAAAACATCAGGTAAAATTTTATTCAACTTATTGAAGGTTGTGAAAAACTCTTCTTTCATTACACTATCCATTTCTTCAATAATTCCTAATAACTGATTACGAGAGCTGACAAGTTCTTTTAATTGTTTTTCTAAAAATTCATAGCGCTCTGAAACTTCAGCAAACTGTTCTGGAGCATCTAAATTAACATTTCCTAAAGCTTGTACTTCAGATCTTAATAATAAGGCTCTATCCTTAGCATTCTGATTTACTTCCACAGCCGACTCTAAAGCTTTTTCATAAGTTATTTGATAATCTCTAGCTAGGCGTTGTAATAAATCATCAATATGTGTCTCTGCTCTTACAAGTTCTAATTTCAGATTATTAACTCTATTAGATTCCTCATTAAGCTCACTTCTTAATTTACGCATTTGAACTTCTTTTTGTTCAATTTCTTTTTCTAATTTAATACGATTTTCTCTATCACTACTCAATTGGGTACTTAATTGATCTTTTTCTTGATATAACTCATTCAAACGATTGATAACTTGTTTTTCTGTATCATCTAAGGCCTGAGCATTATGCTCAATATCACTAGCAGAAATATCATATTCCAATTTTTGTAATTTTGCAGCTTTGGCATCTACAACTGGCTCTAGCTGCACTAAATTAAATTTTATCTCTAAGTATTCAGAATCAGTAGTGTTGAGATCTTTTTTTAGTTTATATAAGTTCTCATCTAAAGTTGCTAATTCACTCTTAGCTTTGGATAAGGACTCTTCAATTTTATTCTTCTGTCCAGCTAATTGCATAATTGAAGCTTGATTTCGAGCTCTACCACCACTCATTGATCCACCCTTATGAATGACCTCCCCATCTAAAGTAACAAATTTATAATTGAAATGTAAAAGTCTTGCTAAGTCATTAGCATTTTTTAAATTATCAACTACAATAGTATTAGCCAACAAAGCCTCAACTAAAATATCTAGATTTTTATCAATATCAACAAAATCAGCACCAACACCTAAATAACCAGCACTAGCCTCACAAATAGTATAAGTATCATCGCTTAAATAACGCTCTTTCAAAACTGTTAAAGGTAAAAAAGTAGCTCTACCACTAGCATTTTTCTTTAAAAAATTAATAGCACTTCTTGCGGCATTTTCATCAGTTGTTACTACATTAAATAAACTACCACCAAGGGCAACCTCAACTGCTGCCTCATAAGAATTATGAGGCTTTATTAAATCTGCAACCACACCTTTTATTCCTGAGAGAGCTCTATTATCCATGATAGCTTTAACACCATGCTGACTTCCAAAAGGATTAGCTTCTAATTGAACTAAATGATTAAATTGATTTTCCAATCTTCTAATGTTTTCATATTTTTGACTGCGAGTAAGTTCTAATTCCGAAATTTTTTCTTTATATTGACTAGTTTTCTTCAAAAGTAATTCACTATTAATTTGATACTTATCTAATCTTTCTTTACGATTTTGATATTCTAATTTTACTTCTTCATAGTCATATAGCATTTTTTGATATTGACTTTTAGAATCATCAGTTACTAAACTACCATTTCTTTTAGTTTCTAACTCGCTTTTTTGGGCTTCATGTAATTGAATATCTTGGACTATATGCAAAATCTTTTGGGAATTGTTGTGAATATTATCATCTAATACCTTAAGATTTTGTTTCTCATTAAAACAAAAATTCTCAGCAACACTAACCGCTGCTTCCTTAGCAGCCACATTGCTTTCAAATTCAAATACCTTATCTTTATGGATAGTAATATCGCTAGTAATTCTATTAATTTCACTAACTAAAACCGAAACTTCAATCTCTTGTAGCTCACTCATTTTCTCTAAATATTTTTCAGCTTTTTTAGCTTGTCTTTTTAAGGGATTGTATTGCTTCTCTAGCTCCATAACAATATCTTCTAGTCGCAATAAATTATCTTGAGTTCGTTGTAATTTATTTAAAGTTTCATTTTTTCTTTTTTTGTATTTGGCAACTCCTGCCGCCTCTTCGAAAAAACTACGTCTTTCCTCAGGTTTCGCCTCAGCAAAATCAGTAACATTACCCTGAGAAATAATCGATAAAGAATCTTTACCAATCCCTAAGTCTAATACTAAATTATGGATATCTTTTAAACGACAAGGACTCTGGTTAATACAATATTCATTTTCATTATCTATCTTATTAATCTTGCGAGAAAATTCTATTTCTTCAAAAGGTAAATCAAAGCTTTTGTCAGTATTATCAAAAACTAATTTTACTTCAGCAAAATTAACACCTTTTCTTGAAGCACTACCAGAAAAAATCACATCGCTCATATGTGATCCTCTTAAAGATTTAGCCGATTGTTCCCCTAAAACCCATCTTACTGCATCAGAAATGTTCGATTTGCCACAGCCATTGGGTCCGACTACACCTATAATATCATCTTCTAAGTTTATTACCGTCTTATCAGCAAACGATTTAAACCCACTAATTTCAATTTTCTTAAGAAACATATTTCTCCATATCTAATTATTATACACTAATTTTCAATTTAAAAGAATAGCCCTTTTACTAACAATGATCCACTCAACATAATAATTCCTGCCAATAAAATACCTAAAGTCGCAGCTAGTAAAGATTTCTGTTTATTCATATCTAAGAGCGCAGCAATTAATGATCCAGTCCAAGCACCAGTTCCGGGCATTGGTATAGCCACAAATAACAATAAACCCCAAAATTCATATTTCTCAATTTTATCTTTTTTCATATCAGCTTTCGCTTCTAAATTTTCAACAATGCCTTTAAAGATTTTAAATTCTTTCAAATAATTAAAGATTGGAGTAATTAACCAGATAATAAAAGGAACCGGCAATAAATTTCCCAAAAAACAAATAATTAAAGCATAGATAGGATTTAAACCCAAGGCAATTGCCACAGGTAATCCTCCTCTAAGCTCAATCAATGGTAACATGGAAATACTAAAGGATAAAAGTTCTCGACCATATGGTAAATCCAACATCCATCGGAATGATTCCATCACAAATTCAATCATTAGCTAAATATCCTACTCAAATCATTAAAAGTGGTAAAAACCAATAAAGCAATAATCAAAACAACCGATGCCATCATAGCAGCATTAATAACTTTCTCACTTAAAGGCTTATTGATAATAGCTTCGATAGTTAAAATCACTACTCTTCCTCCATCAAAAATAGGAATGGGTAAAGCATTAAAGATTCCCACATTCAAAGATATTAAAGCAATAAATTGTAAAAAGGTAGCAACACCATAACTGGCAGCCTGCGAGGTCACTTGATAAATACCAATAGGACCAGACAAATTTTCTAAGCCTCTACCACTAAACAGCATTCCAAAGACCAGAAAAATATCTTTAAAACTATCTACAAAAACATTAACACCAGCATTAATTGACTCTGAAAAACTTAAATTTCGATAAGTAACATCAGGGTTAGATATTCCAAAGAAATATTTATTGTCGGTTTCAATTAATTGAGGTGTAATAGGGATTTCTAATCTCTCATTAGCTCTATCAACCGTGAAAATAATAGTATCATTATCAGAATAAAGACTTAAGAATCTAGTAATATCATAAAAATCACTAGGCTCAACTACATCACCATTAACACTCTCAAGTTTTACTATTTCATCACCTGCTTGTAAGCCGGCTAAAGCGGCTGGTGAATTTTCAACCACAACTCTAATGGTAGCCTCAGGTGAGATAACTTCGATCGGATTAGCGATACTAACTCCAATTAATAAAACTAAAGCTAATGCAAAATTCATGATAATGCCACCTAACATAATAATAATTCTTTTAAATCTATTAATGCCTGTTAGATAGCGAGTAACATCAACACCAGCAATTGATTCTTGATTTTCCTCACCTAACATACTAACAAAACCTCCAAAAGGAATAATCCTTAAAGAGTACTTAGTTTCTTTTCCTTGATATTTTAGTAAAGTCGGACCAAAGCCTAAGGAAAACTCTATAACATAAACTCCAAAAAACTTAGCACAGATAAAATGACCCAACTCATGGACAAGTATTATTACACTTAAAACTAGAATAAACAATAATATATCAAACATCTTTATACCTCCGTAAATATTTTAACATAACTTCTAACTTTTGCATTTAACTCTAAAATTTCCTTTAATGTAACAGCTTGATAATTTTTAAACTGTTTAATTGCCATAAAGACTAATTCTTCTATTTTGAGAAAACTTATTTTCTCTGACAAAAAAGCTGAAACCGCAACTTCATTTGCAGCATTAATAACACAACCCAACGCATCACCACTCTCAATTACTTGATAAGCTAAAGCAATAAAGGGAAAACGCTCCTCATCAACAACTTTAAAATTTAAATCAGTTAAAGTCAACTCTTTGGTATTACTAATACTTAAGTGTCGAGGATAAGTCAGGGCAAACTGTATCGGTATACGCATATCTGCACAGCCTAATTGAGCCAATGTCGAATCATCATTGAGAGTTACTAGTGAGTGAACAATCGATTGTGGATGAATTAAAACCTTAATATCAGAGCCAGCAACATCAAATAAATGATAAGCTTCGATTACTTCAAAAGCTTTATTCATCAAAGTAGCAGAATCAATAGTAATTTTTGCGCCCATTGTCCAATTAGGGTGTTTTAGCGCATCGCTAACTTTAACACTAGCTAATTCAGAGCGTTTTTTATCACGAAATGATCCACCACTTGCAGTTAATATTAATTTCTTAATATCTTTATTATTACAGCCAATTAAACATTGAAAAATAGCGGAGTGCTCAGAATCAACAGGTATTAAATTAGCACTACTTTTAGCTAAATGACTTTTAACAATATTACCAGCAGCAACTAAAGTTTCCTTATTGGCTAAGGCCACATCTTTATTATTATCTAGAGCTCTTAGAGTTGGCAATACTCCAACAAATCCCACTAAAGCATTAACAAGTAAATCATAATCATTTTTATTAGCTAACTCACTCAAACCATCATCGCCATAATACCAAATTATATTTGGATATTCTTGCTTCAAAAGCTCATAATCTTCTACAGCAGCAACACAAACATACTTAAGCCTTGAATCGACTAATAATTTCTTTAAAAAATCAATATTTTGACCAACACTGACACCCACAACCTCAAATAACTCAGGATGATCATTGGTAATTTGTAGTGTTTGTTGGCCAATTGAACCACTGGCACCTAATATAATAAGTCTCTTCATTAAAGCAGTACCATTCCTACAATATTAATCAAAAAATTTACAAACATAAATGTAAAAATCAAACTATCAATTCGATCCAAAATACCACCATGACCAGGGAATATCTTCCCAAAATCCTTTAAATCATAGTTTCTTTTAATAGCACTAAAAGCTAAATCGCCAATTTGAGCTACTAATGGTAAAGAAATAGCTAAAATAATTGAAAAAATACTATTCAAATCCGCAAAAAAGATAAATCTACTAATAAGTAAAAACACAAAGCCACCAATCCAGCCACCAATCGCCCCTTCAACAGTTTTCTTAGGAGAAATCGCCGGTACTAATTTATGTTTACCAAAGTAATAACCACCAAAATAAGCACAACTATCAGAAGCATAGGTGGCCACAATCACCAATATAGTTAAAGACAAACTAAAGATTCGTAAATTTCGAATACCATTAACACCAAGTGAAATAATAATAATTAAACTCATAATTGCCAACAAATCATTAGCTTTATAATCAAAATCTAAAAGTGGAAAAATAAAAGCAACAACATAACCTAAACCAATATAATATGAAATATTTTTCGGATCACAAAAACACAAAGTCAGCATCATAAAATAAACAAGAAAAGCAGGTCCTCTTTTATGCTTAAATTTTTTAATTGTAACCACTTCAAAAGCCACTGGTAATAGAGCAATAATAATAAAGATATCAAAAAAAAGGCCACCAATTACCAAAAATGGAATACTTATTATTGCGATGATAATTGCAACCAAAATCCTTTGAAGCATTTCCTTCATTGCTTTATTCCTCCAAATCTTCTTTTTCGCATCTCAAATTCTTCTAGACATTGCTTAAATAACTCGGGAGTAAAATCCGGCCAACAAACATCTAAAAACATCATTTCAGCATAAGCTAATTGATATAAGAGAAAATTCGAGAGTCTAATTTCACCACTGGTTCTAATCAGCAAATCAACAATTGGTAAGTTAGAAGTATCTAAGTGCTTTTCAAATAATACTTTAGTTATTGGTAATTTCAAGTTAGCTCTAGCTTCTTTGACAACACTATTAGTTGCTCTAATAATTTCATCCTGACTACCATAATTCATCGCAAAACATAAAATCAAACCTGTATTATTTGCGGTTTCTTCAATGGCACTATTAATAATTGCGAGAGTGTTTTTTGGTAATTTACTCAAATCGCCAATAGTGGTTACTTTGACATTTTCAATCATTAGCTCTTTAATATACTTGTCAAAAAAGAGCTTAGGTAATTTCATTAAATAATTTACTTCATTAGCGGATCTACTCCAATTCTCTGTTGAAAAAGCGTACATGGTTAAACAGCTAACATTTAATTTATTAGCTATTTTAGTAATTTCTCTAATATTTTCTGAACCTTTTAAATGACCAAAAGTTCTTGGTTTATTTTGAGCTTGAGCCCATCTACCATTACCGTCCATAATAATAGCAACATGAATTGGCTTAGACATACTAAATTTTTGTTACTTCTTCAGATTTTTCTTTAATTAATTCATCAATTTGTTTCGTGAAGCTATCAGTCAATTTTTGTACATCTTCTAATTGAGCTTTTTCTGCATCCTCAGAAAAGTCTGAAGACTTCTTGATTGCATCATTAGCATCTCTTCTAATATTTCTAATTTTAACTTTATTATCTTCGCCAATTTTATGTACTTCTTTCACAATTTCTTTACGTCTATCTTCAGTTAATTTTGGTAAATTAATTCTTAAAACACTGCCATCATTAACAACCGGTAGTCCTAAATGAGACTCACCAATAGCCCGCTCCATATCCTTATAAGAAGAAGGATCAAAAGCTTTAATAACTAATTGTGTTCCCTCTACTACACTAATTTGGGCAATTTGACTTAAAGGAGTTGGAGTTCCATAGTAATCCATTTGAATATCCTCCAGCATCTTAGGATTAGCCCTACCAGTTCTAATGTGGTTCAACTCATGTAGTAAATGCTCGATTACTCTTTGCATATTTTCTTCGATAATTTTTAAATCAGTATTGCTCATAATTAAGCCTCCTTAGTAATTAGAGTTCCGATATTTTCTTTGTTTACTGCCTTAATGATTGTATTTTTACCATTAATATCGAAAACTAATAAATCAATGTTATTTTCTTGGCACATAGAAGCTGCAGTGTGATCTAAAACTTGTAAATTTTTACTAATAACATCAATATAAGATATTTTATCATATTTCACAGCATTTTTGTCAAGGTTTGGATCAGCAGAGTAAACACCATCAGTACCATTTTTAGCCATCAAAATAATATCAGCAGTTAATTCTGAAGCTCTTAGTGCAGCGGTAGTATCAGTAGAAAAATAAGGACTACCAGTTCCCCCAGCAAATACCACAACACGACCCTTCTCTAAATGACGAATTGCCCTTCTGTGAATATATGGTTCGGCAACTTTGTCCATTTGAATGGCCGATTGTACTCTAGTTTGAACACCAATTTGTTCCAGAGCACCCTGAATTGCTAAAGCATTAATAACAGTTGCTAACATGCCCATATAGTCAGCTTGAGTTCTATCAATACCAAATTGACTTGCCATCTTACCTCTAATTATATTGCCACCACCCACAACAATTGTGACTTCAACTCCTGCTTGGTGAACCTCTTTTATTTGTCGACAAAGATTACTCATGACTTCTTGATCATATCCTTTGCCATCTTTACTTTGTAAGGCTTCACCACTTAATTTTAATAAGATTCTTTTATACATATTTTACCCCTTCA
>JBKDZL010000050.1:0-53503 GCA_047971145.1 Erysipelotrichaceae bacterium
CTTAAAATTTTGAATTTATTTTCTGAATACCAATTTTTTGTTGCGATATTAATAAATTCTAAATTTTTAATCGCTAGTTCTATATCTTCTTTATAGTAATCATAATTGCATTTTTTGGAAATACACAAAGCTATTTGACAACAAGTTAATATGCTAGTTGAAACACCTATAGTTCTAAACAAAAATTCTTCATTACCGCAACCCATATCTACAAAAATGTCAGATTCCTGTGCCAAAGGTGAATCTTCACTACTAGTGATTGAACAATGGAATAACCCTAATTGCTTTGCTTTTTGTACTGCTTTTAATACAAGTTTGGTTTTTCCGCTCTGGCTTATAAATATATATAATGATTTTTTATTAAAGTTTTTTGTATAGTTTACAAAATCATTTGGATATAAATATTCAGTATGGATATCTATTTTTTGTGTCAATGATCTTGTAATTTTAGCACTATTATATGAAGAACCACTAGCTACAAAAACTAAATTTTTAATGTCTTTTTTAACCAAATACTCACGTAAACCTTTTAGTCTTTTCTCAAAATTATTATTAATTTCCTCAAGATAATTTGGTATTTCTTCTATACCCCTTAAAAATGTCATAATTCTATTTATCCTTCCTTATAATATCACTATAATTCAATAAAACTTAGATGGCTATTCATTTATTTGCACTATATTCGTGCAATAATTGCACAACAAAAAACACCAGTCGTTACTGGTGTATTCATTTAAAATGATTCTTTTATATAATTAATACTATCACTCCCACATACCAATGTGATTACTTTGTGCTAAATCTTGAGTTTCATATAAAAGATTTGTATATTTGTACTCACCATAAACATACTTAACACTAGCTAAACCTTCTTCTACTAAACTCTCTTGTAATAATTTACCATCAAGCCAAACCCAAGCTAACAGTCTTTCATGTTTATCTCTTAAATCATTTTCAAATTCTAATTTTATTTCTTCACTACCTCTTAGAGCATTACAAGTGTAGTGACTAGCTTCCATTCCATATTCCTCAGGTGTTCCACTTATCTCGGGAGTATCAACTACCAAAAATCTAACTGTCTCATCAATTCCATTAACACTAAAATGAGCAGTATCACCATCAACACAACTAATAAGACTAACTATAGTAGAATCCAATGGTTTATTAGCTTGATAAGTATAAATTCCAACCATAATAAGAAGTAAGATTACTGTTGTTACAGTAATCTTCTTAGATAATAATCTTTTGATAACTTTTTTTATTTGTTTTTTTTGCATAGATATTATCTTAGACTAAATCCTTTAAGACAATATTATGCTCACGATCAGGTCCAACTGAAACTAAGGCAATATCCACACCAGTATACTCAATAATATACTCTAAATACTTTTGAGCATTTATTGGTAATTGCTTGTAGTCACGACAAAGACTAATATCTTCATGCCAACCAGCAAATTCTTGATATACCGGCTCAGCTTTTCTTAGAATATCTAAAGAAGCTGGAATATGTTTAATAATTTCACCATTTGGTAATTTATAAGCAATACAAATTTTTAAAGTATCAATGCCAGTTAAAACATCTAATTTAGTAATAACTGTATCAGTTAAGCCATTCAACATTGCCGCATGTTTTACTACAACTAAGTCTAACCAACCACAGCGTCTAGGACGTCCAGTGGTAGAACCAAATTCATTGCCAACTTTTCTAATTAATACTCCTGTCTCATCAAACAACTCACTAATAAAAGGTCCCTCGCCAACTCTAGTTGAGTAAGCTTTAACCACTCCAATAATAGTATCTAAACGTAATGGTGAAATACCCACTCCACTAGCAACACCACCTGCAGTTGGGCTACTTGAGGTTACATAGGGATAAGAACCATAATTAATATCCAACATACAAGCCTGAGCCCCCTCAAACATTACTTTTTTATTATTATCTAAGGCTTGATTAACTTCTACTACACTATCAATAATCCTTGGTAGTAATTTTTCTCTAATAATTCTAAATTTTTCTATTAATTCATTAAAATCAATAGGTGCTTCATTATAAATCTTAACTAATTGTTCATTTTTGAGAAATAGGGCATCTGCTAATTTTTCTTTAAAAATTTCAAAATCAACTAAGTCACAACAACGCAAACCAATTCTTGAGAACTTATCAGCATAAGCAGGACCAATACCTCTTTTAGTAGTACCAACTTTATTATCACCTTTGGCCGATTCTTGTAAACTATCTAATTGAATATGATAGGGCATAATTAAATGTGTTCTATCACTAATATAAATATGATCAGTAGTAAAATTACGAGCTTCTAACTCACTAACCTCCTTAAGAAACACAAAAGGATCCAAGACAACACCAGGCCCAATAATACATTTAGCATTTTGATTAAGAACTCCAGATGGCAATAAATGCAACACTGTTTTCTCACCATTAACCACTACCGTATGACCAGCATTATTTCCACCCTGAAATCTTACAACATAATCTAAACTGCTTGTTAAAACATCAACTATCTTTCCTTTACCTTCATCACCCCATTGAGTACCTACAACTACATATCCTGCCATAATTTCCTCCTTATTTATTAGACCATTTCTTTTTCACTAATTCTTCATCTCGCATTTTATTATCACTTATCTTAAAGACTACCCAACCATCTTCATTGTAAGCTGTAACATCATAATCATACACATTACAAACTCTTTTTACAATAGACAATCCTAAACCAAATTGCCCATCATTACCCTTTTCATAAGGTCTAAACATTTTATCCAAAGTTAACTCGTCAATAGGCTCACCATCATTTTTAATAATTAGTGTCCCATCCACACTTAAACTAATATCAATTCTTGCCCTGGCATATCTTAGGGCATTATCTAAAATATTTTCCACTACAATACGCCAACTCTCAGCATTACCCTCATAATAAATATCTTCTAATGCCACATTTAATAAAACCTGTTTAGAGGTAGCCATATTATCTAATAATACTTTTTCCACAATTTCTTTCATGCGAACAGACTCCCACTCTGCACTCTCATCCAGCATGTAACCAAATCTATTAATTAATAGCAAACTATGAACTTTACGTTCTAATCTTTCCGCATTATCATAAATAACATCAACCGATTTTTCTAAAGTATCATATGGATAAACACCATCCTTAATGCTCTCAGCATAAGATTTTATCGTAGCAATAGGTGTTTTGAAATCATGAGAAATATTATGAAACATTTCCATTTTAACTCGCTCTTGTTTATCTAATTCATTATTCATATTGACTACTGATTCAGCCAACATTCCAATTTCATCACCTCGATTAATATTTAACTTACTATCTTTACCATTTCTAATATTATCAATATATACTTTTAAATTATTAATTGGATAAATAATACTAGTTACCCAAGTAAATAAAACAAAGAATAAAATTACTAAAATCACTAAAGCAATATTGACTACCCCACTAATAAAGGAAGAATTCAAATGATTGGCAAAAATATCTGAAGCTACTGAAACAACAGTATATTCAGAGCGCCTTTCGATAGAAACATAATAGCGAATATTATCAACATCAGAAATATAAGTAGTATAATTATTATTTGATGATAAATGTTCAATAATGTTCTCTTTTAAATTACTACTAAGGGTTAAATCACCAAAATTCTCTGTAATATTACCATCATCAAAAATTATATGAATAGTATTATCCTGAACACTACCACTGATAACACTATAAAAATCTTCTTGAGTTTCATAATTATAAATAACTTCTTGTTGAGCTATTTTCAAAGTAGAAAAAACTCTCTGCATCGCAAAGTTTTCAATTTCTTTATTAATAAAACCAAAAAATAGTAAAGAAAAAATACCAATATAAACAAAGACGATTATTGATAACTGTTGCATTAAAGAAAGGTTTTTAACCCAATTTAAAAAACTTTTCATTAACCTAATCTATATCCATAACCATAAATAGTATTGATATTTAATTTTGATAATTTTTTTCTTAGTCTTCTTAGGGTATCATCGACAACTCTATCACTACCAAAATAATACTCATCCCAAACTCTATCAAGAATTTGCTCACGAGTAAAAGCCACCCCTAAGTTTTTAACAAATAACATTAATAAATCAAACTCTTTAGTAGTGAGTTCTATTTCATCTTGTAAATGATAAACCTTTCTTTGAGTTTCATTTATTTTATAGTTTTCAACTTCAATTATTTGATCAGCACTTTTATAAATTCTCTTAATAATATTATTTATTCTTAACACCAATTCTTTAGGGCTAAATGGCTTAGTGATATAATCATCACTGCCCTTTTCTAAGCCAATGATACGATCAAAATCTTTATCACGAGCTGACATAAATACTATTGGAACAGTAGGGTTGCTGGCTTTAATGGCATCTAAAAGATCAAAGCCACTCTTATCATCCAACATAATATCTAATAACCATAAATGAATACTCTCATCACTAGCATACTCTAAAGCGTCATGATAGGTATAAAAACACTTAGTATCATAACCCTCTTTTACCAAATAACTTCTTACTAGTTCATTTAAATCTTTTTCATCCTCGACAATTCCAATAACTTTTTTCATTTTTACACCTGTTAATTTTCTTTAGCGTACATTGTATAAATACTACTAACTGAGTGTCCCTCATAAATAGCTTCAATAGTTTTAGCCAACATATAACCCACGGAAATTTGGGTGATCTTATCACTGGTTTTTCTTAGTGGTATAGTATTCGTTACTAAAAGCTTTTCTAACTTACTATCAGCAATTCGCTCAAAAGCAGGATCACTTAAAACACCATGAGTAACTACTGCTCTAACACCAATTGCACCTTGTTCTAATAAGATATTAGTAGAAGCAATTAAAGATCCTGCAGTATCACAAATATCATCAATAATGATAGCCATTTTACCCTTGACTTTACCTATAACATATAGCGCCTCAACCTGATTAGCCTCAGGACGACGCTTATCAACAATCGCAATTGGGCATTTAATAATATTAGCTAAACTACGAGCTCTAGTTGCACCACCATGATCTGGCGAAACAACTACGACCTCATCACTATTATATTTATCTCTTAAATAAGCTCCTAACATATTAACTGCTGTTAAATCATCAACTGGAATATCAAAGAATCCTTGAATTTGTGGCGCATGTAAATCAAAAGTAATAACTCTATCAGCACCAGCTGTCTCTATTAAATTAGCTACTAACTTGGCAGTAATTGGCTGTCTGCCTTTGGCTTTTCTATCCTGTCTGGCATAACCAAAATAAGGTATAACCGCATTAATACTCTTAGCAGATGCTCTTTTACAAGCATCAATCGCAATTAATAATTCCATTAAATTCTCAGATACCGGATTACAAGTTGACTGAATAATAAAGACATCCTGACTTCTAACAGACTGTCCCATCTCCACTAAAATTTCATCATCCTTGAAATGTTTGACCATGACTTTTCCTAAATCCAATCCTAAATGCCCAACTACTTCCTCTGCTAAATCAGTGTTAGCTGTAAGTGCAAATACCAATGGTTTATTCCCCATAATCCCTCCTAATGAATTTTTACTCTAATATTATAACAAATTTATCACCTTTTATTTTACTTAATTAAGATAAAATTTCTTTATTGGTAGTTAATTTTAATATTTCTCTTTATTTTAATTGCTTATGCTGCACAATTTTATATAACAGTGCTCCCAGCAATTGAACCGTTGCAAAAATTAACATCACAAATCCCACTTCAAAAGACATTAAATCCACTATCACAAAACTATTATCAGCAAAACTTTGCTTAAGTAGCAAATACGAAGTCAACAATAACAACATTCCTCCTATTAATAATAAAACTGGACTAAGTTTTCTAAAAAACTTACTCCATTTAATAACACTATCACTAACATCAGAAATATTATCCAATAAACTTTTATGTACCATCAATACTATTCGAATAATTAACACCACCAGCAAAACAATATCGATAATCACCATCACAATTGAAAAAAACCAAATCCAAAAATCAACAACTCCAACTCTAAAGAGTCCAAAAAAAACAGTGTTACTAAAAAATACTAACACTGTTTGAAAGAAAATTAGTAATACGATTATACCAATAACTAAGCCAACCCAAAACCACCCTCGCTTTTTAATAAATATCTCCTTTTTCTAATCAACAAAATTATCAATAATTATTTCTTTTTATATTTATCGCCAAGTCCTGCTTTATTTACTTGTCTAGCTCGGGCAATACCCATAAAACCATCAGCAATATCTTGATATACTGTAGAGCCAGCCGCAACTAAAGCATTAGAGCCAACCACAATCGGTGCTATTAAATTACAATTACTTCCAATAAAAGCACCATCCTTAATAATTGTTTGATATTTACTTTTACCATCATAATTAACAGTAACCACACCACAACCAATATTTACCGACTCTCCTACTATACTATCCCCTATATATGATAAGTGGGCACACTTACTACCCTGAGCAAAAATTGTTTTTTTCATTTCCACAAAATTACCAATACGACAATTATCACCAATAACACAATGATTCCTTAAGTGTGCTTGAGGGCCAATCTTACTATTAGCACCGACCTCACTATCAATGATTTTACTATTATCTATATAAGCTTTACTACCAATAACGCTATTCACAATTTCACTGCCACTAAAAACAATTGCCCCCTGATCAACAACACTACAACCCTTAAGCCAAACATTAGGATAAATAGTAACATCACTGCCAATTACTACATCCTCTTCAATATAAGTATGATCAGGATCAATCAAAATAACACCATTATTTAAATGTTTATTGTTGATAGTTTGTTGTTTAAGTTTATTCGCTATCGCTTGAGCTTTGCGATGATCTACTCCCATCAATTGTTGATTATCTTCTGTTAAAAGTTTTTGAATAGTGTAATCATAACTCAAAAATAAAGAAACAATATCAGTTAAATAATACTCTTTTTGAGCATTATTATTATTCAACAACGGCAGTATTTTCCAAAGCTTTTTATTATCAACACAATAAATACCACTATTAACTTCTTTAATTAATAATTGTTTTTCATCACAATCTTTAGCTTCTTTAATTGCTAAAAAATTACCAGCTTCATCTTTAATAATACGACCATAACTAGCAGGATCTTGATACTCACTAGTTAAAACAACTAAATCACTATTCTTTGCTGTTTGAAATAATTTCACTAAAGTATCAGCTTTAATTAAGGGCGTATCACCACCCAAAATTAAAGTTTGACCTAAATATTTTTCTAACAGTTTCGCTTGAAGTACTGCATGTCCGGTTCCTCATTGTTCATTTTGCTCAACATATTGAACTTGATCTTGAAAATATTCGATAATACTCTCTTTTTGATGACCTACTACTAAAACAATATTATCAACACCAATTTCTTTTAAAGTATTCACCAAATAAGCTAACATTGGCTTACCCATAATCATTTGCATACATTTATTAGTTTCACTCTTCATTCTAGTGCCTTTACCAGCTGCTAGGATAATTGCATTTTTCATTTTATTGCTCCTTCAATTTTGTGGCCCAAACAAAAGGGTATTTTTTTCTAAAAAAATCAACACCATCCAACAATAATTCCTTATCTTTAGTAATAGCAAAAACAGTTGAACCACTACCACTCAGTAGTGCACCATCAAAACCAAATTCTAATAATTCTTTTTTAATTTCTTTTATAGTAGGTACCATATCAAAGGCAACCTCTTCAAAACTATTACCTAAATTTTTGATGATTTTCTGATAATTATTAGTTTCTAAAGCTTGAACCATTTCCTCTGTTTGATAATGTTTTAAGTCATATTCCTTTAATTTACTAAACGCTTTCGTAGTAGATATACCTTTTTTTGGTTTAACCAACAATAAATAAAATTGGCTAATATTATCAATTCTCTTAATTTTTTGGCCAGTTCCCTCTACTAATGATACTTTATTATCTAAACAAAATTTGACATCAGAGCCTAACTGCTCTGCAATTTCTTCCATCTCAACTCTACTCATCTTTAAATTTAATAATTTGTTTACAATGATAATAGTAGCAGCAGCATTAGCACTACCACCACCTAAGCCTGCTTGAATAGGGATTGTTTTTTTTAATTCTACTTTAAAATTTTCAGAAAACTTGTATTTTTCTCTCAACTTTTCAATGGCATTAACTATCAAGTTGTTATCATAATCCAAAAAATGAGCATTACTAGAAAAACTGCTTTGCTCAGCTAGTTCTATGGTTAATAAGTCATGGAGTTCTAGTGCTGCCATAATCATTTTTAAATCATGATAACCATCAGCACGCTGGCCAATAATATCTAAAACTAAATTCACTTTAGCAAAAGCTCGATATTTCATAGTACCTCCACTTATTATATTTTACACTAAGTTTAAATAACTCTCAAATAACAATTGGAAATCATCTAGTGTCAATTCTTCACTTCTAGTGCTCAGGGCAATATTACTAGCATTTAATACTTTGTTAGCTAACTCTTTATCTAGGTATTCTTTTAGGTTATTAAAAATTGTTTTTCTTCTTTGTTTAAAACAAGCTTTAACAAAAGGGAAAAAGCTTGTCTCATCAAGTTGCTTTTGAAGATGTTTACGCTTGAATAATACTACTGCACTATCAACATTAGGGGCCGGATGAAAAACTTGTTTTGGCACTTTGACAATTAAACTAATATCATATTTATACTGACTAATGACACTCAAGGCATTATAATCCTTGGTTTTAGGAGCGGCAACAAAACGCTCTGCCACCTCTTTTTGCATCATCACCGCAATACGATCTACTAAAACTTCAGACTCAAAAATTTTGAATAAAATTGGAGTAGTAATATAATAGGGTAAATTAGCACAAACAACTAAATCTTGACTAAGATAATCTTTTAAAATATCAGCTAAGTCTGTAACTAAAAAATCTTGATGAATAATTTCTACATTAGAATAATCAGACAATATTTCTGGTAGAATCGTCACTAAATCATCATCAATTTCAAATGCCAAAACTTTTTTAGCTTTTTGAGCCAAAACCCTAGTTAGAGCACCTAGGCCAGCACCTATTTCTACTACAACACTATTATTGTCAATTTTACTCTCTTTTACTATTTTATTAATAATATTTTGATCAAGTAAAAAATTTTGACCAAACTTTTTTTTGGCTTTAATGGCATATTGACTAATTAGCTGTTTCATTGATTTATCCATATATTACTTCCTTTAGTTCATTATAACTGATATTTAAAGCGTTGAGTTTTTTCAAAAGAGCTTTGGCATTATTATCGCCTAAATTATAGTGTCGAGATATTTGTTTTCTCAGTTCACTAGCATACTTATTAGCACAAAGATTTAACTCAATTAAATCACTCATTATTAATGATCCTGCACTATCCTTAAAACTAATTAGGGTTTTTAGTGCTCTATCTAAATTGGCAAAATCAGCATGCTCAATTCCTACTTTATCTTTACTACGACAAGCATTAGCCGGTAAATAAGCATTTAAGCACTTAGGTATCGCCTCATTAATTCTCTTTCTAATGGAATTACCAGAGCTATCAGGATCAGTAAAAATTATCACACCTACCTCTTGATTACGTTTTTTAATCTCGTCGATTATTTCTTTAGAGAGGTAATAACCATTAGTTTCAATTGTCTGAACATTATAATATTTCTTAAGATTAGCAGTATCACTTTTTCCCTCTACCACCAACCATTCTTTAATATTTATCATGGTAAAGTATTAATATCTGGTAAACTACATGATCTAGTACCAGCTCCGCTCAAAGCTCTATTTCCAAAGGCCACTACTTCTACTAAAGCATAAGCATTGCCTCCAGAAGCATATTTAATTGTACTATTATAAGTACGCTCATCACCAATATAAAAATCAAGACGATTCTCTTTAATAGCTCCCCCTCTATCTAATACTACTGCATAAAAAGGCTTACCTGCTTTAATACTTAAGCCTTGTAAGGAATGCTCACTAAATTTTAAGACGGTGCATAAAGGTAAAGCCGGATCGGAAGCCACAATATAATAACCCTCAAAAGTTAAACCAGCTTGCCAATTACCATCATGCTGTCTAATACCTTGATTAATATCAGCCGAAATTCCCACTGAAAAATTACCCACACCCGAGTTTTCTCCAGTACAACCAACACAATTAACACCATAACGAGATAAATGAGCAGTAAAAAAAGAGCCGACCTCAACATTTGCCCCCTGTAAATAATAATTAGGTTTCATCGCAATATAACTCTCAAAAGCACCTAAATAACTATACTCTATAATACTATCAAAAAACGGATCATAAACTACTTGATAATTAGTTTTATCATAACCCGGCTCGCCACCACCAATATACTTACTAATCCAGCGATACTCACCCGCAGATAAATTATTATTCACCTTGGTAATAGTATCTGGTTGTGTTGTTAAATGGTATTTGCTGATAACCACAGACTGATTTTCTAACAAAAAAGCATTATTAACTCTTAAGGCCAGACTACTTAATCCAAAAACACTAGGGTATTTGCCCAAAATATATATGATAGAAAAAATCAACCAAAAAATAATATACTTTCTATATTTTAACATTAAATAACTCCTGATAATTACCAGCAATAGCCTTTTGAACTTCAACTACATCTACTGCTTTAATAGCAGCAATTTTATCCACAACATATTTAACATAAGCTGGATTATTCTTTTTACCCCTAAAAGGAGTAGGAGTCAAATAAGGGCTATCAGTTTCACTCAACAATCTACTCAAAGGTATTGACTCTGCCACAGCCACACTAAAACGAGCATTTTTAAAAGTAAGTGGGCCAGCTAATGAAATATAATAACCCAACTGACAAAAACGCTGTGCCATTTCTGCTGAACCTGAGAAACAATGAATTATTCCTCGATGATTTTTATCATATTTGCTCAAAATATTATAAGTATCTTCCATGGCATCTCTGCTGTGAATTATCACAGGTAAATCATATTTATTAGCTATTGCTATTTGTTTAATAAAGAGCTCTTTTTGCTGGTTGATATTATCCTTAGTCCAATAATAATCTAAGCCAATCTCACCTACCGCAATTATTTCAGCTTTTTGACACCGCTCATTAAGATAATCTATATCATCATCACTATACAAACTAGCACACTCGGGATGAAGACCATAAGCTAAATCCACTCTAATTAAATTATTATCTTTAAAACTAAGTCCCCATGTTAAATCTTCAGGACTTAAACAGATATTTAAAATTGTCCCAACATTATTATTAGCACACATTTCTAACATCGCTTGTTTATCTTCTTTAAACTCACTCAAATGAGCATGACTATCAATATATTTCATCCTACTTACCCAAACAGAAGCTACTAAAGAGCGAGTCCAATAAATCACTGCGATGATACTGACCTACTATATCGCTTATTTGCTGATAAGCAGATTGAAGATCAATCGCAATTAATTCCAACTCTTGATAGTCCTCGAGGGCAGCTAGAGTGTTAGTTAAACTTTGATGCGCCTGTCTCATTAAGCCTATTTGTCTGGCACTTTGTAAAATTTCTTGGGGTTTAATCTCTTCAATTTTAATTAATTCTTTAATTTTATCAATTAGAGGACTAATATCATTATGCAGAGCACTAATGTTAATACCATTGGTTGTGTTATTTAAATCAGCTTTATTATTGACAACAATATGCATTTTATCATCAAGTAAAGCTTGCCACTTATCTAAATTCTTCTCAGTACCATCTAATACTAAAATAACAAGATCTGCCCTCTTTATAGCTTGCTTGCTTTTAGCTATTCCCATTTGTTCTATTTCATCATTAGTTTCTCTTAAACCGGCAGTATCTAATAACTTTAAGCTAATTTCATTGATAATAACTTCTCCCTCAACAATATCTCGAGTAGTTCCTGCAACACTGGATACCAAAGCCTTATTTTCTTCTAATAAAGCATTTAATAAGCTGGACTTACCAACATTGGGCTCGCCAATAATAGCTGTAGTAATACCCTCTTTAATCAGTAAGCTTTGCTCACTTTTCTTAATAATATCACTAATATCACTAAGCCAAGCTTTAACCCTAGGCTTAATTATTTCATCAGTTAATTGTTCAACATCATCATACTCGGGATAGTCAATATTGACTTCAATATTGGCTATTGTCTTAAGTAATGAGCTTCTTAATTTTTCTATTAATTTAAGTGTTGAGCCCATTACTGAGTTGATGGCCATATTAGCATTATATTTATTATTAGCTGCGATTAAATCTTTAATACCCTCAGCTTGACTTAAGTCTATTCTTTTATTTAAGTAAGCTCGCTGTGTAAACTCTCCTCGCTGGGCACTACGAGCACCCTGAGCAATTAAAAGACTGACAACTTTGTTTGCCACATAACTACTACCATGAATATTGATTTCTATCATGTCCTCAGTTGTATAGCTTAAGGGCGCTTTAAAGAAGCTAATCATTACCTCATCAATCACCTCATCATTGTCGATAATGTAATTATGTTTGATGGTGTGACTAGGCTGATTTAATATTTTTCTTTTGACAACTCTATCAGTTATTTCTTTAGCTTGAGCACCGCTGAGTCTAATAATAGCGATTGCTTGATTAACTCCACCAGCAAGTGCAACAATAGTATCATTCAACATATATAATATTATACGCAATTATTGATAATAATCAAAACATCTTAATTTTAATGTGCTATAATTTACTTGTTGTTAAGGAGGATTTTATGAGTTTCATTAAATTCACTGGTGTCCAAAAAAAATATCAAGTTGGTGAGGTAGAAATTAAAGCTCTAAATGGAGTTGATTTTGAAATCAACAAAGGAGAATTAGTTATTATTGCTGGGGCCAGTGGTGCTGGCAAATCGACAATTCTAAATTTGCTAGGAGGAATGGATAAGTGCAGTTATGGTGATATTTCTGTCGATGGTAATTTAGTTAGTCAATATAACATCAAAGAATTAACCCTTTATCGTCGTCATGATATTGGTTTTGTTTTTCAATTTTATAATTTAATGCAAAATTTAACCGCTTTAGAAAATGTTGAATTAGCAGTCCAAATATGTCATAGCCCCTTAGATCCTAAAGAAATAATAGAAGCAGTAGGGCTAACTGATAGAGCTAATAACTTCCCTGCTCAATTATCAGGTGGTGAGCAACAAAGAGTAGCCATTGCTCGAGCTTTAGCTAAAAATCCCAAGCTTTTATTATGTGATGAACCAACTGGAGCTTTAGATTATAAAACAGGAAAAGCAATTTTAAAACTGCTGCAACAAATGTGTCAAAAACTCAATATGACAATAGTCATTATTACTCACAATCTAGCCTTATGTGAGATGGGTAATAGAGTGATCAAAGTCAGAAATGGTGTAGTAGAGTCTAATACTATTAACAACACAACTAAATCAATAGACGAGATTGAATGGTAAAATGAATAAACTGATATTAAAAGATCTTTTAAAAGAAATCAAAAATAGTCTAGGTAAATTTATTTCCTTATTATTAATAAGCTTTGTGGGAGTAGCTTTCTTTGTTGGTATCCAAGCAACACCACCATTTATGAAAAACTCTGCGGATGCCACTTACCAAAACTCCAATATTGCTGATATAAAAATAGTCTCATCATTAGCTCTACAACAAGAAGACTTAGAAGCCTTAGAAAAAATTGATGAGGTAGAATCAATCGAACTAAGATATGAATACGATTTACTATCTGATATCAATAACCAATCATATGTCTTTAAAGTCGCAAGTTATCAAGATTCTTATCAACTAAATAAACTTAGACTACTAGAGGGTAAGCTGCCAACCCTACCAAATCAGGCAGTACTAATAACTGATAAATGGATAAAACCTATTGTTGAAATTGGTGAGACCATCAAACTAACCAATGCTGACAATAGTGAAATAAATGATGTTTTAAATAATAATGAGGTTACAATAGTCGGAATTGCAGAGCATGATACTGTTATTACTACTGCTAATGAAACCAGTACTATTGGCAGTGGTTTTGTAGATTTTTATATGTATATGCCTGAGGAAAACTTTAACTTAGATGTTTATAGCTCTGCCTATATCAAAACTAAAAACCCTGATAATTTTCAAAGTTACAGCACTCAATATGAAGATTATATCCATGATGTTATTGCTGAAATCAAACCAATTGCCAAACAACAAGAACTATGGCGCCAGCAACAACTAATTAGTGATGCTACTGAACAATTAACAGAAGCAAAGCAAACTTATCAAGAAAATCTTGATAAATTTAATAATGAAATAGAAACAGCAAAAACACAATTACAACAAGCACAAACCAACTTAGATAATGCTTATCAAGATTATCAAAAAGAAAAAACCACTGTTTATCAACAACTAAAAAGTGCCCAAGAACAAATCAATGCAGGCTGGAGTAACTATCAGAAACAACTAGAACTTTTTAATTTAGAAAAAGCTAATGCTGAAGCCCAAATAAGTGAGCTACAAATTATTATTGACTCCTTTGGAGGCATTAGCATCGAAGACTTACTAATTGCCACTGGTAATGATAATGATACTGCCATGCAACTTGGAGGAAGTATTGCCTTTGAATTAGCTCAAGGTAACATCACCCAAGCAGAAGCAATGAGCGATGCCAATTATCAATATTATTTATATGTAGTTACCAGTAGTACCATTGATACTATAACTAATCAATTATTACAGGCAGAAAATGAATTGGCTAATGCTAAAGTGCAACTAGAAGCCAAACAAATTGAAATTGACCACAACAAAGCTTTAGCCGATGCCAACTTCAAAGCTGCCCTACAAAAATTGCAAGTCGGACAAAAAGAAATAACTGATGGTTATGTAACACTACATGATAAAGAAGCTGAAGGCAAAGCTAAGTTAATGGAAGCTCAAATAGAAATTGATGAAGCCAACTCTAAGATTAATGAAATAGAAAAAGCTAAGTGGTACATCCTAGATCGTGATATGTTTCTTTTAGGTTATGCTGACTTTGGAGCTAGTGCTAATCAAATGCAGACAATAGCTAATATCTTTCCTTTATTTTTTATTTTAGTTGCGATTTTAGTTTGCTTAACTAGTATGACTCGAATGGTAGAAGAAAATCGTCAAGCCTTAGGTAGTATGAAGGCTTTAGGTTACTCTCGCTATGCTATTATGAATAAATACTTATTGTATGCCTTTATTGCTAGTTTTATTGGCTCTATAACTGGTTGTATTGTTGGTATTTTATTATTTCCAACTGTCATTTATAACGCTTGGCTTAATAGTGCTAGTTTAGGGCCAATGGTAGCCAATTCTCAACTACCTTTAATGGTCTTGGCTAGTAGCTTATTAATTATAGTTATTCTAATAACGACTGCTTGTGCTGCTTATCAATCTTTAAAGGAAACTCCTGCCAACTTACTAAGGCCTAAAGCACCTAAAATAGGTAAGAAAATATTATTAGAAAGAATTAGTTTTATTTGGAAACACTTTTCTTTTTCTAACAAAATAACCGCTCGTAATATTTTTAGATATAAAAAACGCTTTATGATGATTATTGTCGGTATCGCTGGCTCTACTGCCTTATTAGTTGTCGGTTTTGGTTTGCTAGATTCACTCAATAAGATTGAGCCAACACAATACCAAGAATTAATCAGATATGATGCGACATTAATGATTGACCAAAAACAATCAGACACCAAAGAAATATATAAATACTTAGATACCAACAGCAATATTAATAACTATATGCTAGGAAGAAGTGAAACTGGTAGTCTTATTATTAATAATAATGAAAATAATAGTGATATTAGTATTATTATCCCTGATGATTTGAATGAATTTTCTAATTATAACTTACTTTTAGACTATCAAAGTGCTCAACCAATAGACACCACTATCAAAGGTGTTATTATCAGTGAGAACTTTGCCAAAAGAAATAATCTGAGCGTTGGCCAGAGAGTTATTCTAAGAAATAATGACTATAATGAGGCAGAAACTACTGTTGCGGCGATTAATAAAAACTATGTTTATGATTATCTTTATATTGATGAGGACTACTATAATGAGTTGTTTAATACCCATACCCTCAACAATACTATTTTTGTTGATTTGATTAATAGTAATCCGGAAACCAATTATACTTTGTTTGAAGATCTAGCCAGCTATGATGCGATTATTAATATTAGAAACTTTATTTTAGAGCAAAATATGATTACTAATGTTTTAGGTAGTTTAGATCTTATTATGTTAATCATTATTATTTGTTCTGCTTTATTAGCCTTTGTAGTTTTATATAATCTGGGTTCTGTAAACATTAGTGAGCGAACTCGAGAAATTGCTACTTTAAAAGTCTTAGGCTTCAAAGAGCGAGAAGTGAGAAGTTATATCAATAAAGAGAGTTATCTACTGAGCTTTTTAGGCTCATTGGTTGGTTTATTATTAGGATATTTTCTTCATAATTTTATTATGAGCTCTTTGGATCATCCTTTAATTTTATTTCCAAAATTTATTAGTCCTGTATCTTATCTACTCGCAATCATCATCACTTTTGTCTTTACTATAATTATTAATTTTATTATGGGCTTTGTCCTTAAGAAAATTGATATGATTGAATCTTTAAAATCTATTGAATAAAAATAAAGCCCTATAACAGGGCTTTTATTATGAAAGATTGTAATTATTTTAAAATCGCCTTATTGGCAATATCACGACGATAAAATAATTTGTCATTGGCTATTTTCTTAACCTTTTGATAAGCAGCTTCTTGGGCAGCTTTTAATGTGTCACCTTTTCCTAACACTAACAATACCCTACCACCATTACTTACTATATAATTATCTTTAATCAAGGTTCCCATATGATAAATATCACTTAGTCCAGCTAGATTTAAAGGAATCTCTTTGTGATAATTGCCAGGATAGCCAACAGATGCCAATACGACACCTACTGTTTTAAAATTGTGCCATTGTAGATTTATTTCTTGATCATTTAATAAATCTAGTATTACTTGAAGAAAATCAGATTTTAATCTAGGTAGTACTACCTCGGTTTCGGGATCACCAAATCTGGCATTAAATTCAATTACTTTAGCTCCTTGTTTTGTAATAATTAAACCACCATATAATAAACCAACAAAGTCTCTATTTTCACTTACCATAGCCTTGGCAGTGGGAATCATCACCTCGTTAATGGCTTGATTGATAATTTCATCACTAATAAAACTAACATCGCTATAAGCTCCCATACCACCGGTATTTGGACCCTGATCATTATCAAAAGCTCTTTTATGGTCTTGTGAAATTACTAAAGGATATACCTTTTCTTTATTCACAAAAGCCATTAAAGAAAATTCTTCTCCCTCTAAGTATTCTTCTATAATCACGCTATTATCACCAAAAACTTTATTTAATAACATATCCTCTAAGGCCTTTAGGGCTTCACTATAAGTGCTCGCAACTACCACTCCTTTACCAAAAGCTAGACCATCATATTTAATAACAATGGGCAAATCACAATTATCTAAATATTCTTTTGCTTTAATAAAGTCTGAAAATACTTGATATTTAGCTGTCGGAATGTGATATTTAATCATTAGTTCTTTGGCGAATTCTTTCGAACCTTCAATAATCGCAGCTTTTTTATTAGGACCAAAAGCTTTAATGTTATATTTAGCTAAATCATCAATTAAACCATTTAATAACACTTGCTCAGGACCAACTATCACTAAATCAATATTGTTATTAAGACAATAATCGACAATTAATTGGTTATTATTAATATCTAAATTAACTAAAGTAGCTAACTCAGCAATACCAGCATTACCTGGTGCACAATATAAATGAGTAGCTAAAGGAGATTTACTCAGGGCTAAAACTATTGCGTGCTCTCGACCGCCACTACCAATTACTAATATTTTCATATTACCTCCTAATGTTTAAAATGGCGATGATTGGTAAAAACCATAGCTATTTTTAATTCATTGCATTTATCTATTGACTCTTGATCTCTAATTGAGCCACCAGGTTGAATTATGGCCTTTACACCATATTGATGGGCTAACTCTACTACATCGGCAAAAGGAAAAAAAGCATCACTTGCCAATATTAAATCTTCAGTATGTTGGTTTTCCTTAGCCCATTCTAAAGCTATTTTGGCTGCGCCAATTCTACTGGTTTGACCACAGCCCACACCAACTGTTTGATTATCTTTAACTAATACTATCGCATTGCTTTTAGTGTGTTTTACTATTTTATTGGCAAACAGTAACTGCTGTATTTGCTGTGAAGTTGGCTGAGTTTTACTGACAATCTTTAAATCTGAATCTTTGATATGATAATCATCAACTTCTTGCACCAACATACCACCATTAACACTTAAATATTCTAATTGTTTAGTTTGATCATCCGCAATATTAACTTTAATGATTCTCAAATTTTTCTTTTTACTAAAGATTTCTAAAGCCTCTAAAGTATAGCTCGGTGCCATAATTACCTCTAAAAATATTTCACTCATTTTTCTGGCAACAGCTTCAGTTATTTCTCTATTACTGGCAATAATACCGCCAAAAATAGAAATAGGATCAGAATTATAAGCTCTATCCCAAGCTTGCTCAATATTATCACCAATTCCAACACCACTTGGGTTTTTATGTTTTACAGCCACCACACAGGCTTCATCGAATTCTTTTAATAATTGTAAGGTGGCATTGCCATCATTAATATTATTATAACTTAACTGTTTCCCTTGAATAATATCACAATCAACCAAAGAATATGTTGTCTTTTTAGTCGCATATAATGCAGCTTTTTGATGAGGGTTTTCTCCATAACGCAATTGCTCTTTCAATTCCATATTAATACTTTTATTGAAAGTAAAATCTTCAGCACTTAAATAATCCGCAATCATCGCATCATAATTGGCAGTATGTCTAAAAGCTTTAGCCGCAAGAGCGCTTCTAGTTTTAAAAGTAGTATTACCTAATTCTTGTAATTCTTTGATTAATAGAGGATAGTCTAAACTATCACAGACCACACTGACAAATTTATTATTCTTCGCAGCTGAGCGAAGCATTGAAGGTCCACCAATATCAATATTTTCTATAGCCTCTGATAAGCTAACATTTGGCTTATTAATCGTTTCTTTAAAAGGATATAAATTTACTACCACAATATCAATAAACCCAATATTATTAATCTTTAATTGTGCCAAATGCTCTTGATTATCCCTTAGAGCTAATAGCGCACCATGGACACTAGGGTGAAGAGTTTTAACTCTCCCATCACAAATTTCGGGAAAATTAGTTATCTCACTAATACCAGTAACTTTAAGATTTGCTTTAGTTAGGATTTCTTTCGTTCCACCAGTTGAAATAATTTCATAATTCAAATCCACTAATGCTTTAGCTAACTCTACAATACCATCTTTGTTACTAACACTAATTAAGGCTCTTTTTTTCATCTTCTTTCCTCCAATATTTTTTTAATTGCTTGGGTATATAATTGATGTTCAATTTGATGTAAATAATCTTCAGCTTCAATAAAATTAAGATCTTGCTTATCAAAACTGCTTTGGCTAATAATAGTGCCACTATCTAAGTCGGCATTTACAAAATGAACAGTAGCACCAAGCTCTAAATCATCAGACTCATAGCTGCGCCTAAATGCGTGTAAACCTTTATATTTTGGTAATAGTGAGGGATGAATATTCATAATTTTATCTGGATAAATAGCTAATAATTCCTCACCAATTAACCGCATATATCCCGCCAAAACAATTAAATCTAAATCTTTTCCAATTTTACTTATAATTGCTTGTTCATAAGTTTGTTTATTTTGATAATCTTTAGGATTAACAATATAATATTTTATCCCCAATTTCTCAGCTCTAGTAATCGCAAAAGCACTAGGATTATCAACTATTAAACCCACAATATCACACTCAAGAATACCATTTTTACAAGCAAGTACTATTGCCTCAAAATTACTGCCATTACCCGAGGCAAAAATCGCAATCTTAGCCATCAATACTTACACCAAGCTGATCTGTAATTTCCCCAATCAGATAAGATTTTTGTCCTTGTTTTTCTAAGAGCTTTAAAGTTTTTTCAACATCCTTTTCAGCTACTACCAAAACCATGCCAACTCCCATATTAAAAATCTTAAACATTTCTCTTAGCTCAATATTAGATAACTTTTGTAAATAATTAAAAATTGGTAAAATTGGCCAACTACCCAAATCAATTTGACAACCTAAATTACCCTTCAACATTCTTGGTAAATTCTCATCGAAACCACCACCGGTAATATGACTAATCCCTTTTACTTCTACTTCTTTTAATAATTCCAATACTGGTTTAACATAAATAGTAGTTGGCTTTAAAATAGCTTCTGCCACACTACTACCCAACATTTCTTGATATTCTAGTAAGTTAATATCATTATCCTTGAATAGTATTTTTCTCACTAAAGAGTAACCATTAGAATGAATACCACTAGAAACTAAACCAATAAGCTTATCCTTTACTTTTATATCAGCACCAGTAATAATTTTACTCTTTTCCACTGCCCCCACACTAAAGCCAGCCACATCATAATCATCACTATCATACATATCAGGCATTTCTGCTGTTTCTCCACCAACTAAAGCACAATTGGCAATTTGACAACCAGTTGCTACTCCGGCCACAATTTCCTCAATTAATTCCGGTTTATTTTTACCTATCGCAATATAGTCTAAAAAGAACAAAGGCTCAGCTCCTACTGCCAAAACATCATTAACACACATTGCTACTAAATCAATACCAATAGTATCATGCTTACTTAAGTGTTGAGCCACCATCAACTTAGTACCAACACCATCAGTGCCACTAACTAAAACAGGCTCACTCAAGTTTAAACTACTCAAATCAAACATTCCACCAAAACCACCCAAAGCTCCTAGAACTCCCAGTCTTGAAGTTTTTGAAACATGTTTTTTAATACGCTCTACTGCTTTATAGCCTGCCTCTAAATTAACTCCTGCCTCTGCATATTTGTTGCTCATTATTTTACCTCCAAGCTTTTTTTATTACTATATAATTTAGTTGGATACTTCTTATCAAAACAAGCACAGCACATCCCACTACTACCAATGGCTCGGTGTAAATTATCAAGAGAAATAAAAGCTAAACTATCTGCACTAATATACTCACACAAATCACTTACAGTTTTGTGACCACTTATCAGCTCATCAATAGTAGAAAAATCCACACCATAAAAACAGGGATATTTAATCTCTGGCGCTAAAATACGTAAGTGAACTTCTTTTGCCCCAGCACTTTTTAACATTTGGACAATTCTCTTTGAGGTAGTACCTCGAACAATCGAATCATCAACTAGAATAACTCTTTTATCCTTAATAATAGAAGGGACAGCAGACAGTTTCATCTTAACTCCTACTTCTCTTAAAATGGTGGTTGGTTGAATAAAGGTTCTGCCTGAGTATTTATTTTTAACTAAACCCATTTCTAAGGGTATACCACTAGCCTCAGCATAACCACTAGCTCCTGATAAGCCTGAATCAGGTACCCCCACCACAATATCGGCTTCAATCACTGCTTGTTTAGCTAAAATTTTGCCTGCATTTTTACGACTTAAATGAACATTAATTCCCTCAATATCACTATCAGGTCGTGCAAAGTAAATATATTCCATTGCACAAATACTACGACCAGCTTCTAAAGCATAAAAGTCTGTCTCAATTCCTTGATCTGATATTTTCACAATTTCAGCTGGTTGAATATCCCTGATAAATTTAGCTCCTATCACATTAAAAGCACAGCTCTCACTAGCAACAACATAACCACCATTAATACTAGCCAGTGAGAGTGGTCTCATTGCCTTATTGTCTAAGGCAACATATAATTCATTTTCTTTTAAAAACAAAAATGCAAATGCTCCTTCTAATTGCTGCAAAGATTTTTTTAACTTTTCCATAAAAGTTCCAGTTTCTCTTTTAATTAAATGAGCCACTATTTCTGAATCACTAGTTGTTTGAAAAATACTTCCTTTTTTCTCTAAGTCTCTTTTTAATTCTTCAGCATTCACTAAGTTGCCATTATGCGCCAAAGCAAAAGATTCATCATAAGATCTAAAAAGAAATGGCTGAACATTTAAAAGATTATTACCACCAGTAGTAGAATATCTAACATGACCAATACCACAGTTACCACTAAACTTCGCCAGAGTATCAGAACTAAAGATATTATGAACTAGACCCTCACCCTTATAAACTTGAAAATCTTTACCATAAGTGACAATACCAGCACCTTCTTGTCCTCGATGTTGTAGAGCATGAAGTCCATAATAAATATACTCAGCCGCATTACTAACAGCAAAAATACCAAAAACTCCACACTCTTCATTCATTTTATTGTCAAACAAACAAGTAATTTCATTCATAAGTATACCTAAGATAACCTTTCTAGAATTTCTAAATAAGCAGCCTCTACTGAGCCTAAATCTCTTCTAAAGCGATCTTTATCTAATTTCTCATTAGTATTAGCATCCCACAAACGACACGTATCAGGACTAATTTCATCAGCTAAAACTATTTGATTTAAATGATTCTTACCAAATTCAATTTTAAAATCAACTAAAATAATTTTCTCTTCAATAAAAATTTTCTTTAATAACTCATTAATTTCTAATGTTAGCTTGCGAATTTGTTCTAACTCAGCACAGCTAACTAAGCCAAGTGCTAAAGCATGATCATCATTAATTAGCGGATCACCTAATTCATCATTTTTATAAGACATTTCAAAAATAGTTTTTTTAGCAACAGTACCCTCACTGATGGCTAATCTTTTAGCCATCGAGCCGGCAATAACATTTCTTACAATAACTTCTAAAGGAATAATATTTACTTTTTGACATAGTTGATCTCGCTCATTTAAGCGCTTGATAAAGTGAGTAGGAATCCCATTTTTAGCCAAATAACTAAACAACAACTCAGTTATCTTATTATTGATGATACCTTTATTGTTAATCGTATCTTTTTTGACACCATTAAAAGCTGTCGCATCGTCTTTATAATGAATGATAACTAGATTTTCATCATCTGTACTATAAACTTGTTTAGCTTTTCCTTCATAAATAAACTCTTTTTTTTGCATATTTATTGCCCCCTTAAATAATCTATCGCATTTTTGAAAATATCTTGGTTTTTATCACCATCAATGTTCTTATAAATACCAGCTGTATATCTTTCACTATGTGCCATTTTACCAAGAATATGTCCACATTTTGATGTTATTCCCTCAATATCATAATCTGAGCCATTAGGATTAGTTCCACTATATTTAAAAGCAACCATTCCCTGCTCAAATAACTCTTTAGCTTCCCTTTGATTAATGACAAATTTGCCCTCACCATGACTAATCGCAACATTATGAATCTGAGCACACTTAAAGTTATTTAACCAAGGTGACATATTACTGATGATTTCAGTTTTTGCCATTTTGGCAATATGTCGATTACAATCATTTTTAAACAAGGTTGGACTATTCTCATTTACTTCTTGAATTTGACCATAAGGTAATAATCCCGATTTAATCAAAGCTTGAAAACCATTGCAAATACCTAATATTAAACCTGATCTGGCTAACAATCGATCAATAGCGGAGCGTACTAAATGATTATTTAAAATATTGACAATAAACTTACCACTACCATCTGGCTCATCACCTGCTGAAAATCCACCACTAATCGCAAAAATATCACTATTATCAATTAACTCAGCTAGCTCATGACAAGATAGTCTAATAGCCTCAGCATCAATATTTTTAAAGACATATTGTTTAACAATACCACCAGCTCTACTAAAAGCTCTATCCATATCATACTCACTATTAGTACCAGGAAAAACTGGTAATAATACTTTTACTTCTTTTCTTATTTTTTTATTAATGAGTTTTTCTACCTGATAATAATTATCAGTTGGCAGTACTGCATTTTCCTTTAAACTTGGATAAACACTCTCCAAGGTAGACTCTAAGGCAGCATTTAATTCACTAAAACTAAAACTAGTTTCATTTAATAAAATGCTCTTACTTGTTTTACCCAAAAAGAAAGCTGAAGGCCAATCTAATTCTTCTTTACTCTCTATGACAATACTGCCATAATCATAGGCAAATAAATCTAAATCAGTTTTAACACTAAAGCCTATTTCATTACCAATAGCCATTTTTACTAAAGCTTCACTCAAACCACCAAATTCTAAAGCCATCGCAGAAACAATCTTGCCACTTTTAATATTTTGATAAATAAAATCGAAATTCTTCATCAGCTCTGCACTATTTATTAAATGTTTATCTAAGGGTTGATGCTTAATTAAATATAAATGATTGTTGACATCTTTAAATTCAGGACTAATAATATTCTTGATATTTTCTGTGGTAACACCAAAGGCAATCAAAGTAGGTGGTACATGATAATCTAGGTAACTACCACTCATTGAATCCTTACCACCAATGGCGGGTAATTCAAAATCACTTTGAATTTTTAGCGCTCCTAGTAAAGAGCTAAAAGCTTTACCCCATTTCTGAGGATCATTGGCTAATTTTTCAAAATATTCTTGAAAAGAAAATCTGACCTTTTGATAACTAGCTCCTGTGGCCACTATTTTACTCAAAGACTCTACCACTGCATATTGCGACCCTAAATAAGGTGAATACTCACTAATAAAAGGATTATAACCATATGCTAATAAGGATGTGGTGTTAGTATCACCATTTAAAACTGGTAGCTTCGCAACAGAAACTTGAGCGGGTGTCCTTTGATATTTACCACCATAAGCTAGTAAAACACTACCAGCTCCAACACTATTATCAAAGTTTTCTACTAAAGCTTTTTGACTACAAATATTTAAATCTTTTAAGTTATCTAATAAAGTTTGATGTAAATTGTCATACTTCTTACTAACAAAAGGATTATTTAAATTATCAGCTTTGACAATAACATCACTGCTTTGTCGAATGCCACTTGTCTCAATAAATTCTCTGGCAATATCTACTACTAGCTCATTCTGATAATACATTCTTAAGCGCTGATGATCTTTGACATCCGCAATTTTATAAGCTTTCAAGTTTTCTGCTCTGGCATATTCAATAAAACTTTCAACATCACCTGCTTCAACCACTACTGCCATGCGCTCTTGTGATTCACTGATTGCTAATTCTAAGGCATTAAGTCCACTATATTTTGTCTCAATATTATCTAGGTAAATATCTAAACTATCGGCAATCTCACCGATTGCTACACTGACACCACCTGCTCCAAAATCATTAGACTTCTTGATTAATCTAGTAACTTTTTTATTTCTAAATAGTCTTTGAATTTTACGCTCTTCCGGAGCGTTGCCTTTTTGAACTTCGGAGGTGGCAATCGTTAATGTTTGATCATTATGTTGCTTAGATGATCCAGTGGCACCACCAATACCATCTCTTCCAGTTTTACCACCTAACATAATAACTACATCGCCAGCTACTGGCTTTTCTCGTCTAATATAATCAGCAGGTATTGCCCCTACTACTGCCCCTACTTCCATATGTTTTGCCCGATAGCCTTGATGATATAACTCTCTAACATAACTTGTCGCCAATCCAATTTGATTACCATAACTAGAATAACCACAAGTAGCCCCTGTACTAATGCTTGACTGTGGTAGCTTATTAGCCAAAGTATCCTCAAAACTCTCTAAAACATTGGCACAACCACTAATACGCATTGCTTGATAAACATATGATCGGCCACTAAGAGGATCTCTGATGGCACCACCAATACAAGTGGAAGCACCACCAAAAGGCTCAATTTCTGTTGGATGATTATGAGTTTCATTTTTAAACATCAATAACCATTTTTCTAACTTACCATCGACATCGACATCAATATAGACACTACAAGCATTAATTTCATCACTTAGCTCTAAATCTTCTAATTGCCCATTAAAACGTAAATACTTGCCATAAATGGTCGCAATATCCATTAAAGTTTCAGGTTTATCAGCTCGCTTCAAAACTTGACGCAAACGAAGATAATATTCATAACTTTTCTGAATTTCTTCTATAAAAGTACTACTCTCAAACTTAATATTTTCTAAGATAGTTTCAAAAGTAGTATGACGACAATGATCAGACCAATAAGTATCCAACAAAGCCAACTCCACTTCATTAGGGTTTCTTTGCTCCGCTATAAAATATTCTTGAATATACTTAAGATCAGCTAAACTCATCGCAAAAGCTTTATTTTGCCAAAAATTTTCTAATTGATTAGAGTTTAATTTAATAAAATCGTGGTAAATTTGTACTTTACTTTGCTTAACATACTCACTCTTACTGAATTCATTTAAATCCTTAATTCTTGATTCAATATTATTTAAATAATAATTCTTAATCAACTCTAGCTCTAAATCACTTACTCCTTCAATTAATAATAATTTAGCACTTTTAACCATTGTTTCACTGCTTGGATCTAACAGAGCTAAGCACTCTTGAGCAGATGTTGCTCTTTGATCGAAAGTGCCTGGTAAATATTCAATTGCTAAATATTTTTTATCGACTAAATCTAATTCTTCACTAATCAAATCCGTCACAACCTCACCAAAAACTGTTTTGAGACTTTGGTGATATAAATTCTCACTAATATTAAAAATGTCATAAACATTAAACAAATGTAATGATTTAATCTGTAATTTTAAATTCTGATTAAATTCAGCTTTTAAACTATCAGCTTCTACTCTAAAACCTAATTTTTTCTCAACAAATATTCGCTTATTCACCATAAACCTCCCTCAAATAATCACTAACCTCACTATTTAACTTTGCAATATCCGTATTATAAAAAGTTAAATGTGCCATTTTACGATTTTCTTTAATTTCATTTTTATGATAGTCATGTAAAGTAGCATTCACTTTATTTTTACTTAAATAATTTATTGTTGGTTTCAAATCTTGTCCTAAAACATTAAACATAACTGTTGGTTTTTCAAGTTTAATTGGCGGAATATCCATCTTAGTAATTACTCTTATTAAAGCTTCAAATTGGGAAATATTACAGCCTTCAATACTAGCATGAAAAGAATTATGTGGTCTGGGTGCCATTTCATTAAAATAGATTTCTTGATCTTTAATGAAGAACTCTATAACCAAAATTCCAAACAAATCACTCTTGAGCATTAAATCACTCGCCGCTTTTTGCAATTTATGGTTAATGTCTGCATTATTTAACCAAGTGCTTTTAAATAAAATATTATTTTTATGTTGGTTAAGCGCAGCTGGATAAGTAATAATATGCCCCGTTAAATCTCTAATGATTAAAACACTAGCTTCAATATCAAAATCTATATACTCTTCTAATAAACACTCAACATTTAATAACTCACTAGCCTTTTTTAAATCATCAACACTTCTAATAACATATTGTCCTTTGCCATCATAACCCCAACGACAAGTTTTTAAAACACAAGGATAACCAAATTCTTGAACTGCTTTATTCAATTCTTCAATAGTATTAATTTTGGTAAACTTATTTGTATTAAGACCACAATTAACTGCCTGTGTTTTTTCAACAAAGCGCTGTTGGGAATATTTAAGAGGCAAAAAGCCCTGAGGAATATAATATTTTTTAGCTAATTTTTTAATTAATTGGTAATCAATATTCTCAAACTCATAAGTTAAAACATCAACCATACTTGCTAATGATTCTAAAGCTCTCTCATTATTAAATTTTGCGACTATTTGCTTATCCGCAATTAATCCTGCAGAGCAATTAACACTTGGGTCTAATATTGTAACTTTGTGATTTAATTTATGAGCTGCTTGAGTTAACATCATCCCCAATTGGCCACCACCTATTATTCCGATATGCATTAGTCTAATTTATGCTCTCTTTCAATTACTAATTGTAAATCTGCTTTATATTTAATCATCTTTTTGGCAATATCTTGATCTTTAGTGCCAATAATTTGAGCAGCTAATAATCCTGCATTAGTAGCATTATTGATTGCGACTGTGGCAACTGGCACCCCTTTGGGCATTTGTACTATTGAAAGTAGAGAATCTAAGCCATCTAAGCTTTTGAGTTTAATGGGA
Organism: Erysipelotrichaceae bacterium; assembly: GCA_047971145.1. Lineage (GTDB taxonomy): Bacteria > Bacillota_I > Bacilli_A > Erysipelotrichales > Erysipelotrichaceae > JBKDZL01. Next base: position 28,198 of record JBKDZL010000050.1, read on the forward strand.
ACCCCAATTACTGGTAAACAGCTCATACTAGCTACCATACCTGGTAAATGAGCAGCTCCACCAGCTCCAGCAATAATAACACTATAACCATTATCGTAAGCACTCTTAGCAAAAGATAACATTTTTTCTGGAGTACGATGAGCACTGATTACCTCTTTATGATAACTAATACCAAAATCAGCTAAAACTTGACAAGCACTCTCCATAATAGGCCAATCGCTCTTAGAGCCCATAATAATTGCAACTTTATTCATGTCTATCACCTCGCAACAAAAAAAGCACTTGAAAACAAGTACTTAATAATTCTATATTTTTTGAATTTCTAAAATTGTTCATTCATTCCTCCTGTTTGGTACAAAAAGAAACAAAAAAACATTTCAGTTTATACACTGTGTAGTCTTGTATTTACGGTCCAAGGTCGAAACTTTGGGCCAATCCCCTAACTATACAAAATGCTATTAATATTTACTTTTTAATTTTATCATATTAGCTCTAGATGTTCAACGTAAATTGTTAAGTAATAACTAATCTTTGAGCAAACTCTAATTTATTCAATACCAACTCTTTGATAAATATCATCAACTCTTGCTAGATAATAATCCAGAGTAAAGCACTCTTCAATTTCTGCTTTATTTAGATACTTAAATAACTCATCACTACTATAAAGTAATTCTTTAAATTTTTTATTATTTTGCCAAGCGTCCATTGCCAGTGGCTGAACTAAATCATAGGCTTGCTCTCGAGCTAAACCTTTATCAATTAGAGCAATCATCACTCTTTGAGTAAAAATAACTCCATTTGTTTGATAAATATTATTCAACATCCGCTCAGGAAAAACCCCTAAATCCTTGAGTACTCCAGTATAGCGATGAAGCATATAATCCAATAAAATCAGAGCATCAGGAAGAATAATACGCTCTACTGCTGAGTGGGAAATGTCTCTTTCATGCCATAAAGCCACATCATCAAAAGCAGCATTCATATAACCTCTAATCACCCTAGCACAACCACAAATATTTTCACTAGAAATAGGATTACGCTTATGCGGCATAGCTGAAGAACCTTTTTGTCCTTTGCCAAAACCCTCCTCTACTTCTCTAACTTCTGTTCGTTGTAAATGTCTAATTTCCACAGCAATCTTTTCCATACTAGTTGCTATCAGAGCTAAACTTGATAAATAATTAGCATGTCGATCTCTTTGTAAAGTTTGAGTTGAAATTTTAGCACTGCCAATTCCTAAGTTCTCACAAACATAATCTTGAACAAAAGGTGGTGTATTCGCAAAATTTCCTACTGCACCACTAATCTTACCAAACTCAACCTCCTTTGCAGCCACCTCAAAGCGTTGAATATTTCTTTGCATTTCATCATACCAAAGAGCCCACTTCAAACCAAAGGAAGTAATATCAGCATGCACTCCATGAGTTCTACCAATACATGGTGTATTCTTAAATTCTAAGGCTCTATTTTTTAAAACCTCTAAAAACAACTTCAAATCTTCTCTAATAATTTGATTAGCCTGTTTTAAAATATAGCCATTACCAGTATCTACAACATCAGTAGATGTTAAACCGTAATGAACCCAACGTTTTTCCTCACCTAATGATTCACTAATATTTCTAGTAAAAGCGACAATATCATGCTTAGTTTCTTTTTCAATTTCTAAAATTCTTTCAATTTTAAAACTAGCTTTATCCCATAGTTTTTCTACATCTTCCTCAGGAATAACATGCAGCTTACTCCAAGCCTCAGCCGACAAGATTTCCACCTTTAAAAATGCATCCCACTTACTCTGCTCACTAAAAACATCACTCATTTCATCTCTTGAATATCTTTTTATCATCATTAGCCTCCAGTTTATCCAGTTACATTATACACTATCTTTTAATTTATACTAAAATCAAGAGATTTTATTATAAATTGTTCTCCACTTATTAGTATATTATTATCTAACCAGACAAATTATCACACCTTAGCTCAAAGCTTGCTTTTGAAAAGCTAAAATAGCAGCACCTATCAAGCCACTATCTTCATTTAAGGTTGATTTTCTAATATTAATATATGGTTTGATGCAATTAAATACTCTCTTTTTAACCAACAACTCAACCTCACTGACAAAATTAGGTATTTTTAGCGCAACTGAGCCACCTAAAATAACAATATCAGGATCAATAAAAGCATATATTATCGCAATGGCATTAGCTAAGTATTCTTTCGCATCACTCATTATTTCTAAAGCTATAGGATTTTTCATTAAAGCTAAATCATTAACATCGCCAGCATGATTAACTAGAAGATTAGCTTTCTGTGCTCTATTAGTTATGGCACTACCTGAGCAGATAGCTTCAATTCCACCAGGGAATAAATTTCCGTGTTGAGGACCATTTCTCCATAAACAAATATTCGCTATTTCATGGGCAAAACCATGAGCACCAAGATAAATATTCTTATCAATAACTAAGCCTGAGCCCAAACCAGTAGAAATAGTTAAAAACTGCACATGATTATAATCTTTGCCCTCACCCACCACTGCCTCAGCTAAGGCAGCTAGATTGGCATCATTATCTAAATAAACCGGTCTATTTAATAAATTTGATAATTCAGCACTAATGGAAAAATTCCACCAATTCTCACCTAAATTAGGAGCTTCTAAAATCACTCCATTTATTAAATCTAAAGGACCAGGAGCACTTAAACCCACAGCCACATAAGGATAATCAAATTTAGCCAATTTCTCTTTAATAGTATTTAAAGTTGCATATACATCTTGAGTATTTGTTGAAAATTGCACTCTTTCAATAATTTGATAATTATCATCAATTATCGCAATTCTGGTGTTGGTTCCACCAATATCTATACCTACACTATATTTCATATTGTCTCCTTTGGTTTTGTTATTTAAAAATTTGTTTTAATAAAATGAGCTTTTCCTTCAATCTTAATTTCTCCTAAATCAGCTGGCAAAAAGACACTCTCGCCTTTTTTTAATTTTAAAATTTGTTGTTTATGCTTCAGCACTAAAGACCCTTCTAAAATAATCAATGACACAAAACTTTCCTTTGTTACCTCGATTGTTAATTCTCCTTGTAATTGATATTCTTTAGCTTTAAAATACTCACCAGCTGCTAAAGTTCTTTCTTGATAATTACTATCAGTAATGGTATTTACGATAGTAGAGTTGCTAGCAGTTGGCTCCAAAATACTTACCTCAATTGCCTTATCAATATGCAATTCTCTTTTCTTCCCATCAACACCAACTCTATCAAAATCATATATTCTATATGTAGAATTAGAGTTTTGTTGAATCTCACAAATTAAACAACCCTCACCAATGGCATGTATTGTCCCAGCTTTAATGAAAAAACAATCTCCTTTTTTTACTTTTACTTTGTTTAGTATTTCTAAAATTGTCCCAGCTTTGAGATGTTGTTGATATTCTGTTTTTGTGATTTTTTTATTAACTCCAAAGTAGATATAGGAATCCTCATCACAATCAACTATATACCACATCTCATTTTTGCCATACTCACCCTCATGTTTTAGTGCATACTCATCATTAGGATGTACTTGAATTGATAAAGCTTGTTTGGCATCAATGAATTTAATTAAAATTGGGAAATTATCATATTTCTGAAGTTTACTACCCCAACACTCTTTGCCTTGTATTTGTAAATACTCAATAAAGTTTTTTCCTTGATATTTACCATTGGCGATTAATGCTGGCCCATCTTTATGAGCACTCAATTGCCATGCTTCAGCAACAATATCTAATGGGGTTTTAACATTATATTCTTCTTTAAGTCGAACGCCACCCCATAAATAATCTTTACAAGTAGGCTGTAATTTAATCATTTCCATTTTATTTCTCCTAATATTTCACACTATTAAAACATAGCTTAAAGTGTTTGGTTTCTTATAAAAAGTAAAGACTGATTCACTAGAAATCAGTCTTATTAATACTTACGTTTTTCTAATTCTCAGCACTCTTAGCAGCTGCACGCTCTGCCACCATATCACTAATCTTCAAGAATGGTAGATAACATATTACCCCAAAAATAATTAAGAAGATTTGTAAAATAGGTACTCTGATATCACCAGCTGAAGCTAACCAACCACTAATTATTGGTGGAGTAATCCATGGAATTTGAACTTTAAGAATACTTACTAAACCAATAGAAGTAGCAAAATATCCAATTAATGTTTGTAGAACCGGTAATAAAACAAAAGGAATCATTAACGGCAAGTTATAAACAATAGGAATACCAAAGATAATTGGCTCATTAATTTCAAAGATACCTGGCGCTACTGCTAATTTGGCAATTTCTTTATTAGAGCGTCTTTTTGAAAATAAGAAGATCGCAATTATTAAAGAGATTGTTGCCCCTGTACCACCCATTTGAGCATAAACTGCTTGGAATGATGAGTTTAAAATATGCATAGGTTCCTCACCATTTTGGAAAGCTAACATATTTTCATTCATGTTCATCAATAAGAATGGCTCAGTAAATGGCCCGTTAATTACTGATTGATGAATACCAAAAGCAAATAACATATTACCTAAGCTATACAAGAATAAATAACCAATCAAACTAGTACTAATACCTCTAAGTGGTGCTTGAATTAAATTAGTAATTAAAGTAATCAAATCAGCACCAACCACTACAAATAAGAATAAATTTAAAGCAGCAAAAATTGATAAAGTAATAATTGTTGGCACCATAGTGCTAAATGCTTTACCAACTGCCGGTGGCACATCTGTACCTAAATTAATTCTTAACTGTTTTAAACCAGATAATCTAGTAAAAATTTCAGTAGAACCTAAACCAACTAAGATACCCGCAAACATTCCAGTAGTACCAATGTTACCAAAAGTCAAAACTCCAGAAATACTAACTGCTTCCTCTAAACCAGCTGGAGTCATCATCACACTCATTGGCATCATAATAACTAAAGTAGATAAAGCTACCATTGATGCGGTAAATGGAGTGCTAAAACCCCTATTTTTCGCCAATGAGTAAGCGATAGCTGGACATAATAATAAACCAGCGATATTCAGCGTACCATTAGTTAAAGCATTACCGAACATATTAACTGTACTTAGTGTTTCTCCTTCTAAAAAGAAAGGAAAAATAACATGATTCACTAAAACAGCTAGCCCTGCTAAAATAAACAGAGGCATTAAAGTTGCAAAACCATCTCTTAATGAAGACAAATGAATTTGTTCTCCAATTTTACTAGCGATGGCAACGAACTTTTGGAAAAACTTTGAATTTTCTAAATTAAACATATTTTCTCCTTTATAACTTCTCACCATTACTGCTTGTTACTTCTTTAAACCAATCAAAGCTTAATTTTTTAACTCTTTTTAAATCTTTTAACTCATGATTTTCTCTATTGACATAAACTAAGCCATAACGCTTACGCATATCTGCTTGTGAGCTTAGAATATCGATTAGTCCCCAACCTAAGTATCCTAAGATCTCAATACCATCTTCATGTTGAGCATCAATCATCGCTTGAATATGATCACGATGATATTCAATTCTATATGTATCTTGAATCATATTTTTACCATCCCAAGTCTCTATGACACCTATGCCATTCTCAATTGGGAAAATTGGTAATTTTGAGCGATTATATAGTTTATTGATAACATCTCTAAAACCTAAGGCATCAATTTGCCAATTCCACTCAGTAGTACCAATATTAGGGTTATCTTTAGCACCTTCTTCTAAATAATAATTAGGAGAACAACCCTCACTTACTAAAGTGTGATCTATTGTAGTTGATCGATAGTAACTAAAAGTAATATAATCACTTCTTAATTTACTAATTTCTTCCATTTCCCCTGGCAGAATATTCATATCAATATTATTATTCTTTGCATAAGCCATAACTGTTTTTGAATAAGTTCCTGTGACAAAGGCATCAATTAAGTTCATATTCAAAAATTCATCGATTTCTCTTGCCATTTTAATATCCATTGGATGACAAGTCGCTGGATAAACCTCCGCATAAGCTAACATCCCAGAAATTTTACAATCAGTATTTTCATGAATGTAGTTAGCTATATAAGCGTGAGCCAACATAGTATTATGGGAAATCCTGTATAATTCTTCTAGGGTTTTATCACCTTTTAAGTAGCCAGAAATTCTAAAACCTTCATCAAAATGAAAAATATTCTGCTCATTAAAAGTCAGCCAATGCTTAACTTTACCACCAAATCTTTTAACCATTTCAGTACCATAACGTTTAAAAGCATTTACTACTTCTTTACTAATAAAACCGTTATATCTTTGAGCTAATGATAGTGGCATATCAAAATGATATAAGCAAATCATTGGTTCAATCCCTCTAGCAAGCAAATCATCAATGAATTTGTCATAAAAAGCGATGCCTTCTTCATTGAATTCTCCATCCCCTTCAGGGCAAACTCTACTCCAAGAAATTTGGAAGCGATACATATTCATCCCTACTTCTTGCATTAAATCAAAATCTTCTAAATAACGATGGTAACTATCGGTAGCCACTTTCCAATCAGATTGATTTTCACCAGCTTCTCTAATGTCGTAAACCGACATTCCTTTACCACCTTCGTTCCAAGCACCCTCAGTCTGCATACTAGAAACGGAGTTTCCCCAATAAAAGTCTTTTCTTAATTTCATTGTTTCCTCCTAAGTTGTAAACGTTTACAATGTTATTATATAAGGACAACCTATAAGAGTGACACCTTTAAATAAACCTGTTTTTATTATTTGAAATGATTTTTATAAAATAAAAAAGATTGAGATTTAAATTTAGAAAGAAAGAGCAGTTAAACTGTTCTTTTTTTTATACATAATAATGGGTTATACTATAAACAAGAGGTGATATTATATGACAAATTACAAAAAAGAAATTGAAGCAGCAGATTTTATATCTTGATATTTTAAGAATACATGATATAATGTCCTGGTTAGATTAGGTGTAGACAGCCTTATAAGTGTCAACATTAAAGATGAGAGAATAATAAATATTCTCTCTTTTTTGTGTTTTTACACGTTTCACGATATCATTTTACTAAGGTTAATATAAAGAGAAGAATAATATATGAATAAAATACAATAATATGATGTTAGTGCAGAATTTCTTGACGCTCTATATAAAATCGACATAGATATTAGAGTAGCAAGGAACAACTTCGCCCTTATCTTTTTACTAAAATTAAAATAGAAAATAAAGATTACCTAATACCGTTATCTTCGCCTAAAAAAATCGTGCAAGAAATATTGTTAATACTACATATGATATGTGATATATTATTAATATACAAATAGGAGAATAGTGGTTCTGTTTGTTAAATAAGCCAAACTACAGGGGATATTATAAATTTGTAGTCTTGTAAAAGGGCAACACTTGCTCTTTTTTTCTTTTTGGAGGAATAATAAAGAATAACTCATTATACAAAGTAAATTCATCATGAATAGCATTTTTAAAAAATAATAATTGCCAAATTTCTGATAGAATTAATCAAACAAAGCTTGATTTAAGACCAATGTTTTATTCGTTACATAGTGAAAAGAACTCTGATTTTATATATTTGATACCACTAACAACTCTAAATACTAATAATACTCCTAAAATTAATAGAATGATTAATAGCAAAGGGTTTGAAAAAATTTTTGTATGTTGTCCTTGAATAGTAGACCAACCATTTATTACAATAATATGGTATCACAGAAAAAATCAAAATCAACAAATAACAACAAATTATATCAAAACTATGTCATTGCAAAAATAAAAGAGCGAAATTACTTGAATCGTGGTTTTAGATTGATCCCTTGTTCACTAATTTCTCTATCAATATTTTTTATCATCGACAATTTTGTCCGAAAAAATATATGAGCCAATATTTAAAGACAATTTCAATTTATTAATTTGATATTTCTATCAACCTTTTCTTTATAATTAATTCTCAATAAATACTATAAATAATTTTGATAATAATTCTTTGCCAATAACTCATAAAACAGCAACAACTTATATTTACCAACAGACTCATGATCTTTAGAACCCAGTGATACAATATAATCAAAACTCTCAGAAAACTTCATCGTAGGATTCTGGGTCAGCAATACCGACTTAGCACTGGATTTGACAATTTTAATAGTCAGCTCCTTATCCATCACAAAAGAGCCATCTAAAGATGCCACAAATGCTAAATCGCCTTTTGCTAAATCATCAGCTTGTTTCAATTGAGCTTCATGAGTAGGATAATAAAGACAATGTTTGCCCGCTACTAATAATTCATGTTGAAAAATTTCTGAAATATTACCAGGAATGTGTGTGGCAAAAATATTAACATTATTAGCTTCATCTATCATTTGGGTTAAGTTTTTTATTTCGTGATAATCAAAATTATTAATCATACCCTCTAGTGAAGCAATTATCCTTTTAACTTGTTTTTCTGTTGTTTCTTTGGCAATTAACCCTGGTTTATTTTTTACTTGCAAATCAATGATCATTTCATCTAATTCTAAACTTGTCGCCAAGTAAGCATTTTTGAATTCTAAAAAACTATTATATCCTAAATGTCTCACAAAGCGTGATACTGAACCGGCTGATGTAAAACAATCATGAGCGATATCTTCAATAAACAACTTACTATTATCTTTTCTAATGCGTTTTAAAAGATAATGAGCGATATTGACAAAAATATCTTCTTCATTGTTTTTGCCATTGATTAGCTTTTGTAACTTAAGTACAAACATTTCTCCTCCTAACCTTGATAATAATTTTACTTATTTAGTGTTCAACTTTTTAAAGCATTCAACTGTATTATGCATTAACATAGTAATAGTCATTGGACCCACTCCACCTGGAACCGGAGTAATATAGGCAGCAACATCTTTAACATTATCAAAATCAACATCACCACAAAGTTTGCCATTATTCATTCGATTAACGCCAACATCAATAACAACTGCCTGTGGTTTAACCATATCTTTAGTAATAAATTTCTCTTTACCCATCGCAACTATTAAAACATCAGCACGCTTGGCAACTGAGGCTAAATCTTTAGTTTTACTATGACAAATAGTAACAGTAGCATTTTTATGCAACAACATTGATGCCAAAGGCTTGCCAACAATATTACTGCGACCAATCATCACAACCTCTTTACCACTTAAGTCATAATCAATTGATTCAATCATTTTAACAATACCATAAGGAGTGCAAGGCTTAATACACTCTTTATTTAAATATAAATTAGCGACATTAATCGGATGAAACCCATCGACATCTTTACTATAATAAACTGTTTCTAAAACTTTATCACTATCGATGTGATTAGGTAATGGTAATTGCACTAAAATAGCATGAACATCATCATCATCATTTAATTTGTTAATTGCTACAATCACTTCCCTCTCACTAGCATTCTCTGGTAATTCAATCACGCTGGTTTTAATACCAATTGTAGCACTAGCTTTGATTTTTCCTCTAACATAAGACTGACTAGCAGGATTAGCCCCCACAATCACAATACTTAAGTGCGGTTTATCCTCAAAATTCTCAATCTCAACTTTAATTTTATCTCTTAATTTATGTGACAATTCTTTACCACTAATTATTTCTCCCATTTAATTCTCCTTTTTATTATTTTATCACATTAGTGCTAAGCTTTTTAACAGTTTCAAATAATTAAATTAATAATTAAGTGAAAGTTAGTCATTTTTAATGAAATTGACACTTTTTTAACAATAAAGTAAAATTATTTAGGTATAAAAGGGGGAATATTATGGATATAATATTACAAGTAGTTTCAGATGAAAAGTTTATAGGTGCAATTTTTTCTACTATTTCAATCATTTTATTAGGTTATTATTTAAGAAAAAGTGGAAAAGTTTCAGAAAATGCTCCTAAAGCTTTAACCGCAGTATTAATGAATGTTGCATTACCAGCCTTAGCTTTTAGAGCATTTATGGCAGATATTGGACCTGAAACATTTACTACAGGTTTAAATACCTTTATTTTTGGTTTTATTGCTTATGCATTGTTAATAGCATTCTCTTATATTTATTTGATTAAATATCGTGGTGAGAAGTTAGATGCTATTAGAGGATTAACCATTTTTGGCTCAACAACATTTTTCGGAATTCCGATTATCTCTGCCTTCTTAGGAGCTGAGGGAACACTGTATGCTAACTTATTTAATATTGCTTATCGTGTTTTCCTTTATTCATATGGTTTTATCTTATTTTCAGGTTTAAAATTAGAAAAAAAGAATTTAAAACAAATTATTGTTAATCCAATTGTAATTTGTACTTTCTTTGGTTTTCTGATTTGGATTTTCCAAGGAAGTTTACCACAGATAACCATTGGAGCAGGTGAGGCTGCTTGGACTGGCACAATTTTCCGTTTAGATCATACTATGCCTTGGCTAATGAGAGCTGTTGGCTATTTAGCTAACTTATCTTCGCCTTTAGCGTGGTTAGCAATCGGGATGACTCTAGCACAAATACCACTAAAAGCTGCGACAAAAGATAAAGATGTTTGGGTTTACTCAGCAGTAAAATTAGTATTAATGCCAGCAGCTATTTTATTGGTGATGATTATCTTTAAATCTATTGGTTTCTTGCCACTTAATTACTTAGCTATTACTGGTATTGTTATTATGTTGGCAACACCACCGGCAACAGTTGCAGTAGGCTATGCTATTAATTTTGATAAGGAAGCTTTATTTTCTTCAAACGCTTCATTAGTATCAACAGTATTAGCAGTAATTGCTATCATTTCATGGTTATTTATTCTTACAGCACTAAGTGGTGCTGGTATTATTTAGAGGACTAAATAATGAAATTATTATGTTATGGAGTTAGGCCTGTCGAAAGAGAATTCTTCAATAATTTAAATAAAGATTTTAACTATGATTTGGTTTTAACACCAGAATTGCTAAATGATGAAACGGTACACTTGGCAAAAGGGGTACAAGCAGTTATGTTGAGAGCAGGATGTCCTGCCAACAAGAAGAATTTGACCATTTATAAAGAATATGGTGTAGAATATGTTTTAACACGCACTGTCGGCTATAACCACATTGACTTAGAAAGTGCAAAGGAATTAGGTTTAAAAGTAGCTTATGTTCCTTTCTACTCACCAAATGCTGTGGCAGAATTAGCACTAACAATGGCTATGAGTTTAGCGCGTCATACCCAATATATGGCTGATAAGGGAAAAGATGGTAACTATCTAATTGATGAGTTTATGTTTAGTAAAGAAATTAGAAAATCAACTATAGGTATTATTGGTTTAGGTAAAATTGGCTTCACTGCCGCCAGATTATTTAAAGGAATAGGAGCAAATGTTATTGGTTATGATATTGAAGAAAAAGACTATTTAGCTGATATTTGTCAACAAGTAGACTTAGACACCTTGTTAAAAGAATCTGATATCATCTCTATGCATATGCCCCACTTTAAAGGATCTAATGACGAGTTTATTAATAGTGATAAGATTAAAAAAATGAAAGATAAAGTAATTCTAATCAATACTTCTAGAGGAGAATTACAAAATGTTGACGATATCTTATCAGCAGTAGAAAGTGGAAAAATACAAGGATTTGGTACTGATGTTTTAGCTAATGAATCAAAATACTTCAACAAAAATACTGCTAGTAAAGACTTTGATGAGTTATTGTCAAGAATTCAAAAACTCTATCCAAGAGTTATTGTTACACCCCATATTGGATCATATACTGATGAGGCTGTTAGTAATATGGTAGAGTTTTCTTATCAAAACTTAAAAGAGTTTATTGAAACAGGTAAATCAAAAAATCAATTAGCTTAATTGCTAAATAAAATTTTTAAAAAAGGACTAATTGCTAATAAAAACAGAGTTAGTTCTTTTTTAATTCACAAATTCAAACCTATTACTTAACATCTATTATGATTTTCTTTAAAAGCAGCGTAAAAGTTTTATAATTTTTTATGTCTATAACTTCAGTTAATAATCTTTCATTCAATTCTGGAAGTTTTTCATAAATTAAATAATGTAAATCTGCACCCATTTTGCACCCACCAAATAAAAAAACCCTTCATTTAAAGGGTTTTAAGACTATTGGTGCGGGTGAAGGGACTTGAACCCCCATGCCGTAAAGCGCTAGATCCTAAGTCTAGTGTGTCTGCCAATTTCACCACACCCGCAATTGCTTTAACTGTATAATTATATAGCTATAACTATTGATATGTCAATGAAATTAGATAATTTTACATATTACCCTAAATTATTATAAAACTAAATTTATAATCTCAAGTTAGAAAATAATTAAAACTCACAAAACCGATATTAGTTATGAGCAATTTGTATTCTGAAATAATTGAATTAAAACATGATATTGTAGCCATAAAAATTAAAGTTTTAAAACTACTTTGATAATTTAGTTGACTTAAAGCTTACTCTAAGTAGTATAATACTATTTTATTGGGGGGAGTATGTTTACAGATAATGATTTAAAAAGAATGATTGTCCCACTATTTTTTGAACAATTACTAGTGCTATTAGTGGGAATTATTGATACTTTTGTTGTTAGTTTTGTTGGTGAAGCTGCAGTTTCTGGAGTTTCATTAGTTAATATGTTTAATACTATTTTTATTTTTGTTTTTACTGCACTAGCAGCAGGTGGAGCAGTAATTATCAGCCAATATATTGGTAATAAAGATAGTAAAAATGCTAATAAATCAGCTAGTCAATTGCTGTTGTTTTCTATTGTGTTTTCTTTACTGTCAGCTATTTTAGTAGTTTTATTTAATGAAGCATTAATTAATTTATTGTTTCCGCAAATTGAAAGTGCAGTTATGGAATCCTGCATCACCTACTTAAGAATATCTGCTTACTCTTATCCTGCCTTAGCCATCTATAATGCCGGATCTTCTTTATTTAGAAGTATGGGTAAAACCAGTACTACTATGTATGTGTCTTTAATTTCCAATATTATTAATGTAATTGGTAATTTAATTGGAGTCTTCACTTTAAATGCAGGAGTGGCTGGAATTGCTTATGCTTCACTTATCGCAAGAGGTGTTGCGGCAATTATTTTAACTTATCTTTGTTTTAATTCTCAACAAACAGTGTTTTATAGTAAAAAGTGGTTGTTAAAATTTGATTGGAATTTATTGAAAAAAATCTTAAAAATTGCCCTTCCAAATGGAATTGAAAACGGACTGTTCCAACTAACAAAAGTAATCTTAGGAAGTGTGGTTGCCCTTTTTGGTACATATCAAATAGCCGCCAATGGAATAGCCCAAAGTATTTGGCAAATCGCAGCCATTATGAGTATGACTATGGGTAGTGTTTATATCACAGTTATTGGTCAGTGTATGGGAGCAAATGATCTTGAGCAAGCTGATTTTTATTTTAAAAAGTTAATGAAGTTAAATCTTAAGTTATCCATACCTTGGAACTTACTGATAATTGCTCTGACACCACTATTATTAATATTCTTTAATCTCAGTAATCAAACTAAAGAATTAATCTTTATTTTAGTAGTTATCCATAATATTTTTAATACAGTAGCTCTACCTTTTGCGATGCCTTTAAGTAATGGTTTAAGAGCAGCAGGTGATGTAAAATTTACTATGTATGTTATTATGGGAACTACTTTATTAGTAAGATTAGTTTTTTCTTTGCTTTTTGCTATCATTTTTAATTGGGGCGTTATTGGTATTGCCTTAGCTATGGTTTTGGATTGGATAGTAAGAGCCATCATTTTTATTTGGCGCTATCAATCTAAAAAATGGCAAAATTTTCAACTGATTTAGCTTGATACTCACTACATATTTTAGTAAAATTATTTAAAGGAGAAGCTATGGAGCTACAAATAACAGGACTAAAAAAATCCTTTGATAAAAAAGAAGTATTAAAAGATATTAACTATACATTTAAAAGTGGTAAAATCTATGGACTTTTAGTTAAAAACGGCTATGGTAAAACAACTTTATTCAACTGTTTAAGTCAAGATATGGATGTCGATGGTGGTGAGTCAATACTTATTACTAATCAACAAAAGAAAGCACTAGAAACTGATGATATTGGTTATGTTTTAAGCACACCAACTGTCCCCAGCTTCTTAACAGGAAGAGAGTTTTTAGAATTCTTTTTAGAAATAAATAAAATACCTAATTACCAAGATACTAATCAATATTTTGAAATAATCAATATTGATGAAGATGATCGAGATAAACTGATGAGAGATTACTCACATGGCATGAAAAATAAAATGCAAATGCTAGTTAATCTCTTAGCTAAACCAAATGTTTTATTATTAGATGAGCCTTTAACATCTTTAGATATTATTGCGGCTGAAGAAATGAAATCTTTTCTTAGATCAATGAAAACTGATAGAATTACAATATTTTCTACTCATATACTCGATCTAGCTGTGGACTTATGTGATGTAATTGTTTTATTACATCAAGGAGTTTTAGAAGAAATTGATAAAGAAAACATCTCTAGTACTGATTTTAAACAAAAAATTCTTTTAGCCTTAAAAGAGGAAAAAAATGTTTAGATTAATAAGTATTAACATAAAGTTGCGAGTTAGCTATACTATTAATGTTTTTTTATTTGGCCTAAAGAAAATTCCTTTGCTTGGTAAGTATTTACCTACCAAATTATACTCTATTAAAAACTTTAAAGTTTTTGGCTATGTTATAAATGTTCTTTGGGAAATAATTTCAGTTTTTTTAGGAAAGTTTCTTTATTTTCTTACTTTTGTCTTTATACCAATGAGCTTACTTGAATTATCGGGATCAGCTACTGATATCTCTTTAACAATTTTATTCTTCTTATTATTAATTGGAGCTATGAGTAGAAATAATATGTTTAGTGCTGATAATCCTAAATATTATGCGATAAGCTTAATGCGTATGAGTGCCAAAAGCTCGGCTTTATTTACTTATTTTTATAATTTTGTCAAAGATATTGTTGGAGTTGTATTATTTATTGTGATTTTTGGTTTCTATACTAGTATAACTGTTCCTTTAGCCTATGTATTTGCGGGTATTGGTGCTAAGTTATTAGTGAGTAATATTAAAATAATATTACACCAACGTAAAGTTATTAATTTAGCAAATCCAACTACATTTCCTTTTTTGTTAACAATTTATCTAGTATTATTTTTATCAGCATATCTCCTTGTTTTTCTTAATTATACAATTCCCGTAGTAATTGTCTATTTGATTTGGGCAATTTTTATCTTATTCGGCTTATTATCAATTTATCCCATTATTAAATTTGATAAATATCATTTCATCTACCATAGAATTTTAAGTAATTATATTCAGCAGCAAATTGCGGTTTACAATCTTGATCAATTATATGCTGATAGAATGATTGATATTACTGACAAAACTAAAAGTAAAAAATTTGGTTTTCAAAAACTCCATGATTTATTTGTCAAAAGACATCGAAAAATCTTATGGCGCTCAACTAAAATCACAAGCGCAATTTGTTTAATAGCTGTCGCTTTTATTAGCTGTGCTGCATTAATTATTCCTAAAGAAGTTGTCGGTGCTTTACCAACCTTTTTTGCCTATATAGGTTTAATAATGGGAATATGTAATAAATCTGAGCGTTACATTCAGGCTTTATTTATGAATTGTGACAACAGTTTACTAACTTTTTCATTATTTAGAAATAAAGATAACCTACGAAAATTATTCTTAATTCGATTAAAGACTATCTTAATGATTAATACACCTGTCGCAATAATAATTGGAAGTGGTTTTGTACTAATTAGTATTATTGCTAATATAATGTTGAATAATTTTTGGTTTTCTGAAGTTTATTTAATATATTTTATCACTCCAATTTTATTTTCAATAGTGCTTTCTAATTTTCACTTAACTATTTATTATTTACTTCAACCATTTTATGTTGATACTGAAAAAACTAGTGTTTCAAACATTTTAATTGTAGCCTCAATTTATCCATTGCTTTATTTGTTGATTGGTCTGATTACACCTTCTTTCATTTTTTTAATAATTTTGACTTGTTTAATCTTAGTAATACTAGTTATCTGTTATCTTTTAATCTATTATTTCGCTCATAAAACTTTCAGAATAAAATACTAGTTGTGCTATAATTTAATGGTGAAAAATATACTTATTATTGTTGGAAGTAAAATATGTTGTTGATCTATACTCTAATTATTTTAATTGCTACCTTCTTTGGTGCCACAGCTGGCTTAGGTGGTGGTGTTATTATCAAACCACTCTTAGACTTAATTGGCTATCATAGTGTTAGTGAAATTAGTTTTTTCTCTTCAGTTGCAGTTTTTACTATGTCCATAGTGGCAATCATTAAACAATTAAAAGCGGGTGTTAAGTTAGATTTATTAAAGGTGATATTAATTGCTTTTGGGTCAATTGTTGGTGGTTTATTAGGCTCTTATATTTTCTCTAATTTAACTAGTTCAGATGCTTTAACTAAAGTTCAGCTAATTCAATCAATTTTATTGTTGCTTATTTTTATTTTGATTTTGATTTATAGTTTGATAAAGAGCTATCTTAAAACTTATCAGATCAAACAACCTTTTATCATTTTCTTAATTGGAGTAATATTAGGGACAATATCTGTGTTTTTAGGTATTGGTGGTGGACCTATTAATATGGCAGTTTTATTGCTTTTATTTTCTTTAGATTTAAAACAGGCGACAGTTTATTCTATTGCGATTATCTTTTTTTCACAACTTGCCAAACTGAGCAGTGTGTTAGTAAATGGCAGTTATTTAAGTTATGATTTAACTTTTGTACCTGTTATTTGTCTTAGCGCAATTGTTGGTGGTTATTTAGGGACCTTAGTTAACCAAAAAATCACTAATAGACAAATAACTATTATTTTTGTTTTAATGATGATTAGTTTGATCTTACTTACTTTATATAATATTTATTCAATTATTCTTTAAAATAGAATTAAATAAGAAAAACTAGCTTTTAAAGTTTTATTTATTGTTGAGATTCAAGATATAAATCAATATCTTTTTTAACTTCTTCAAATGATCTAAAACCATTTCTTAATAAACTTAAATGATAATCTTTGATATTAAATTTATCACCCAAAGCTTCTTTTGCTTCAGCTTCATAATTATCAAATAATAGTAGTCCAATACCATAGGGAAGAATTTGTCCTGGCTCTTCTGTTACAGAATTAATAATTGCTTTTGCTGCTGTTTCGCTCAAATCAACACGCTCAACAATGCCCGCTACATCCAAACCAAAATAATTAATTGCTAAATCTAAGTAGGCTTGTAAAATATAGCTATATCTAATATCAAACTTAAACAGTTCTGCAGTTTCTTTGTTTTCAAAGTCTAGCCACTCTAAAGCATCAAGTTCCATCTTCATTGCCCAACCCTCAGTATAACCTAGATAATTTTGCTGTAGCAGGTAAGGATGAATATCTTGCTCATAAAGATAAGTAACTTGATATAAATGACCAGGATATCCCTCATGGGCTAGAGTGGTATAAAAATCTATATAGTGATCAACTGCATTGGGATTAATTTTAATAACATTAGTGCTAACATCATCAACAGGCGGTATTAAATAATAGGCAACTACATTATCATCTGTGATACTCTGATCCAAATAAGTTGCAGTATAAGAAGTTTCAGGTCCATCAGGATAATAATTTTTCATTTTTTCAGCTAGAGTATCCAAAATAATATTAGGATCATCTATATCTGAGCTAAATTCCTCATATTCTTTACTAACTTTATCAATACTTAAATAACTTAAATATTTATCAATATTTTCATTAAGATAATCTTCCATCATACTCATTAAATCTTCAATAGAGTATTCACTACTACTTTTAGTCCGCACTAGGGCTAAATAGTATTCTGCCCCTTGATCATACTCAATAAGTGCTCCAGAGCCAGTATGAGTTCCAATTTTAGTCTCTAGAAAAGCCTTAACTTTATTATAACTAGCAATAACACTATTTTGTACTATTTGAGTATTTTCATTTTTATACTTTTCACTATTACTTATTGCTAGCTCAGTTATTTTATTATTGAAAGAAACAATTAACTCATTATCTTCTACTTTACTAATAAATTTATCAATTTCATTAATAGTAGACTGAAGTGTATTATCACTCATGAAATAACCTTTGGAAATTTGGATTTCTGTAAAAGCAATAACTTCATCAAAGAATCTTTCTAAGTCAGCCAACAACAATAAATAATTTTTAACATCTTGTTCATCATAAAAAGGATATTCTACTAAGGCGGTTAGATAATTACTGGTAACACCACTACTTGGAGAAAAATAGTTTTCATGATAAGGATATTTGGCAAGTAAAAGACTATCATCAAATGAGCGCTCAAGAATATCATAATATCTTTGATTTTGAGTTGATAATTGTGCTCTATCAATTTGTTTTAAGTCAGCTAAGCTATCTTGCAAATCACTTTGATACTCAGAAAGGTATTGCTCATTTAAATGGCCCCAAGTTTGTTCAGGTAACTCTAAATCATAAATACTATAATCTTTAACACTCATATGCAAAGAATAAGCATCACTCTCTAGATAATCAATCCATTGCTTATCTAAATATTCTTTAAAGGCAATTTCAACTTCTTCGTTGACATTTTCATTGATATTTTCAATGGCAAATTCTAAGGTTTGTACATTATTTATTTGATTATTGTCACTGCTAACGCAGCCACTCAACAACAAAGTAGTAATCAATAATAAAGAAATAATTTTACTTAATTTATCTTTCATATTTTCTCCTATTTTAAGTTTCTATTATTTAATTTACTTCTTGTAATTTTAAAAACTTAAAGAATAAAACCAAAGGAATAATCATTATTGCACCAATAATATAAATCGTATTATTTAAGCCTAAAGCATCCATCATAACACCAGTTAACAAAGGTGATAAAAAGGTAACAAAACCAATATAAATAGAAGCTGCTAAAGTTTGAGAAGTAGTAAATAAGTGTTTAGGTGCAACCTCACTAACTAAAACTTTCATACAAACTTGTAAAAATGGGAAAGTAATTAACTGCATGGTAGTAATCCAAATGATTTGCTCTGTGCTATTAGCAAGACCATATAGTACCCAACGAATACCATATAAAACTAAAACCAGAGGTAAAATCTTACGATAACCTTTTCTTTTTAAAATATAACCTACCATAAAAAACATTGGTAATTCTAAGGCAGCTTGATAAGCCCACTTAAAACCAATTTCCGAATTACTTGCTCCTAATTGCATCATCTTTTCAATGATTACATAAGTTTCAGAAGAAACTGATAAATTGGCAAAAGCCAAAATCGCAACTACTAGAATAAACTTTTTATCTTGAAGTATGATTTTAATATCACTTAATTTAATTTCTCTGCCTGCATTAATTTTATTAGAATCTTGAATAAAACAACTATAAATGACTACAATGGTAGAAAACAATAAGATTAAATTACCAACCATAGCATAACCATAATTATCAATAATCGAACCAATAACATAAGTTGTCAACATCCAACCAAAAGATCCAAAAACTCTTACCAAACCGAAGTTATTAACAAAAAATTCATCTGATTCTAGAACCCAACTATCCATGACAGAAATCATCATTTGTCCCGTAGAGGTAAAGCCTAATACACTTAGCACTACAATACCTAAACCTAAATCACCAAAAGTATAGAAAGCCCAAGCAATGATGGCTGATATTATTCTAATAACAATAAAAACTTTCTTATTAGTTTGCAACTTATCACAAAGATAACCAATAAAAAATTGCCCCAAGACCGTAAACAAAGCCCCAAAAGCAATAATCATTCCTCGCTCACCAGGACTATAGCCCAAATCACTTAAACGAGTTACCAGAAAAGATTGAGCAAAAGCAAAAGCAATATAATTTAAAAATGTTAAAAGTGCAAATTTAGCTAGCTTTAACCTCCTACCTCTCATAAATGGCCTCCTCGAATCCTCTTAAATCCTTAAAAACTTCTTTTGCAACCACTTTTAACTCAGCACAACCATGCTCCATTGTATAACCCTGATACTGCTCTACCATGCTAATATCATTATGGCCATCACCAATAACATAGACTTCTTCAGCTTGAGTTAGTTCCATTAGTTTTTCTATGCCTGTAGCCTTAGATATTCCTTTTAAACAAATATCTACTGCTTTAATATTAGGATAAGCGGTAATATTAGAATATTTTTCATTCACAATCTGAGAAAAATCAAAAGCTTCTAAAAAAGTATTAAATGCCACCTTAATTGAAACTACATCATTTTGCTTTAAAATATCTTCGCAGCTTAAGTTGGGATAATCTTGATACTTTTGAAAATATTTTGCATCAGTAGAGCCCGCCTCCATGCCATTATCAATAGAAATACTTAAACAATCCACAGCTTTTAAATCACTAAACAAAGCTTGAGCATCCGCTATCTCAATATTGTGTTTTTCAATTAATTTAAAATCACCATCAGTAATTATAGCGCCATTATCTCCAACATAATAGTCACACTCAAAACCATATTTTTTAGCTTCAAACTTTAAAGACAATAAAGAGCGTCCTGAAACTATCGCAAATTTATGACCATCACTTCTTAGCCTTTTAATCATCGCTAAATTCTCTGGAGTTATTTGATGATCTGGCCAATATAGTGTTCCATCATAATCAACACCAATTAATTTCATACTTCTCTCCTTTATCACTTTATTATAATACACTTTCTAAAAGATTATTCATCTTTTTAAAAATAAATAAACAGAACTCAAAGTTACTTAAAGTTCTGTTTTATATTTTTTGCTTAGTTATATTTTTGCGCCTTCCATTGCGGAGCTGGCAGTTTTTCGATATCTAGCTAAAATACCTTTATCTGTACGGTTATTTTCTAATGATTTACGTTTATTTAATAAATCATTACTGAGAATTTTTTTATCTTGATTACAAATGTTAATAGTTTGATTGATTAAATCTAAATGAATTAAATCACCATCAACAACTTTACCTATTGCTCCACCATTACTTGCCTCAGGTGATACATGACCAATTACTGGTCCATTTGATGCCCCTGAAAAGCGACCATCGGTAATTAATGCCGTATTATCAGCCAATTCTTTGGCTTTGGCTAAAGCTTCAGTTAAATAAAACATTTCAGGCATACCTGAGCCTCTTGGTCCTTCATTAGCAACAATTATCGCACTATAAGGTTTAACTTCTCCCTTAATAATGGCCTCAAAAGCTGTAGCTTCATTTTTGTATACTTTAGCACTTAAGTAAATATCAAAGAGATTTCTATCTAAACCATCAGTTTTAATCACACAACCATCCTCCGCAAGATTACCTTTAAGAATTGTAGTAGTTGGTAATTTATTTTCTTTTAACTTGTTAAAAATAATATCCTCTTTTTTTAGATTGTATTTAAGTAATAATTTTTCATTTTTTTCAATATAACCACTATTTATTAGTAAGTCTAACTCAGCCCCTAAAGATCTACCAGTTACAGTCAGGCAATCCAAGTTTAAATAGTTTCTAACAATATTCATTATTCTCACACTACCACCGGCATAGCTATAATACTCAGCAGGAAAGATGCCTACTGGCTTAATATTAACCAGTTTACTAACTTTTTTGTTTATCTTATTGAAAAAATCCCAATCCATCTTTAAACCCATTTCACTAGCTATGGCAGGTAAGTGTATTAGGGTGTTCGTTGATCCTGAAATTGCAGCATGAATTACCATTGCATTTTCAAGCGATTTTTTAGTAATAATTTTATCAGGCGTTATATCATTTTTAATTAAATTATCAACAATTTCATTTATACTCTTTAAGTAGGGATGATTAATAATAGTATCACTTGGGGCTACTGCCATACCTAAAGGCGTTAAACCAAGAGCCTCAGCCATTATTTGCATTGTAGTGGCAGTTCCTAAAAAACTACAAGCACCACTGTTGGGACAAACACTCTCTTTTATTTCATCAAATTCACTCTCGCTAATTTCACCCTTTTTAAATTTTACATTATATTCCCCAATTTGATTTAAAGTTAAATCCATTGAACCATTGTTCATTACACCACCTGGAATCAGAATACTAGGAATATTAACTCTGGCAATAGCTTGCATATGTGCTGGTAAAGATTTATCACAGCTTGCCACAAAAATTCCTGCATCAAAAGGATTACTTTTGGCATGAATTTCAATCAAATCAGTTTGAGCTTCTCTGGATACTAATGAATAATTCATACCACTATGCCCCTGAGCTATACCATCACAAATATCAGTAGCAAAATATCTAAATCCCTTATATTTATCAGCCTCATCAAAACTCTGACATATACGATTTACAATTTTATCTAAATGTACACTACCAGGATGAGAATCTCCAAAACTACTTTCTATAATGATATGGCCTTTATTAAAATCATGGGGTTGACAATTAGTTCCCATTTTAAGTGCATCCATTTCTGGTGCTTGCATTTTGATTTTTTGATGTTTAAACATATGACCTCTTTTAATGTTTGAATTTCTGTATATTAATAAATACTTCTTGTATATTATTATACTACATTAACTAATAATTTACTATTTCAAAATAAAAAGAACCTTTGAAGGTTCTTTTGTACAAGTAAATATAAGTTAGTGTGATAAATATTTGAACAATGGAGATGATAAACTTATATTAACAAGTTAGTTGTAGCTAACTTACTTATATATTATGATTTATATTGTGATTTGTCAAGTAAAAAGTAACTTAAGTATTCTTAATTATTTACTTTCTAACTAATTCCATTATTTTTATTTGTTTTAACATCATAGCAAAACTATGTTTCTTACTCTCAATTTATTTATTTTTAAGGCAATAGTGTACTTATGCTATTTGACCACTCCACTTTTATATAATATTATTATATCGTAAAAGAGCTAGTTATCGGCTCCATTAGAGCAAAATGTGAACTCATTAAAAGCTACAAAGATAACAAACTATTAAAAGAGGTACACAAAAAGGGTGCCTCTTTTATTTATATAAAGGAGTAATTTATGGGAAAGAAAGAGAAGCTTAATTTTTTCCTAATTTCATATCTTTACCTCCTTATGAGTCCCATTTTAAAGTAAATAAAAAATATTACTTTCAAAAATTTTTTAAGAGTAAGTTTGTGTGTACAGATATGTACACTAAAAGTGTAAAAAGAGTTACCTTATAAATGGCAAGATACGAGTTTGTGTGTACAAAATTTTATCGTTGGAGGTAGCATATGCTAAACACTATTACAGCTAGCCTACCAATAGAAAAGACAGGATTCCCGTCCTGTCTTTTCACTTTTCCAATTTATTACTACTCTTATTATATCAAACACTTGTCATATGAGTTACACTACTTGTTTAACAATAGTGTAACACTTTGTGTAACAGTTGTATAACAAAAAAGTCAATTTAAATTCAAATTGACTTTAAATAATAAGCTAACTAATTTTTTTTCAATTTTAATATATTAAAAATTATATTAATTATTAAAATAATAACCAAACTAGCTAACGTAACTGTAATCATCAAAGAACATAAACCAAATATGCCATTAAAATCAGTATATTTTATAACATCAACAACTGTAAATTTACCTACTTCATAACTCACTGAATTTTCGAGGTTAAATCCTATAATAATTATTTCAGTTAAGCTTGACAAAAATCCAATGATAGATAATATTAAACAAGTTATTAAAATCTTAGTTTTTTTAATTGTTGCGATGCTTATAATCAAGGATATAAATATTAATAGCATAATTATTGACAATAACGTCATTTTCCATCCGCCTAACAAATAATAATTTACTATTCCCCAGTTTTCATCTATTGATATTCCACCAGCCGAAATGATATCAACATAAATAAATAAGCCGATAATAGATAGTATTATTGTAATTACTGGTATGAATAATTTTATTTTTTTCATATTTTTATATATTTTTTACTAATTACATTGATTCCAGTAATTAGCAAATCCCCAATAAGTTTTGTCAGGTTTGGCTGGTTCAATATTCCATGTCTTACTATTTTTAAATTGTTGAAAATCTATATGACAAACATATTGATTATACATACTATTTATAGTACTAGCGTTATATTTGGCTGCAGATTTCCAAGGCGCAGAATAATGCCTAGGCCCGTTGTAATATATTCCCAAGAATGCATTAAATGTTATATTTTTAAGAGTTTGATTTCTCAATTGGCCTCCATTTCTTGGTGTCATGCTTAAAGAATATTTTTTAATATTACTCCTGTAAAGCCAAGATACATTACTAAAATACAAATTAATTGTATAGTGTTGAGAAGGCACATATGGTCCTACAGCATATCTAAGCTGTGGCTTATTACCATCTACTAAAACCTTAATATAATCAATATCAGTAACACCCTCTTCCCTATAATATTCTTTCTCTTCCTGTGTTGCTGGTCTAAAGCCTTCTGGAACTTCATTTTCTTCAGCAGCTACTGGTAAAACGAAAATCATAAACACCATCGATAAGCTTAATAACCATTTAACATATTTTTTCATATTATATCTCCTTTCAGCTATTTAGCTTGTACTACTCAAATATGTTATGGTAAGGTTGAAATTATTTATAACTTTACCATAAGGTGATGCTAATCACCATAATTCTTTACTATAACACTTATCATGTTAACACCCCTTTCTTATCAGAACACACTTTGTGTATTATTTATACTTATATATTAGCATTTTATTGTAAAAAAGTTAGGGCTATAATTAAGAGCTATTTTATGGTATAATTAAATAGTTGGGAGTTTTTATCACATACAAATATTCACTATTACTATAAATTATTTCTAAAGAAACCTACCACTTATTTTTTGTTTTCTCTTTTTTATTTGCTTGTTATGCTAAAACTTGATGATTTTCTAGTAGCTTTTGTCACTCATCCATTTGTTCTTGTTGTTTAAGCTGTGTAACTATAATTTCATTAAAATTATAGTTGTTTTTATCTTTGGTTTTTTCAGCTTTAAAAAATGTTTCTTCGCTTGATTTAAAATGTTGTCATTTATTACAAAGTTATTATTTATCACATTGTTTATCTTTTTAACTTTATTCTTAATTAACCATTTTCTATTGTATTTGGGTAACAATTACACTATTGTGCCAATTCTTTTATTGTCATATTAGTTACACTCCTTGTTTAACAATAGTGTAACACTTTGTGTAACAGTTGTATAACACAAAAAAGCCAATTTCAATTTAATAAAATCGGCTTTAATCATTAATGTTTGTTCTTGGTCA
>JBKDZL010000051.1:0-4042 GCA_047971145.1 Erysipelotrichaceae bacterium
TATGGAGTGGTGAAGTGTTTTGAGATGAGAACAAATGCGACAGATTATTTAATGCACAAAACTCATCTGAAATTATTAAAATTTTTCATGAAAGTGAGGTTAATTAATGAGTAAGGTTAGTGAAATAAATAGAGAGAAGTGGATACTTGATACATTTCCTGAGTGGGGAACATGGCTAAATGAAGAGATTTTCTTAGAAAAGGTAAAGCCAAATACGGTTGCAATGTGGTGGTTAGGTTGTACTGGAATGTGGATCAAATCTGAGGGTAATGCCAATATCTTGCTAGATTTATGGGTTAAAAGTGGTAAGAAAACTAAGAGTAATCCTTTAATGAAAAAACAACATCAACATCAAAGAATGATAGGTTGTGTAAAACTTCAACCTAATCTTAGAAATGTCCCGGTAGTAATTGATCCCTTTGCGATTAAAGAATTAGATGTAGTTTTATCTACCCATGATCATGGGGATCACATTGATGAAAATGTAGCGGCTGCAGTTTTAAAAAACTGCGATGAGAGTGTTAAGTTTGTTGGGCCACAGGCTTGTGTTGATTTATGGGTTAGTTGGGGTGTTCCAAAAAATAGATGTCTGGTAGTAAAGCCAAATGATACATTTATGGTAAAGGATGTAGAGGTTGTAGTTCTTGACTCTTTTGATAGAACAGAGCTTGTTACTGCTCCTATTGGAACTGTTTTAAAAGATAAAATGCCTCAAGACATGGATCTAAAAGCAGTTAACTATCTATTTAAAACAACTGGTGGAAATATTTATCACTCTGGTGATTCTCACTATTCAAATTATTATGCAAAGCATGGTAATGACCATAAGATAGATGTGGCCTTTGGCTCTTTTGGAGAAAATCCAAGGGGAATGACAGATAAGATGACATCGATTGATATTTTAAAGATGGCAGAGTGTTTAAATACCGATGTAGTTATTCCGATTCATCATGATATTTGGACCAATTTTCAAGCAGATCCTAGTGAGATAATGATGTTGTGGAAGATGCGTAAAGATAGACTAAAATATAAATTTAAACCATATATTTGGCAGGTTGGTGGTAAATTTGTATATCCAACAGATAAAGATGATTTGGTGTATAACTATCCAAGAGGTTTTGATGATGCTTTTGAAATCGAGCCAGACTTACCATTTAAGTCATTATTATAAGGAGGGCACAATGATTAAAATATTAGCAGCATGTGGCAGTGGTATGGGATCAAGTATGATTATTAAAATGAATATTGATGCCGTTTTAAAAGAATTAAATATTGAGCATACAGTTGAACATGTAAGTGTAGGTCAGGGTAAATCTATGGCAAAAAACTTTGACATTGTAATTGTTCAAAATGTTTTTGTTAAAGATTTTAGTGTTGATAATCATACTAAAGTTATCGGGTTAAAAAATTTGATGTCAAAAGATGAAATAAGGTTAAAGTTAAAAGAGGTACTAGGTATTTAGAAAGGATAAGTTATGGTTAAATTACAAATTGCTTTAGATAATTTAGATTTGGAAGATGCACTAAAATCAATTAATGCTGTATCAAAAGAAATCGATGTAATTGAAGTAGGAACAATCCTACATGTTTCAGAAGGATTAAATGCAGTCAGAGAATTAAGAAAAATATATCCTGATAAAATAATTTTATCAGATATTAAAGCAGCAGATGCTGGCTCAGTTTTAACCAAACAGTGTTTTGATGCTGGGGCTAATTGGATTACTGTAATATGTTGTGCAGAGTTAGCTACAATGAGTAGCATGTTAGATACATGTAAAGATTATGGAAAAGATCACGATGTTCAAGTTGAGCTCTATGGTGATTGGACATTTGATAATGCAAAGGCTTGGTATGATATAGGCCTTAGGCAAGTTGTATATCATCGCTCACGTGATAGTCAAGCCTGTGGTCAAAAATGGAATGAAAAAGATCTTGATAAGATTAATAAATTATGTAGTATGGGCTTCAAAGTTACCGTTACAGGTGGTCTTTGCGTGGATGATATTAAACTATTTAAAGAATTACCAATTTATTGTTTTATTGCTGGAAGAAGTATAAGAGATGCAGAAAATCCTCTTGATGCTGCAAAAGAATTCAATCTTGAAATTAATAAATATTATGGATAATTTAATTGGAATATATGAGAAAGCCATATCTTCTAAATTCAGTTGGTTAGAGAAAGTTTTAATCGCGAAACAGGCTGGTTACGACTTTATTGAAATGTCGATAGATGAGAGTGATGAGCGCTTATCACGATTAAATTATTCAAATAAAGAGAGAATGACAATTTTAAAAACGATCAAGGATAATAATTTTGAAATCAGATCGATGTGTTTAAGTGCTCATAGGAAATATCCTTTTGGAAGTATATGTGAAAAGACAAGAAATAAAGCAAAGGAAATAATTTTTGAAGCGATCATTTTAGCTAATGATCTTGGTATTAAAAATATTCAATTAGCAGGTTATGATGTATATTATGAGAAATCTAGTGATGAAACTCTTAAGTATTTTTTAGATGGACTAAAATATGCAACAAAACTAGCTGAAAGGAACAATGTAATGTTATCAATTGAAATAATGGATACAGCATTTTTAGGTACTATAAAAAGAGCTTTAAAATATGTAAGACTTGTTAATTCTCCATATCTTAAAATTTATCCAGATGTTGGAAATTTAAGTCAATGGAGTAATGATCCAATTGAAGAAATAAGAGAAGGGTTTCATGATATTGTAGCAATTCATTTAAAGGATACTAAAAAAAATACTTTTAGAGACTTAAAGTTTGGTGAGGGTGATGTTGATTTTAAGGGGATATTTAAAGAATTAAAAAGCTTAGATTATACAGGTCCGTACTTAGTTGAAATGTGGTTTGATAAAAACAGGGAATATACGATGTTTTGTGCAATTGATGAAATAAAGAAGGCTAGAGAGTATTTATTAGAGCAGATGGGGTGATATAATGTTAGAGGATCTAAAAAAAGAAGTGTTTCTTGCTAATATGGAACTTGTTAAGCAGAACTTGGTAATTTATACTTGGGGAAATGTTAGTGGTATTGATCGAGAAAAAAAGTTGATTGTTATTAAACCTAGTGGAGTTAGTTATGATAAAATGAGGGTAGAAGATATGGTGGTTGTTGATCTTGATGGAAATGTAGTAGAAGGAAAATATCGACCATCATCAGATACTCTAACACATCTTGCTTTATATAAGGAATTTAAAAGTATTGGTGCTGTTGTTCATACTCATTCAAATTATGCAGTGGTATGGGCCCAAGCCCAGCGCTCAATTCCATGTTATGGAACAACACATGCTGATTATTTTTATGGGCTTGTACCATGTACTGATAAACTAAGTGATAAACAAATAAAAGAAGATTATGAATATAATACAGGTTATAGTATTGTTAAAAAATTTCAAGATTTAAAAATTAATCCAAATACTATGCCAGCTGTTTTAGTTTGTAATCATGGTCCATTTACTTGGGGTGATACAGCGTTAAAAGCAGTTGAAAATTCTAAAGTATTGGAAGAAGTTGCAAGATGTGCACTTCAGTGTGAAAATATTAATCCCAATATAAAGGATATTGATAAGGAATTATTAGATAAGCATTACTTAAGAAAGCATGGAAGTAGTGCTTACTATGGACAATAGGAGAAAAAAATGAGCGAGAGAAAGTTATTAATTGAAGTTTCAGTACTATATTATCTTGAGGGTATGACTCAAAGTGAAATTGCAAATAAGTTATTTATGTCGCGTCCTACTGTATCACGATTATTAAAAAAAGCTAGGTTAGAAAAAGTAGTGGATGTGAAAATAAATTATGAGAGTGAGGACTTTGATGCTCTATCCCAATCAATTAAAAAACAATATCCAGTTTCTAAGGTAGTTGTAGTAAAGACTTTATCTAATTATGATGCAACAATTAATGAGCTTGGAAAGGCAGCTGCAGATGTTATTTACGATTTACTACATGATAATATTACAGTTGGAATATCATGGGGACACTCAGTTAAAAAAACTGTTGATTATTTAAGTGATAAA
>JBKDZL010000052.1:0-13933 GCA_047971145.1 Erysipelotrichaceae bacterium
CGGAGCAAAACGTCCGAAATAACCGTTAATTTGAAAGGAGATTAGAGATTATGCCTAGAAAAGGTCATATAGCAAAAAGAGATGTATTGCAAGATCCTATTTACCATTCTAAGTTAGTTACAAGATTAATTAACAAAATTATGATTGACGGTAAGAGAGGAACTGCACAAACTATTCTTTACAGTGCTTTCGATGTAATTGAAGAAAAAACTGAAAAGAATCCAATGGAAGTTTTTGAAGCTGCCTTGGAAAATATTATGCCACTTTTAGAACTTAAATTAAGAAGAGTTGGTGGCGCTAACTATCAAGTACCAGTTGAAGTTTCAGCTGAGAGAAGATTAACTTTAGGTCTTCGTTGGTTAGTTAATTATGCTCGTTTACGTAATGAAAAAACTATGGAATTACGTTTAGCAAATGAAATAATTGATGCTTCTAATAGCGCTGGTGCATCAGTTAAGAAAAAAGAAGATACTCATAAAATGGCCGAAGCTAATAAAGCTTTCGCTCATTATAGATGGTAGGATATCATGTCAAGAGAATATAGTTTAAAAAATACTCGTAATATCGGTATTATGGCGCATATTGATGCTGGTAAAACAACTCTAACTGAGCGTATCTTATTTTACACAGGTAAAACTCATAAAATTGGGGAAACTCATGATGGGGCTAGTCAAATGGACTGGATGGAGCAGGAGCAAGAGCGTGGTATTACCATCACTTCTGCTGCGACAACTACTCATTGGAAGGGTTATCGTGTAAATATTATTGATACTCCAGGACATGTTGACTTCACTGTTGAAGTTGAGAGATCATTAAGAGTTTTAGATGGTGCTGTTGCTGTTTTGGATGTTAAAGCTGGTGTTGAGCCACAAACTGAAACAGTATGGCGTCAAGCAACAAAATATAATGTACCAAGAATCGTTTTCTGTAATAAAATGGATGCGACTGGTGCGGACTTCTTTATGTCAATTGATTCAATTAGAAATCGTTTAGGGGCAAAAACTGCGCCTATTCAAATTCCAATTGGAGCGGAAAATGAATTTGTTGGTATGGTTGACATTATTGAAAGAAAAGCTTATGTCTATAAAGATGATTTGGGAAGTGATCCTGAAGAACAAGCTATTCCTGAGAATCTAGTTTCTGTAGTTGAAGAGCAAAGACAAGTGTTATTAGAAACCATTGCTGATTATGATGAAGATTTGATGATGTTGGTACTTGAGGGTGAAGAGCCTAGTGTTGATATGATTAAAAGTGCTATCCGTAAGGGAGTATTAAGTGCTGAGTTTTTCCCTGTTATGTGTGGTACAGCTTATAAGAATAAAGGTATTCAGTTAATGTTAGATGCAGTGTTGGAATACTTACCTGCTCCTACTGATGTGCCAGCTATTAAAGGAACATTACCTAATGGTGATGCTGCTAGTCGTGAGTCTAGTGATGAAAAACCTTTTGCGGCTTTAGCTTTTAAAATTATGACTGATCCATTTGTAGGAAAACTTTCTTATTTTAGAGTTTATTCTGGTTCTGCTAAGAGTGGTAGTTATGTTTATAACTCTACTAAGGAGAAAAAAGAAAGATTTGGTCGTTTAATGCAAATGCATGCCAATAATCGACAAGAAATCCCAGAGATTTTTGCGGGTGATATTGCGGCGGCAGTAGGTTTAAAGGATACTACCACAGGTGATACACTATGTGATGAGAAAGCTCCAATTATTTTGGAATCAATGGTTTTCCCAGAGCCTGTTATTGAAGTGGCTATTGAACCTAAGAGTAAAGGTGATCAAGATAAAATGTCTTTAGCTTTGGCTAAACTTGCAGAAGAAGATCCAACTTTTAAAACTTATACTAATCCTGATAGTGGTCAAACTATTATCGCTGGTATGGGTGAGTTGCATTTAGATATTATTGTTGATCGTATGAAAAGAGAATTTAAGGTTGAGGCCGGTGTTGGTGCTCCTCAGGTTGCTTATCGTGAAACTATTAGAGCAGCTGCTGATTGTGAAGGGAAGTTTGTCAGACAGTCAGGTGGTCGTGGGCAATTTGGTCATGTTTGGATTAAATTTGAGCCAAATGAAACAGGAGCTGGCTTTGAGTGGAAAGATGCTGTTGTTGGTGGCTCAGTTCCACGTGAGTTTATTAAACCGACTTTAGATGGTTTAACATCAGCATTAGAAAATGGTTTAGTTGCAGGATATCCTGTAATCGATATTAAAGCGACATTATTTGATGGTTCTTACCATGATGTCGATTCTAGTGAAATGGCCTTTAAAATTGCGGCTAGCTTAGCTTTAAAAGAAGCAGCTAAAAAGTGTAGTCCAGTATTATTAGAGCCAATTATGGAAGTTGAAACTGAAGCACCTCAAGAATATTTAGGAAGTGTAATGGGTGATGTTTCTGGTCGACGTGGTCAAATTATTGACCAAGAAGAAAGAGGAAATGCAGTTACAGTTAGAGCGCATATTCCACTATCAGAAATGTTTGGTTATGCAACTGATTTAAGATCATTTACTCAAGGTCGTGGTAACTATACTATGCAATTCCACCATTACTCAGATGTGCCAAAATCAATAGCTGAAAAAGTAGCAAAAGAAAACGCAAAAGACTAATTAGCTAGTTGATTTTAATACAATTATCGTTTAAAATGGTAATTGAATAGATTATTATAATAAAAGGAGAATAAAATATTATGGCAAAAGCAAAATTTGACAGATCGAAACCCCATGTTAATATTGGAACATTAGGTCACGTCGATCATGGTAAGACAACTCTTACTGCAGCTATCACTAAATATCTTTCAGGTAAAGGTGGAGCTGACTTCATGGACTATGCAGACATTGATGGTGCACCTGAAGAAAAAGAACGTGGTATTACAATTAATACTGCACACGTTGAGTATCAAACTGACACTCGTCACTATGCTCATGTTGACTGTCCAGGACATGCCGATTATGTAAAAAACATGATTACTGGTGCAGCACAAATGGATGGTGCTATCTTAGTTGTTGCGGCAACTGATGGTCCTATGCCTCAAACTCGTGAACATATCTTACTTGCTGGGCAAGTTGGTGTTCCTCATATCGTTGTTTTCTTAAACAAATGTGATATGGTTGATGATGATGAATTAGTTGACTTAGTTGAAATGGAAGTTAGAGAATTATTAACTGAGTATGGATTTGATGGTGATAATGCACCAGTTATCCGTGGTTCAGCATTAAAAGCTTTAGAAGGTGATGCTCAATGGCAAGAAAAAATCCAAGAATTAATGGATTCGGTTGACTCTTATATTCCAGATCCAGTGCGTGAAACTGACAAACCATTCTTAATGAGTGTTGAGGATGTCTTCACTATTACTGGTCGTGGTACTGTTGCTACTGGTCGTGTTGATCGTGGTGTTCTTAAATTATCTGAAGAAGTTGAAATCGTTGGATTACAACCTACTAAGAAAACTGTTGTTACTGGAATTGAAATGTTCCGTAAATTATTAGATGAAGCTTATGCTGGTGATAATGTTGGTTGTTTATTACGTGGTATCAACAGAGAAGAAATTGAAAGAGGACAAGTAATTTGTAAACCTGGTTCAGTTAAACCTCATACTAAATTTAAAGCACAAGTTTATGTTTTATCTAAAGAAGAGGGTGGACGTCATACACCATTTGTATCTAATTATCGTCCACAATTCTATTTCCGTACTACAGATGTTACTGGAGTAATTAAATTACCTGAGGGAGTTGATATGGTAATGCCTGGTGATAACATTGAAATGGAAGTTGAATTGATTGCTCCTATCGCTGTTGAACAAGGTACTAAATTCTCTATCCGTGAGGGTGGTAGAACAGTTGGTGCTGGTAATGTTATTGAAATTTATGCTTAATTAGCTAAATTGATAACTTAATTTAATCTTGAAAGTGTCCATTTAATTGGACACTTTTATTATTTTAAAAGAAACCTTTTTTGTTATAATTAGTATTAAGGAGAGTAATTATGAAGCTATTTAATTTGCATGATGATTTGGGAAAAGACATTATCGAAAGGAAAAAAGAAAGTGGTTTAGTTTCTGCTTTAGTAGATATTCATCTGCCAAAATTACAACAGGGTGGTTTTTATTGTAATGCTGTTGCTTGTTTTTTTGCTGGAAATGAAACTTGGAATGATATGCAAGAAATGATTTTAGAAGCTAATCAACAAATAGAAAATAGTAATGCTAATTTTCTAAAGAATAATACCGAAATTGCAGAAGATAACATCAATTTATTTATTACTGTTGAAGGAATGTGTGGAGTTAATGATGATAGCACTAGTGTAGAGGATAAAATTGACTGGTTGGCAGATCATAATGTAATTATTGCATCTCTATGTTGGAATGATCAAAATTATTTGGCTACTGGTTTGGGCTGTGATGATAATTATGGCTTAACTGCTGCGGGTAAAAGAGCAATTAAACAAATGGAAAAAAGAGGCATCATTTTAGATGTCAGCCATTTAAATGATAAAAGTTTTTCTGAGGTAATAGAGATTAGCACAGCTTCTATTATGGCTACTCACTCTAACACTAGGGCACTTAGAAATCATGGACGTAATTTAACTGATAAACAATTATTGGCAATTGCTGATAAGGAGGGTTTGGTTGGCTTAAATGCTGCAAGATTTATTGTATCTGAAGATCTTTCTTTACAAACAATAGAACAATTAGCACAGCATGCTAAATATATTGCTGATTTAATTGGTTGTGATAAAGTAGCTCTGGGTTTTGATTTTATGGACTATTTAGCAGGGTATGAAAACTCGATGATAGTTGGCTTAGAAAATGCTACTGTGGCTCAAAATATTACAAAAGCTCTTCAAAAGGTCGGCTTTAATCATCAAGAAATAAGTGCCATTTGTTATCAGAATTGTTTGAAATTTTTTAAGAAAAATTTTAATATTACCATAAATAATAATTAAATTCACAAATAAAAAGGTAGAAGCTCAAATTTAAGCTCTACCTTTTTGTTTATTAATATTTGAATTTACAGAACCATTGCTAAGAAAGTTTTTAGTCTTTCGGATTTTGGGTTTTCGAATATTTCTTTTGGTGTTCCCATTTCTATTATTTTTCCCTCATCCATAAAAATAACTTTATCGGCAACTTCTTTAGCAAAATTCATTTCATGAGTTACCACAATCATACTTAGATGTTCTTGAGCTAACTCAGTGATAACCTCTAAGACACCTTTGACCATTTCAGGATCAAGGGCACTAGTGGGCTCATCAAACAATAGAATTTCTGGTTTCATACATAAGGCTCTGACAATTGCCACTCTTTGTTTTTGTCCACCTGATAAATGGTTGGGATAACTATCAGACTTATTACTTAATCCTACTTTAGCTAATAACTCTAAGGCAAAAGTGGAATCATTAATGTTTTTCACTTCTTTAGGAGCTAACATTAAGTTTTCTAGGACAGTTAAATGGGGGAATAAATTAAAATTCTGGAAAATAAAACCTAATTTCTCTCTTAGCTTTAGTAAATCATTATCACTTTTGTAGTTGATAGTTTTTCCGGAAATTTCTATTGACCCACTATCAATTTTTTCTAAGCCATTGATACATCTTAGCAAAGTTGATTTACCACTACCACTAGGGCCAATAATTGCGAGGACTTCTTTAGCTGGTATTTCTAATGATACATCATCTAGAACTTTTAATTTGCTAAAGTTTTTTGAAATATTTTTAATTTTAATCACTAGCTTTTAGTTTCCTTTCTAATTTATTGGCAAAAAATGATATTGTACAGGTCATACATAAGTATAAAACAGCTGCACCTATTAAAGGAGTAAATAAATCATAAGTGTTGGAAGTAATAATGTTCGATGATTTCATTAAATCTACTACACCAATTACACTTAATAAAGAAGAATCTTTAATTAAGACAATAAATTCATTAACTAAAGGAGGAATGATTTTTGTGAAAGCTTGAGGTAAAATTATCTTTTTTAGTATTTTATTATATGATAATCCTAATGATTGGCCTGCTTCCCATTGTCCTTTATCAACGGAATTTATGGCAGCTCTAAATATTTCTGATAGATAAGCACCACTATTGATACCAACAGCAATAACGCCCATAATTAATGGACTAACTGCCAAATAATTGCCAGAGATAGTTTGATATAAATAAGGTAGACCCATAAAAAGAAGATAGATTTGTAGCAACATTGGCGTGCCTCTAATAATCTCGACATAAATTGTGAAAATGGTTTTTAAGATTTTGTTATTAGAGACTCTAGCAGCAGCCGTTATTGTTGCTAATAATAAACCAATTACTAAGGCAGCAAGAGCTATCCCTAAAGATAGCGCCGCTCCTTGTAATAATAGTGTAATATTTTCTGCATTTAAAACTGAATTCACTAATTAAGCTCCCACTTAACTAGTAATTCTTGATATTCATCAGTAGCAATGAATTTTTCAATTGCTGCATTTAAAGCGGCAGCTAAATTATCCTTGCCATGGTTGGCAATAACACCTAAATCTTCATTTACTAATACTTCTGATAATTGTACTAAATCACTATTAGCAATATGCTCACTAGCAACTGCTCCATCTAAAACAATAGCATCGAAAGTGTTAGTTTGCAATTGTGCTACTAATAGATTAGCATCATCTAAGCTAGTAATACTACTGTCTTTAATATTTTGGGCTGCATCCTCACCAGTGCTTCCAGATTGTACACCAATTTTTTTACCCTCTAGATCTGCTAAATCAGCAATATCCGAATCAACTTTAACCAATACCACTTGGCTACTAGCTAAATAAGAAGTAGAGAAGAAAACATCTCTTTCCTCAGAGTAAGAAAAAGCTGAAATACCCACATCTATTTGATTAGTTTGTAATGAGCCAATAATAGAATTGAAATCTAATTGTTTCCATTCTATAGTTAAGTCTAAATCATTATCTTCATTAATAATTTTAACCAGAGCATTCATAACATCAATATCAAAACCTTCTAATTCACCAGTTGTTGATAAATTTTCAAATGGTGGATAATCAGGGCTAGTACCCACAATAATAGTTGCATCTTTCAATAATTCACCAGTAATTGAATTTTCAGCTGGTGCAGTTTGACCACAACCTGCCAATAACAAAACAGCTAATAGCATTAATAATATTTTTTTCATTTTGTCCTCCTTTTGTCGGTAAAATAAAAAAACCGACCTTTATTTCTTAATAAAGAGACGGATTATCCGCGGTACCACTCTAATTGTCATATAATATGACCACCTCAGAAATAACGGTTTCTTCTCCGGATTAAGCTACTAATTTCACTTATTCATCTAGTAGAGGCGCTTCGGCTTATTTTCTAACATTAGGCTTACACTCTGTCCTAACTCGCTGAGATAGTTAAATAAACTTACTCTTCTACATCTTCGATATTAAAACTTATAATATAGATTTACTTGAGCACTGTCAAGTTTTTTTTATAAAAGTTGAATTTCACTTTCTAAAGAAATCACAAATATGTTACACTTTTGTTGATATTGTAAAATAAGCTAATACAGTATACAATACTACTATGAATATAATTCAAGAATTGGTGCTAAAAGCAGATATAGTTAAAGAATTAAGACAACTTGGCATTAATGAAGGAGATGTAATAGAGGTACACTCTTCTTTATCACAATTTGGTTATGTGGTGGGTGGTGGTTTAAGTGTGGTTGAAGCTTTAATGGAAACTGTGGGTCCTGAGGGCACTATTGTTATGGCTTTTCACAACAGTAATAATTCAGAGCCTGCAAAGTGGTGTAATCCTCCTGTTGCTTTGGATTTGATTGATACTATTAGAGATAATATTCCAGCTTACCATCCTAAAATTACTACATTAACTAAAATGGGAGCGGTAGTAGAATGCTTTAGGCATTTAGATAATGTTAGCTATAGTGATCATCCAACTTTCCCTTTAATAGCGTGGGGTAAATATGCTGATGTTATAGTAGCAAATCAGAGTATTAACTTTCCTATGGGTGATAATAGTCCTCTGGAGCGTCTTTATGATTTAGATACAAAAATAGTTTTATTAGGTGTTAGTTATGATAATTGTACAGGAATGCATTTGGCAGAATATATGAGTAAAACTAATCCTATTGTTTTAGATGGTGCTGCAGTATATGAGAAGGGTCAAAGAGTCTGGAAGAAGTATTTAGATTTAGAATTAGATCCTGATAAGTTTTTAACAGTTGGTGAGAAAATGGAAAGTAAAAAATTAGTAAACTGTGGTAAGATTGGTAAGGCTGAAGTAAAGGTGTTTGATTTTAAACAAGCTATTGCCTATACTTATAATTATGAATTAAGAAAGAATGGAAAATAATAATGAGTAATTTTTTTAAAAAAAGAGAAGTAATTTTTATGATGATTTTATTGTTGTTGGTGGCTATCATTTTGCTTGTGTGGTCTTTTTTGTTTAACACTAAAGGTAATAGCGCAATTATTTATTATGGTGAAACTATTATTTATGAAGTAGATTTAGTGGAGAATCAACCAGAAGAAGAATTTAAGATTGAAGGTTATGAAGATGTAGTATTCAAATTATATGAGGATGGCTCTATTGCTTTTATTGAGGCTGATTGTCCTGATCATGTTTGTATTGATACGGGAAAGATATCTCAAGTGGGTCAAGTGGCTATTTGTTTACCAAATCAAATTATGGTGGTAATTAATGGTCCTGAAAAGACGGATTTAGTTCTAAGTTAAAATGAGAAATAAAAATATTAAGAAAATGGTTTTAACAGCTTTGTTTTTTGCCTTAGCTTTAGTTCTAGCTTTTGTAGAAACAATGATTCCTTTGAATTTTGGTGTACCAGGTGTCAAATTAGGTTTGGCTAATATTATGGTGATGTTGGCGATTTTTTTAATTGATAAAAGAAGTGGCTTAATGATCGCAATTTTAAAAGGTTTATATGTTTTTATGATTAGAGGTTTAATATCAGGAACTCTGAGTTTGACAGGGGGTATTTTGTCTTATTTAATAATCGTTTTACTATTGCATTTCATGGAAGATAAGCCATCATATATTATTTTAAGTATTTCAGGGGCAATATTGTTCAATTTCGGTCAAATGCTTGCCATATCATTTTTTTATGGTACAATAAGTATGATATATTATCTTCCAGTATTATTAGTCTCAGCTATTATTACAGGTAGTATTACTGCAATGTTGGTGGGATTGATACATCAGAGGATTAATATAACTATCTAAAAGATAGGGAGGAAAAATTAATGAAAAAGTTTTTTAGTATTTTAATGAGTGCTTTATTAGTACTTTCATTAGTTGGTTGTGGAGGAACAACTACTGATGAGTCTGCGAGTTTGAAATTAGGTTTCGGCGCAGTTGCGAACATTGCAAAGAGTAAAGATGCTGCTGCTGATGCAGATGGGTTATCATATGGTTATGTAACTCAAGCTGGTGTTTTAGTTGATGCTGATGGAAAAATCACTAAAATAGTATTAGATTCAATTCAAGCGAAAGCTAATTTTGATGCTACTGGTGCTGTTACTTCTGATTTAACTGTTGCACCTGTTAGTAAAAAAGTATTAGGTGATGATTATGGTATGAAGGAAACTTCTGCTGATGGTGGTTTAGGTCTTGAGTGGTTTGAGCAAGCTGCTAATTTTGAAGCTTGGGCTGTTGGTAAAACAGTTGAAGATTTACAAGCTGCTGTAAATGAAGAGGGTTATCCTGCAGATACAGATTTAGCTACTGGTGTTTCTGTAGATATTTCTTCTTGGATTGCTGCTACTGTATTAGCTATGGAAAATGCTGTTGATTCTGCTGCTACTGCTGAGGATACTCTTAAATTAGGAACTACTGCTTCAATTAGTGAAAAAGATATTGGTAAAATCCGTTCTGCTATCACTTTTGCTGCTTATACTTTAAATGGTGATGATGTGATTACTGCAAGTATCGTTGATGCTATGAATATTGATGTTCTTTTTGATGAAACTGGTAAAATTACTAGTGATTTAACTACTACTTTTAAAACAAAATTAGTATTAAAAGAAGAATATGGTATGAAAGAAACTTCTGCTGAAAATGGTATTGGTCTTGAGTGGTATGAACAATCTAATAATTATTCTGCTCATGCTGTTGGTAAAAAAGTGGCTGATTTAGCTGCTGATGCTGATGAAGAAGGAAATGTTGTTAATGAAGATTTATCAACTAAAGTTTCTGTTGTAATTTCTGGTTGGATCAAAGCGTTTGAAAACGGTATTCAATAATTTATATTAAAAATGAAAAGGAGAGAAGGACGGGCAACTGTCCTTCTTTATTTATGATGAAAAAAATAGTTATAGTTTTATTGGTGATGATGCTTTCTGCTTGCTCTAGTGTTAGTGGTAGTGAGCGATTTAGTACTGTAGAGTATGATTACTTTGATACGGTTATTCAAGTTTTAGCCATGAGTGAGAGCGAAGCTAATTATCAAGAAGAAGAAAAGTTTATTTTTGAAAGAATAGAGTATTATAATCAACAGTTTGATATTTATAATGAATATGAAGGTGTTAATAATATGAGAACAATAAATCAAAATGCTGGTATTAAACCAGTTGAAGTAGACCAAACTATTATTGATGTTTTATTGTTTTCTAAGGAAATGTATGAGCTGACAGATGGTAAGGTTAATGTCGCTATGGGTCCTGTTTTATATCTTTGGCACTTACAAAGAATTGCTGCTCAAACTAGTGATAGAGAGGGTGAGCTTCCTAATCAGAATGAGCTAGATGCTGCTAACCTTTTAACTGATATTAATAAAATAATTATTGATGATGAAAATAATACGGTTTATTTAGAAGAAAAAGGCATGCGTCTTGATGTGGGCGCTGTTGCTAAAGGTTACGCTGCTCAAAAAGTTACAGAGGAATTAATTGCTGAGGGTTATGATAATTATGCAATAAGTTTTGGTGGAAATGTTATCACTAAAGGACATAAAGAAAATAATCAACCTTGGCGTATTGGTGTTAGTGATCCTAATGGTGGAGCTGATTTGGTTTATTTAGATTTAGTTGATAAAACTGTTGTTTCTAGTGGTGATTACCAAAGATATTTTATGGTTGATGGAGTGCGCTATCATCATATTATTGATCCTTTAACATTATATCCGGCTAATTATTATCGGGCTGTTAGTATTGTGTGTGAGGATTCAGGTTTAGCTGATGCTTTATCTACAGGAGTCTATTTGATGGAACTTGAAGCTGCTTTAGCTTTAATTGAATCTCTTGATGGTGTTGAGGCATTATTCATTGATGAAAATAACGAACTAATTTATAGTAGTGGTTTTGAGGATTATCTAGTCCAAGAATAAAGCTTAGCAATTAATTAATTTAATAATTAAAAGTAAATAATAAGAGTATAAGACGATGAGATTCAATATTTCAAAAGCAAATGCTCTTTTTATTTACCTTTATCTTTTATAGATAAGTGTTATAATAAACTTATGTTTATTTTAGAAACTAATAATAGTGAAGAAACTCAAGATTTAGCCTCTAAAATTGCCCTTAAACTTTGGGCGGGCTCAACAATTCTTTTAACTGGTGATTTAGGTGCAGGTAAAACCTGTTTTACCCAAGGATTAGCTCGAGGCTTAAATATTAAAAAAATTGTTAATTCTCCAACCTTTACTATTTTGAAAATCTATAATGAGGGTAGATTGCCCTTGTATCATTTAGATGCTTATCGCTTAAGTTCAGGTTTTCAAGATGTAGGATTTAGTGAATTAATAGAGGATGATGGTGTAATGGTGGTTGAGTGGCCTCAATATTTGCAACCTTTGTTACCTAAGCAATCTTTAAATATCAATATTGAATGGCTTAGTGCTGATCGAAGAAGAATTACTATTAGTGCAACTGGAGATAAGTATATTAATTTATTAGAGGAGTTATTATGATTAGCTTAGCAATTGACACTTCATTTAATTATTTAGTTTTAGCTTTGATAAAAGATGATGAAATTCTCGATTCATTATTTCTTTTGTGTCCTAAACAACAATCAGAAATCACTGTACAAGAGATAGCCAAACTTTTGGCAAAGAATGATGTTAAAGCTGGTGATTTGGAAAATATCATTATCTCTAAAGGGCCTGGTAGTTATACAGGTGTTAGAATAGCTATGAGTA
This sequence comes from Erysipelotrichaceae bacterium, assembly GCA_047971145.1. Lineage (GTDB taxonomy): Bacteria > Bacillota_I > Bacilli_A > Erysipelotrichales > Erysipelotrichaceae > JBKDZL01. Next base: position 12,138 of record JBKDZL010000052.1, read on the forward strand.
TTGCAAAAGTTTACACTAGTCAATTAGCTATTAAATTATATACTCTATCTACTTTGCAGTTATATGCGGGATTAAATGATATGTTGGTGCTAATAGATGCTAGAGGAGAGCGAGTTTATTTAGGGATTTATCAAAATGGTAAAGCAATCGTTAGTGATCGAGTTTTATCACTAGAGTCCGCTGCAGACTTACAAAAACAATATCAAGCTTTTAAGATCTATGGACATGGTGAGCTGATAAATTTGAGTAATAATTTTAATGATATTAGTGGCAATTTCTTGCTATTGAAAGATCAATGGGAATTAGTTGAAAATATTCATACGCTTACTCCAGAATATCTTAAAGATATTAGTGCTTATGGACATTAAAATAGCAGAGATAAGTGAGCTAAATGCTTTAGTAGAAATAGAGGAGTTATTGTATAGTGATCCTTATAGTTTAGAACAGCTGACTTATGAATTAAATGAAAATCCTTTTTCTAAAACAATAGTTTTAAAAATAGTGGATAAAATTGTAGCAATGGCGATTTATTGGATAATTTTTGATCAAGTGCAAATTGTTAGAATAGGAGTATTACCAAAGTATCGAAATAAGAACTATGCTCAAAGTATGTTGAATTTTATTATAGATGATAGTCGTCCTGCTGGTTGTGAAATAATCACACTAGAGGTCAGAGCTAGTAATGCTGCAGCAATAGCCTTGTATGATAAAAATGGTTTTGAGTGTGTCTCTTCACGGAAGAATTATTATCAAAATCCATCAGAGGATGCATTGGTGATGATGAAAGGATTAATATGACAAAAGATATAATTTTATTAGCAATTGAGAGTAGTTGTGATGAAACTGCTTGTGCTATTGTCAAAAATGGCAATACTATTTTAAGTAGTATTGTCTCTTCACAAATTAATACTCATGCAAAATTTGGTGGGGTAGTTCCTGAGGTAGCCTCTAGATTACATGTTGAGAATATTTCTTTTGTTATTGATCAAGCATTAAAAGAGGCTGGTGTTGAGTACTCACAGATTACAGCTATTGCGGTAACTCAGGGTCCTGGGTTAGTGGGTTGTTTACATATTGGTTTGCAAGCGGCTAAAACTTTGGCTTTTATCTATGATAAGCCTTTATTAGGTGTTAATCATTTAGCTGGTCATATTTATGCTAATAATTTTGTGGCTGAAATTAAATATCCTTGTTTAGCACTAGTGGTATCAGGTGGTCATACTGAGTTGGTTTTACTTAAGGCAGCTAATGAGTTTAAAGTTTTGGGTATGAGTCAGGATGATGCAGTTGGTGAAGCCTATGATAAAGTTGCCCGATTGCTAGGTTTGGGTTATCCTGGTGGTCCGATAATTGATAAATTAGCTCAATCTGGAGCAGATATTTTTCCTTTTCCTAAGGTTAGAGTGAGTGAAAAATATAATTTTTCTTATAGTGGACTCAAATCAGCAACTTTACAATTATTAAATAGATTAGAAAAGCATAATACCAGTTATACAGTTGAAGATATAGCTTGTAGTTTTCAAGAGGCTGTGCTTAAGCAATTAATAGAAAAAGCTGATTTAGCCTTATGTGAGTATGAACCTCAACAATTTGTTTTGGCAGGAGGTGTAGCTGCCAATAGTCGATTAAGAGATTTAGTAAGTACTACTTTAAGACAAAAATATCCAGAGATTGAAATGATTATTCCCCCACTAAAATATTGTACTGATAATGATGCAATGATTGGGGCTGCATGTTATATTAGTTATCAAGAATGCCAAATAAATGATTTGAGTATATCATCTGATCCATCAATG
>JBKDZL010000053.1:0-7029 GCA_047971145.1 Erysipelotrichaceae bacterium
CTCTTTTTTGCCACTACACCCTGTTAAAAAAGCAAAAATCTCAGCACTCACTAATAGTTGTACAAATAATCTCTTTTTCATTTTCTCCTCCTTGTATTGATGTCATTTTTGACATCTCTTGATACTTACATAGTAACATGATGATATTATTAATTATAATAATATATTTTCATATTATTATAGTATTTTTATCTTTTGTATTGTATAATGCCCTTGAGGTGATACAATGCAAAACTTTAATATCTATTCAGAAACCATAAAAGAACGCAAGGTTTTTTTTAGTGAATCTGATACAATTTGCATTGTTTATATTAATAGTGGCACAGGACAATATCTATTTAATAATGATATTGACGTTTACCTTAAAAACAGTGTTTTTATACTTAGTCCCAAAACAAAATTTTCAATTACTCCAACTTCTAAATATAATTGTACTGTAACAACTCTTTATTTTGATAAAAGCTTTATTAATCACACTTTGTTTCATCAAGCAAGCAAACTAGTTAAGTCACTAAAAATTGATGAAGATAGTATGTATAGAATATCTTTATCTGCAACATCAGGTCACTCTATTTTACCTTATCTAGATATTATGACTAAAGAATACAACAACCTTGTGCCATTTTCTTGGTTTCTAATTCAAAATACATTAGCATCACTTATGGTTTATCTTACAAGAATAAATTCTTTATCCGAGGAAAACGAAAGAAATTCTCCAAGAAATAACATTAATTTAGTTGAAAGAGTAAAACTTAGTATCGAGAATAACTTTGAAAAGCAAATATCATTAAATACATTAGCACATGATTTTTTCGTTAATCCGAGTTACTTAAGTCATAGCTTCAAAAAAAAGACAAATATTTCGCTTACAAATTACATAATTAATACAAGAATAGAAAATGCTAAGCTTATGTTATTAGATACCGATGAATTAATAATTGATATCGCAATATCATGTGGATTTAATACGATTGCTCACTTTAATTCCTGTTTTAAAAAAAATGAAAAATTAACACCGAGCAAATACAGAGCTTTATATAAAACTAAACCAAAAGAGAGATTGTTCTAAATAAAATAAAGTCTATTCAGACTTTATTTTTTAATTTATAGGCAACATCAATTATCATATCCTCTTGACCACCCACCATTTTTCTTTTACCAAGTTCTTCTAAAATTTCTATTACACTTAAATCAAACATTTCTGCTGCTTTTTTAGCATGTAGCAAAAAGCTTGAATACACACCAGCATAACCTAACATTAAAGCAGCTGAATCAATTTGTTGAGGTCGAAGCATTAGTGGTCTTACAATTTCATCAGATACCTTCAATAACTGCTTTAGATCTAGTTTGTTCACAATATTAAGTCTTTTCATAAGGGCAGCAAGTACTTCCAACTGACAATTTCCAGCACCAGCGCCTAGTGATCCACATGTTGCATCAATATAGTCCACACCCTCTTCAATTGCGGCAAGTGAGTTCGCTACTGCTAGTCCAAGATTATTATGCGCATGAAATCCTATTGGTGTTTTACTCTCACTTTTCAATTTTCTTATGATTTCTCTTACCTCACTAGGAACTAAATATCCAGCTGAATCAGCAAGATTAATAGCATCCACGTCACAACTTTCAAAAATTCTAACTTGTTCTAAAATTTTCTCTGGTGTAGCCATATGAATCATCATCAAAAACCCAATAACCTTCATTCCATTTTCTTTAGCAAACTTTATATGTTCAATAGCAACATCTGCCTCTGTTACATGGGTTGCTACTCTCACTACTGTAGCACCAGCTTTCATCGCCTTTTTTAAATCAGCAATTGTTCCAATACCAGGAATAAGTAATACCCCTATTTCTGCATTCTTAACTTCTTTTTTTGCAGCCTCTATCAATTTGAATTCATCTGTATGAGATTTACCGTAGTTTATTGATGATCCAGCCAAGCCATCTCCATGACTTATCTCTATTATATCAACACCAGATTTATCAAGCTCTTTTGCAATGCTTGATACTTGGTCTATACTAAAACTATGTTTTAATGCATGACTACCATCTCTTAATGTAGTATCAACAACCTTAATCACTTAATCCACCAACCTTTCATTAGCTAATTTTTCCGCAACTTCAATTGCTGCAGAATTGATAATATCTAAATTACCAGAATATGCCGGTAAGAAGTCTCCTGCACCCTCTACTTCAACAATTACTGTTACTTGATTGCCATTCAATATAGGTTCAGTTCTTAAATGATATCCAGGAACATATTTTTGTATTTGATTTACAATATCATTAACAGATTCAATAATTTTTTCTTTGTCCGGATTTCTAACAGTAGAGTAGATCGTGTTAGTCATCATAATAGGTGGCTCAGCAGGATTAAGTACAATTATCGCCTTACCTTTATCAGCACCCCCAACAATTTCAAGAGCCTTTGAAGTTGTCTCAGTAAACTCATCAATATTCGCTCTAGTTCCAGGTCCTGCACTTTTAGAAGAAATACAAGATACAATTTCAGTGTATTCACTATCTGCAACTCTATTAATTGCATAAGCAATTGGTACTGTTGCCTGCCCACCACATGTTACCATATTAAAATTATCTACATTTTTTAAATTAGACAAGTTTACACATGGAACAACATATGGACCAACAGCAGCCGGAGTCATATCAATTACAATTTTACCAGCCTTTTTTAATATCGGTGCATTTATAAAATGTGCCTTTGCACTTGTAGCATCAAAAACTATTTTTATCTCATCATCATTAATTATATCTTCCATACCATTAAGCGAAGTCTTAAACCCTAGTTTTTTCGCTCTTTTAATACCCTCTGATTCTACAATACCAACCATTAATTTCATTTCTAAGGTATTACTTTTCATTACCTTGTACATTAAATCAGTACCGATATTTCCCGGACCAATTATTGCTACTTTTACCTTCAAAATACAACCTCCTTATATTTTTTATTTACTTTTAAGTAAGGTCATTGTAGCATTTTATAATAATCTATTATAATGTTATTTTTTTAAATAATTACTTTATATTTGGTTATTGTACTAAATTTAAAAATACTAGCCAGTATTATTTTGATCAAAAATAACTGATTAGTATTTAAAAAATTAACTTAATTATAATAACTTAAAGACTCTTTTAGCCTATTTACAAATTTATTTCTGTCAATCGTTGTAATGAATTTGCAGTTCTTTTTTCCATTCTCTACAATAAATGATTTACCTCTTTTTATTTCTTGTGTTTCTATGTCAATACATAACTCAACAGATTCAAATAGCTCTGGACTACTAAGAGCCAATATTGAAATTGGATCATGTATAGCAGGGTCATATCTAGTATACTCAAACATTGCTTTATTTGCGATGGTCGCAACTTTATTTTTAATAGATGATAATTCAAGTTGATCCTCATCGGTTAAATATGCTTGAAGTGTAACATCTAACGAGGATAAAATTATTGGAATACCACAGTTCATAACAATTTTTGCAGCTTCGGGATCTACATAAAAGTTAAATTCAGCATGTTCAGTTATGTTACCATTTTTAACTCCGCCACCCATAATTGATATTTCTTTTACTTTATTTAATAAATCAGGATATTTAAGGGTGAATTGCGCAATATTTGTAAGTGGTCCAACAGCAATAATTGTGATTTTCTCATCCGATTCCTTTATTGTATTAGCAATTAAATCAACAGCATCAAACTCAGATAAATCTTTAAGTTTTACATCAGTTATTAATGATGATAATCCACCAAAACCATCACTGCCATGTACCTCATCAGCAATTACTGCTTCCCTTTTTAGTGGCTTATGTGCACCTTTTGCAATAGGACAATTAATTGATAACAATGCCGATACAAGTCTTAGGTTATACGTTGTTTTTTCAATCGATACATTTCCAGACACCGAAGTCATTGCTCTAATATCAAATTTTTTATCCGAATTCGCAAGAATTATTGCTAGTACATCATCAACTCCTGGATCACAGTCTATTATTATAGGTATTTTTTTCATTTTAGTATCCCAACACCTTCTTTATAAATACCTTCCTAAATTCATCTTTATTTACATTTAGTAATACATGAGCATTACAGTGACTAGCTGGGCTCTTCCTAACATCTGCTATACTCATTCCTCTTGTTCTTCCTTCTGAAAAATCTATTTCAACAAACAAGTCTCTGCCTTCAAAAAGCTCAGGATGAAGCAAGCAAAGTACCGCAACAGAATCATGAGGAGTTGCTGTATATCCATTACCTTCTGAAAAATTCTTATTTAAAAGATTTTGATATATCTCATGTAAACACAAACCTAATTCGCCACCTTTATTTTTAATTTCTTCAATATCTTCTTTATATATTTTAGCAGCCTCAGTTACATCTAATCCTGCCATGACTATATCTACTCCACTATTAAATACAATTGCAGCACTATGAGGATCAGCATAGAAATTAAATTCACCAGCAACAGTTACATTTCCACCTTTTATACCTCCACCCATTAAAGATATACATTCAATTTTTTTCTTCAGCTCTGGGTATGATTTTAATAAAATAGCTATATTTGTTAGTGGACCCATTGCTATTATTGTAACTCTTTCATTAGACTCTGATAAAACTTTTTTATAAGCGTCTATTGAGCTTAAACAAGAAAGAGGACTAAGCTTGTCATCATCAAACTTATATTCAGAAAATCCGTTTGCTCCATGTACATCAGAGGCATATATTGGTTCAATAACAAGCGGTTCTGAACTGCCCATATGTACTGGTACATCACTTCCCAAAAGATATAGAAGTCCTTGGGCATTCCTTGTTGTATTTTCCACACTAACATTACCGGATACGGTATGTATTCCTAACACATCAAATGAAGGATCCCTCAAGGCAATTGTTATTGCAAATGCATCATCAATTCCAGGATCACAATCAATTATTATTTTTCTTTTTTTCATTTTACCTCCTACTTGGTTTTAAATTTAAGTACTTAATTCTAAATATATTAGTGAAAATTATGAGAATAAACAGTAATACTAGTGCTGAAGTAAATATATATCCTACTCCAAAGTAATTAATTAAACGACCAGAAACCCAAACAGTTATTGCTCCTCCAACTATACTTGAAGTTCCAATAGCTCCAGTTGCTGCTCCGGCATTATCTGAAAATAGTTCTCCTCCCATATTTACGCAAAGGGAAAATATAGTTCCCATTAAAAACCCCAGGCACAAAACAGCAACTAAAATTATAAATGGATTGTTAACAATAAATAAAACCATAAAAACCATTATGCTCAAGATAGGATTAAGAAATAGTATTTTTATAGAGTGCACTCTTCTAAGTACTAAAGCAAATACAATAGCTCCTGTTACTGCTCCAATTTGAAAAGACGATAGCATTGCTACTGAACTAGCAACATCAAATCCTTTTATCTTTTCAATATATGTCGGTAACCATGTCATTACAATAGATTGAAAAGAAGCATTAGAAAGTGCACAAAGCAGTAATATTTTTCCCTCATTTTTAAATGTTGGTTTGTTTTCATATTCTACGTGTCTTGTAAGTTTTTCTTTACTACTAACAAGGGGTGGGTATTTACAAAATATCGATAACGATAACACACCAATATTAATAATAAATAATAGTGCGAAAATAAGAATATAGTTTAAGTTATATTTTATAATTATTGATGCAAGTAATGTCGTAAATACTCCACCTCCTGCAAAGAACACTTGAACAATACTAAGTGCCGGTCCAGTATTCTTTCCAGACAATGCATCAAACAGAAGTGACATAGCAGGACTATCCGTTAATCCATGTGATATTCCACTTATTAATGCCAACACCATAGCAATATAATAATTGTCTGTAAGCGCAAAGCAAACTATGAATATCATCGCTAGAATTAGTCCTACTGATATAGGAATTTTTCTTCCAATTTTATCGGATGTTTTTCCAACAACAAATAAAACACATAACGATCCTAAACTCTTTATTGCAACAAGCGTAGCTATATCGCCACTTGGTCTATTAAATTTTGATGATAATATTACCATTAAAGCAACAATTATCGCATTAATAGCTCCCTCAACAAACATCACACAATAACTTATGGCAACCGTGCCTTTGTACTCGAAATTTAAAATACTATTTTTCACTTATTTAACCATTCTTGTGCTTTCAGATAATATTTTCTTTGCCATTCTCTTTTTTCTATTTTCTCTTTTGTATGTGTAGTAAGTATAGACTATGATTGTTGCAATATATGGAATCATAAAGATTAAATCAGCCGGAATTGAAAACAGCTGTAGATTGTTTCCTAATGAATCAAAGAACCCAAAGAACAGTGAAGCAAAAAGTGAACCTAAAGGAGTGTTTCCTCCAACACTAGCAGAAGCCAATCCAATAAACCCTCTTCCTGATGTCATCCCTGCAGTAAACATACTCATATAAGACATCGACATGTATGCTCCAGCTAAACCAACAAATACACCAGATATCATCATTGCGATATATCTTGTTTTATTTACCGATATACCAACTGATTCTGCAGCATCTTCATTACCACCAACTGATCTTATTCTTAAGCCCAGTGGTGTTTTAAATAAAAGATAGTTTACTAAAAACGTTAAGATAATTGTAATATAAACAAGTATACTATGTCCTGAAATCACTTCACCAATAAATGGTATATCCTTTATTAATGGAATATCTAATGTAGGAAGAATTTTACTACCTAAAGAAGCAGAATTTCCTTTACTACCGCTAACTAGAAATAATATAAATACAGTAGTTCCTGTTGATAGTAAATTTATAGCAATTGCAGCCATAAATTCATCTGCTTTCAACTTCAACTTAAAGTATGCCAAAAACAATGAAAACCCTACCCCTGTTAAAATCGCAAATATAACGCCACCAAGTGCACTATCGAAAAGCCAAGATCCAATTACTGCAAATAATGCAGCAAATAGCAGAATTCCTTCTAGTGCAAGATTTGTTATACCACATCTTGAAGCAATTACAGC
>JBKDZL010000054.1:0-5164 GCA_047971145.1 Erysipelotrichaceae bacterium
GCTTCTTTGAATTCTACTTTAGGCTCTATTACACTACTACAACCAATTAGTACTATTGTCAGTATACTCACTATTATTGTCTTTATTACTTTTTTCATTGTTCTTTCCTCTTGTTATTTATAATTATATCATTTTCATTGGTTTTGTCATCAGATCATATTTATAAATAAAAGTCTTATAAGAAAGAAAAAAACAATGAAAAATCAAGGTTTGCCATCTTTTGTTTATTAATTAAAAACATTTATAGTATAATAATAACTTAGAAAGTGAGGAAGTAATGTCAAATAATTATGATGCATCAGACATTCAAATATTAGAAGGTCTTTTAGCTGTTAGAAAAAGACCTGGTATGTATATTGGCTCTACTGATAGTAAAGGGCTACACCACTTAGTGTGGGAAATATTAGATAATTCAATTGATGAGGCTTTAAATGGCCATGGTGAGCAAATCAAAGTAATAATACATAGTGATGATTCTGTAAGTGTTAGTGATAATGGTAGAGGAATGCCAGTAGCAAAGCATAAATCAGGCATTTCTGCTTTACAAGTTATTTTTACTAAATTACATGCAGGTGGCAAATTTTCATCTGAGGGTGGTTATAAAACTTCAGGGGGCTTACATGGAGTTGGAGCTTCAGTAGTTAATGCTTTAAGTTCAAAAGTGTTGGTGATTTCAGCTCGTGATGGCAAAAAGTATCAGATGAAATTTAAAGATGGTGGCTCTAAAGCAAGTAAATTAGAAGTTATAGGAAATGGTAAAACTACTGGCTCATATGTTAGATTTTGGCCTGATTCTTCTATTTTTACAACTTTAGATTTTTCGTATGCTACTATTGCCACTAAATTACAACAGAGTGCTTTTTTAATGCCAGGAATTATTTTTGAGTTAGCTGATGAGCGTAGTGGTAAGAGTGAAGTGTTTCAGTATCAACAAGGCTTGAGTGATTTTGTCAAACACTTAGTTAAAGATGAGAATGTTTTAATGCATCAACCAGTAGCTTTAAGTGGTGAGGGTAAGCATATTAAAGTTGATGTAGCTTTTAGCTATACAACTAAAGATAAAGAGAATATTATTTCTTTTGCTAATATGGTCAACACTAAAGATGGTGGTACTCATGAGTCGGGTCTAAAATCAGCTTTTACTAAAGCTTTTAATGATTATGCTAAAAACAATGCTTTAATTAAAGAGAGTAATAGTTTTGATGGTATAGAGGTAAGAGAGGGACTATATGCGATAGTTTCCTTAGGTATTGAAGAAGATGTTTTACAATTTGAAGGACAAACTAAAAACAAATTAGGTACTCCTAGTGCTCGTAGCATTGTGGAGAATTTAGTATATGATCAGTTAATTGACTTTTTAAATAATCATAAAGAGCTAGCTCAAAGCTTGATTAATAAAATGCTGCAAGCCCAAGCGGTAAGAGAGGCAGTGCGCAAAGCTCGAGAGCAAGCAAAAAAGAAAAACAGCAAAAAAATAGAAAAGATTATCTCTGGTAAACTTGCTGCAGCTAATAGTAAGAAGCCTGAGGAGAAAGAATTATTTTTAGTTGAGGGTGACTCAGCTGGTGGCTCAGCTAAGCAGGGTAGAAACTCTAAGTATCAAGCGATTTTACCATTGCGTGGTAAAGTGTTAAATACTATGAAAGTTAAGTTATCAGAAGTGGAAAAAAATGAAGAATTGGCTACTATTATTAATTGTTTACAGGCTGGTGTTGGGGAGTACTTCAATATTGCCGATTCACAATATCACAAAATTATTATCATGACTGATGCTGATACTGATGGAGCTCATATTCAAACTTTACTGTTAACTTTCTTTTATAATTACATGCGTCCTTTAATTGAAAATGGTTATATTTTTATTGCTCAACCACCACTCTATAAGATTAGTAGTGGTAGTAAAAATCATTATTGTTATAGTGAGGAAGATTTAAAGCAGTATCGAAAAATTTATGATAATAAACGTTATACTATTCAGCGTTATAAAGGATTAGGAGAAATGAATGCCGATCAGCTATGGGATACTACCATGGATCCTGAATCACGTAGTTTAATTAAAGTTAATATTGAGGATTTTAATGTAGCAGAACGAAAATTAAAAACTTTAATGGGTGATAATCCTGCTTTACGTCGAGATTGGATTGAGGATAATGTAGATTTTAGTATGGGTGATGAATATGAAAAATAATAATTTGTTTTCGGAAAATATTGTTGATGTGAATTTTGAGGAAATTTTAGGTGATCGAATTGCTAGATATTCTCAATATATTATTCAAGATCGTGCACTTCCTGATGTTCGTGATGGCTTAAAGCCGGTGCAAAGAAGAATTTTATATGCGATGAATAAAGATGGCAATACTTATGATAAAGCTTATCGCAAATCAGCTAAAACCGTTGGTTTAGTAATTGGTAATTATCATCCTCATGGTGATAGTTCTGTTTATGATGCGATGGTGCGTTTAGCTCAAGATTGGAAAATGAGAGTACCTTTAGTAGATATGCATGGTAATAAAGGTTCAATTGATGATGATCCAGCTGCGGCTATGCGTTATACTGAGGCCAGACTTGCTAAAATATCTCAAGAATTAATTGGTGATATTACTAGTGATACTGTTGATTTCACTTGGAACTTTGACGATACTGAAAAAGAGCCAACTGTATTACCAGCTCGTTATTTAAATTTATTGGTTAATGGTGCCATGGGAATTGCTTATGGTTATGCAACCAAAATACCACCTCATAATTTAAAGGAAGTGAGTGAAGCTTGCATTTATCGCTTAAACAACCCTAATTGTACTTTAAGTGAGGTTACAAAGTATATTTTTGGTCCAGATTTTCCCACTGGTGGTATTGTTCAGGGAAAGGAAGGAATTTTATCCGCTTTTAGCTCTGGTAGTGGTCGCATTGTGGTCAGAGCTAAGGTTGATGTAGTTGATCAGAAAGGCTTAAAATCACTAATAATTAGTGAGGTTCCTTATGAAGTTGTCAAGGCACAATTAGTCGAAAAAATTGATAAAATTAGAATTGGTAAAGATCTAGATGGCATTAGTGAAGTTAGAGATGAATCTGATCGCAATGGAATTAAAATTGTCGTAGAATTAAAAAAACAAGCAAATGTTGAATTAATTTTAAACTATCTTTATAAAAATACGCCTTTACAAGTTTATTATAATTATAATATGGTTTGTATTGTCGATAAAAAACCGATGCAGTTAGGTTTGATGAACATTATTGATGCTTATTTAACTTTCTATGAAGAGTTTAATATAAGACTTATTAATTATCAAATAGATAAGCTAAATCAAAGATTAGAAATTTTAGAGGGCTTAATTAAAGCAATTAGTATCTTAGATGAAGTAATTAGTTTAATTAGAGCATCACATGACAAATCAGATGCAAAAAATCGTTTGATGATTGCGTTTGATTTTACTGCTAATCAAGCTGAAGCCATTGTTACTTTACAATTATATCGTTTAACCTCTACTGATATTACTTCTTTAGAAAAAGAGCATCAGGAAAAGAGCCATGCTTTAAAAGTGAAAAAATCTTTATTAAAAGATTCTGATTTACTTAAGGATTATTTAACTACAGGTTTAAATAATATAATTAGTGAGTATGGATCTAAAAGATTAACAAAAATTGAAGCAGAAGTTGAAGAAATAAAAATTGAACAAGCAGATTTAATTAACTCAGAGGAAATTATGATTTCAGTATCAGTAGGCGGATACTTGAAACAATCATCACTAAGAAGTTTTAAAGCTAGTGATAGCTATCCAGGCTTAAGAGAGAGTGATCAGTTATTGACTTATGGTGTTGCCAATACTTTAGATAATATTATTTTATCTAGTAAGTCAGGTAGCTATGCTTGTATTTCTGCTTATAGCTTAAATGAATTTAAATGGAAAGATGTTGGTGATCATGTTAATAAATTTGTTAATTTTGAGCCTAATGATGAATTGATTGATGCTTTTGTGGTAGATGATTTTAGTAAAAAGTATCAGGTAGTTTCACTTACTAGTGATGGACAAATTAGGCGTTGTAGTCTATCAGATTATGAACTGAGCAGAAAATCTAAGATTTCTAGTAGTATTAAACTGAAAAAAAATGCTAATTTGATTAGATCATTATTATGTAATGAAAATGATGAACTAATCATTGCGACTAAAAATGGCTATATCAATCGCTATCTTGTTAGTGATATTGGTCTAACTAGTATCAATACTCAAGGGGTTAAAGCATTGAATTTGGGTAAAGATGATGAAGTTGTGGATATGCAACTCATTCAGGATAGAGATATGTTAGTGGTCTTTGCGAAAAATGGAACTAAGCGCTTAAGAATAGCAGATATTGAAGTAAGTAATAGAAATAAAAAAGGTATATTATTAGCTAAAAATACCAAAAGTAATCCTACTGAAATTAAAAGAATTGTCGCTTGTAATATCCATGATAGTATTATTATGGCTGCTGATGATATTAGAGAAATCTTAGCTAAGGATGTAAGTCTAATGGATTTAACTGCGACCTTCTCAAATAGTATTAAAGTTAATCAAAATACTAGCATTGTTAAAAAATTACAGTATACTTATAAGCAAGAAGAAAAGGAGTAAATTTTGTTAGAAAAATTTGTACCAGAATTAATTGTCAATAATTTCAAGGAAATAACTTTGGCGCAGTTATCAGCTTTAAATTGCCAAGTTTTATTAGTTGATTTAGATAATACTTTAGTGGCGCATGATGATGCGCATCCTAATCATGATGTTCACTTCTTTTTAGATAAACTGCGTGATGCGAAAATAAAGGTTATCTTAATTTCGAATAATAAGCAAAGTAGAGTTGATGTTTTTTGTGCTGATTTAAGAGCACCTGGCTATGGTTTGGCATATAAGCCTTTTAAGTTTAAATACAAAAAAATAATTAAAGAGTATAATTTAGATAAGGATACTATTGTTTGTTTAGGAGATCAAATTTTAACTGATGTTTTAGGAGCTCACAGAATGAACTTAAAGGTAATTTGGACTAAACCTTTAGTAAATTATGATAGTAAGAGGACCTCTTTTAGTAGGTTTTTAGAAAAGAGAATCCTCAAAGCATTAAGCAAAAAAGGCTTGATTAGTGATGTGTAATACTTGTTTAGGTTGTGGTATTAATATCAAGTATGATGATC
>JBKDZL010000055.1:0-2234 GCA_047971145.1 Erysipelotrichaceae bacterium
TAGTTGACTATGTTGGATCTAAAAAAATCTTTCGCTTGATTAGTAAATATTATCAAGGCAAGCATTTAGATTATCCTATTTGTCATTTTTATCAAGCAAAGAAAGTAAAAATAGTTAGTGATAAAAAAGTTTATTATTCTATTGATGGTGAAGTGTTGTTTGAAAAAGAAATGGACATTAAGATTAATCATAATAAATTAAATATTATCGTCAGCAAAAAAATAAAGGAGAAGCTCAATGCAAATTAGTAATAACAAAGTAAAAGTAGAATTTATCAAACGTTGTGCCCAAATTAGTAGTTTTAAGAAACAAAATTCTGAAAAAGAATTTATGTGGCAAGGAGATCCAAAGTATTGGGGTGATAGGAATCCTGTTTTATTTCCTATGGTTGGCAACACTTATTCTCAAGAGTATCAAATTGATGGCAAAGTCTATAAGATGAAAAATCATGGTTTAGTCAGATATATGGATTTTGAATTAGTGGCACAAGAAAATGATTTTATTGAGTTTAAAACGCAAGCTAATCAAGAAACTCTAAAGCGTTATCCTTTTAATTTTGAGTTTATAGTACGATATAGTTTAGAAAATAGTCGTTTGGTGATTAAATATACTATTTTAAACAAGGATAATAAAGTAATGCCTTTTACTTTTGGTTTGCACCCAGCTTTCAATACTTTCGAAAATTTTGAGGATTATAAAGTTGCTCTGGCTGAAAATGAAGATAACTTATTTCAAATAATTGATGGTGATAAAGTGAAAATATCTCAATTACAAGAATTCAATTTATCACGATCTGAATTAGATAAATATGGCACTATCATTTATCAAAACTTCAAAAGTGAATATCTAGATTTAATTAGCTCTAATGATACCATTAGAATTGGCTTTAAAGGCTATAAGTATCTGGCTTTTTGGAGTAAACCTAATGCACCATTTATTTGTGTTGAACCGTGGTATGGTTTGGGAGAATTGAAAAACACTGGTAAAAATTTTGAGAAATTAGAGGGTATGATGAGCTTAGAGCCAAATAATATTTTTGAAACTTCGTATTATATTGAGTTGCTTTAGTTAGTTATTATGTTAGAATATTCTAGTTAGGAGGGTAGTATGATTAAATTTATTATAAAAGAAAACTATGATGAAGTAGCTGAAGCTGCTAATGAAGAGATGAGAAGAATCTTAACTTCAGCTGATAGTTTAACTATAGGCTTAGCGACTGGTTCTTCCCCAATTGGTCTTTATAAATTAATGGCTAAAGATAATGCAGAGGGAATTACTGATTTTACTAAAGTTACTACTTTTAATTTGGATGAGTATATTGGCTTACCAACTGATCATCCTGAAACTTATCGTAATTTCATGAACAAAAACTTATTTAATCAAATTAATATTAATTTGAATAAAACGCATTTGCCTTATGCTAGTGATAAAAATGATAAAAATAGTTGCGAAGAATATGAGAAAATGTTGAACAATTATCAATTGGATGTACAATTGTTGGGGATAGGTTCAAATGGTCATATTGGCTTTAATGAGCCTGGTAGCTCATTTAGTTCTAATACGCATATTGTTGAATTAACTGAGAAAACTCGTAATGATAATCAAAGATTTTTTGCTTCACTTGATGAAGTTCCAACTCATGCAATAACAATGGGCATTGCATCAATTATGAGAGCAAAAGAAATTATTTTAATTGCTTGTGGTGAAAACAAAGCACAAGCTATTTATGAGATGGCTAATGTAGCTAAAACTGAAGAGATTCCAGCAACTATTCTACAAAATCACCCTAATGTTATTTGTATTGTTGATAAGGATGCCGCAAGTAAACTTTAATGATGATTAGGCAGATGATTCTGCCTAGTTATCTTGGATGAAATTCGTTGATTTTTTTATTGACTAAGGCTTTTAAATTATGGTAATATATTATGGCACAGCGGCAAAGTGGTTCCTTAGCCAAGTGGTAAGGCAATAGACTGCAACTCTGTGATCATCGGTTCAAATCCGATAGGAACCTCCAAATATGGGGATGTGGCGAAATAGGCAGACGCAACGGACTTAAAATCCGTTGGTGGCAACACCGTGCCGGTTCAAGTCCGGCCATCCCCACCATAATTAGCTAGTAGGGTTATCGTTCTAGTTACTGTGCGCCCATAGCTCAATTGGATAGAGCGTTTGACTACGGATCAAAAGGTTGCGGGTTCAAGTCCTACTGGGCGCGCCATTTAATTTCTTAA
>JBKDZL010000056.1:0-2364 GCA_047971145.1 Erysipelotrichaceae bacterium
TCTGTTGAATTTCACATATTAAACAACCCTCACCAATGGCATGAATAGTTCCCGCTTTAATAAAGAAACAGTCACCTTTTTTAACTTCAACTTTGTTAAGCACTTCTAAGATAGTATCATCTTCAATATGCTTGCGATATTCTTCTTTAGTAAGATCTTGGTTTACTCCATAATATAAATATGAACCAGGTTCGCAGTCAACGATATACCACATCTCATTCTTGCCATACTCTTTTTCTACTTGTAAAGCATATTCATCATTAGGGTGTACTTGAATAGATAATGCTTGTTTTGCATCAATAAATTTAATTAAGATTGGAAATTGTTCAAAATGTTGTGCATTAGTTCCCCAAGCTTTTTTACCAACAATATCCAAATACTCAATGAAATTTTTACCAACATACTTGCCGTTAGTTATTCTCGCTGGCCCATCTGGGTGAGCACTTAGCTCCCAAGCCTCTGCAACAATATCTAATTCAGTCTTCATACCATATTCTTTTTTTAGTCTAGTCCCACCCCATAAATAATCCTTAAAGGCTGGTTTCAATTTTATCATTTCCATTTTTTTACACCATTCATTATTAATTATTTACTCACCTTATTGAATACAAGACAAGCTGCACCAATCAAACCACTATCTTCACTTAAGTTTGATTTAACCACTTTAACATATTTTTTTAAACTATCATAAACTTTTTCCTTGGTCAGTTTTTCCACCTCTTCAACAAAGCCAGGTGTTTTAAGTGCTACACTACCACCTAAAATAATTATTTCAGGATCTACAATCGCACATATTGTTGCCAGTGCATTTGCTAAATATTCTTTTGCATCTGCCATAATATTTTGAGCTTCAACATTTCCTGCAATAGCCAAAGCATTTACCTCTCCTGCATGAGCAACTTTCAAACCGGCTTTTTCTGCTCTAGCAACAATAGCTGTTCCGCTGGAAATAGCTTCAATGCCTCCCGCAATAACTCTTCCATTTTGCGGACCATCTTTCCACATAATCATATTTGCAATTTCATGGGCATAGCCATGCGACCCTTGATATATTTCATTATTGATAACTAGACCTGAGCCAATCCCTGTAGAAATTGTCAAGAATTGTACATATCTTAAATCTTTACCTTGACCAATTGTGGCTTCAGCAAGCGTTGCTAAATTTGCATCATTCTCTAAAAAAGATGGAAGTCCAGTCAATGAACTCAGCTCTTTAACAATGGAGAAATGATGCCAATCACCATGTAAATTATTTGCATCAAGAACTATTCCATTAAGCAAATCTAAAGGACCTGGACAAGATAGTCCAATTCCAATTATTTCCTTATCAAAAGAAGCAATGGCCTCGTTGATCTTTTTTAATGTTACATTAGGATTTCTATTATCGGTAGCAAACTGCAGCCTAGACAGCAATTCATACTTATCATTAATCAATGATACTCTAGTATTGGTTCCACCAATATCAACTCCAACAGCATATCTCATTTTATTCCTCCACTATTCTAATATTAAAGCATAAAAACATATACTCGTATTGACTATATGTTTTATTTTTAAACTAAGTTAAATTCTGCTTCTAATTCTTTTAATTTATCTTTAGTTAAATTATCTGTATTCAATAGATACAGAATATCTACATAATTAGCCATATAATCTAAGCTTAGCATTTTCTGGGCAAATCTCTGAGCCCCAATTTCGCTCCACCTTCCAATATTGGCTCTACGTTCCAATTTAAATATTTTAGAGGTAACTACTTGGTCGACTTTTTCACTAACAACATAATCATTTTCAGCTTCCAAATAATGGAAATATTCATGTAATAAGCTTATCTTCAACACTGTTTCATAGTCAATTTTAGTGATATTTGCCAAATCTTTCAATGATTTACTGTAGATATTTATCGCATTATCGCCATTTTTACTTTGCTCAAATTGTGCTCTAAATTTTACTTTAAAGAATTCTCCACCACTGTCCAAAGTATTTACCTTAATATTTGCTTCCTCAAGTAATTCATGAACATCTCTGCCCTTAACATCAACTATAAATTCATCAACAATATCAAACACTTTATTTATATTACTACGAATTTCTGATTTTGAAATTTTGTCGAAGAACATATCGTTTCTTAATTCCAAATACGCTAAGAATTCGTCACTTAACTTCATAGTAGTACCTCCTTTCAATAATTATTTATATGCTACTGCAATAATTTCATCTTCTTCAGTAAGATTCTCTAACTCTACATCGACAATTGTTTTCAACTGCTTAATTTTTTGCATTCCAGTTAAGTCTAACATCTTTTCTTTATAGAACATGAATACTTTTTGTAATGTAGCATTAGCATCTGAATATGTAGTATTAGAA
>JBKDZL010000057.1:0-10047 GCA_047971145.1 Erysipelotrichaceae bacterium
TACAACATTATCAAAACACATAATATCTGTATAGTAATAGTTGTAAGCACATAATAGCTTACAAGAAAAATTATATTCCCCAAATATAATTAAATATTCTATCCCCTTAAACAAAAAGGAAAGCAATCTCATTGAGGTTGTTTTTCTTTAGACTTGATAAATTCTAATGCTTATAGTATTATGTTATTAGCACTTATTAATTATGAGTGCTAAAGGAGGAAATATGGCAAAAAAACAATTTAAAGCAGAATCGAAAAAACTATTAGATTTAATGATTAATTCTATCTATACGCATAAAGAAATTTTCTTAAGAGAAATTATTTCTAATGCATCAGATGCGATGGATAAACGATACTATTTATCATTAACTGAGAAAAAGGAAGTGTTAGATAAAAAAGATTTAGCTATTAAAGTAGAATTAGATAATGAGAAAAAAACAATAACTATTATTGATCAGGGAATTGGTTTAGATAAAACTGATATGGAAAATAATCTAGGTGTTATTGCGAAGAGTGATTCTCAAGCTTTTAAAGAAATGATGGAAAGTAAAAAAGATGTTGATATTATTGGACAATTTGGAGTAGGTTTTTACTCGGCTTTTATGGTTGCGAAAAAACTAGAAGTTTATTCTAAAAAATATAATAGTGATCAAGGCTATTTATGGGTATCTGAGGGAGAAGATGGTTATAGTATTAAAGAGTCAGACATTTCAGAGGTAGGAACTAAAATAGTCATTCATGTTAAAGAAGATACCAAAGAAGAAAAGTATAGTGAATATTTAGAAGAATTTAAAGTCAAGGAATTGATTAAAAAATATTCTGATTATATTAGCTATCCGATTCAAATGTTAGAAAATGAAGAGTTTACTACAATAAATAGTATGATTCCTTTGTGGAAACGAAATAAAAGAAGTATCAAAGCGGATGAGTATGGAAAATTTTATCAAGAGAATTTCTTTGACTATCAAGATCCTTTACAAACTATTCATTTTAAGGTTGAGGGCAGTGTCTCTTTTGATGCTTTATTATTTATCCCCTCACATACTCCTCACAACTATTATTCTAAAGAGTATGAAAGAGGTCTGAAATTATATAGTAGAAATGTCTTTATTCAAGATCATACTAAAGAGTTAATTCCTGAGTATTTTCAGTTTGTTAGAGGCTTAGTGGATACTCAAGATTTATCACTTAACATTTCCCGGGAAATGTTGCAGCATAATAGACAACTTAAGGTTATTGAAAATAAAGTTACCAAGAAAATTAAAAATGAATTAGAAAAAATGCTTAAGAATGATAAAGAAAAGTATTTAGAATTTTATCAGGCTTTTGGTTTACAGTTAAAATATGGTATTTATAGTGAGTTTGGTGCTCATAAAGAAACTCTACAAGATTTAATTATGTTTTATTCTTCTTCAGAAAAAGCTTTAGTTACCTTGAAAGAGTATGTTTCAAAAATGTCAGCTGATCAAGAATTCATTTATTTCGCAAGTGGTGAGAGTGTAGATAAGATTGATTTATTACCACAGTTAGAAGTTGTGAAAGAAAAGGGTTATGAAGTTTTATATTTGACTGATGATATCGATGAGTTTGCACTCAATATGTTAAGAGAGTATGATGGTAAATCATTTAAATCAGTTAATCAAGGTAATTTAGATTTGGAAGATGATAAAACTAAGAAAAAAGTTGAAAAGCTTACAGGTGATAATCAAGGCTTATTTGATTTGATTAAAGAGACTTTAAGTGATAAAATTTCTAATGTTAAATTATCTACTAGATTAAAGAAAGCTCCGGTTTGTTTAAGTTCTGATGAGGGTGTTTCCTTAGAAATGGAAAAGGTCTTAAATCAAATGCCAGATGGTCAAAATGTTAAGGCTAATAAAGTTTTAGAAATTAATAGTGAGCATGCTATTTTTAAAGCTTTGGTTAATTTATATGATAAAGACCAGTCAAAAGTTAAAGATTATGCTGATTTACTTTATAATCAAGCTTTATTAATTGAAGGATTTAGTATTGATAACCCAGTCGAATTTTCTAATAAAATGGTTAATTTGATGTTGGAGGCTAGTGAGAAATAAAAGATGTCAGATGACATCTTTTTTCTTAGTTAAATAATTCACAAAATAGTATATATGCGTTTACTTACTTGGGTAGAAGTGTTATAATAATCACGGAAATAAGGAGAAATTATAAATGGCAAAAATGGCAGTTACAGACTTGAATGTTAAAGACAAAAGAGTCATTGTAAGAGTTGACTTTAATGTTCCACGTAAGGATGGTGTAGTGAGTGATGATAATCGTATTAACCAAGCCTTACCGACTATTAATTATTTAATAGAACAGGGAGCAAAAGTTATTTTGTTGTCGCACTTAGGTAAAATTAATCATAAAGATGCTCAAAAGTGTGAAGCAGATAAGAAGAAAAATGATATGGCAGTGGTAGCACAGGTGTTAGCTAGCAAAGTGAATTGCAATGTTACTTTTGTGGCTGAAACTAGAGGAGAAAAACTAGAGAAAGCTGTTAGCGAATTAACTAGTGGTAATATTATTTTGGTACAAAATACAAGATATGAATTTGGTGAGAGTAAAAATGATCCTGCCTTAGCAAAATATTGGGCAGATTTAGCTGACTTATTTGTTAGTGATGCTTTTGGCTCAGTTCATAGAGCTCATGCTTCAACTGTGGGTATTGCTGAGTATTTGCCTTCGGCTTTAGGTTTTTTAGTGGCGAAGGAAGTAGAAAAGTTGTCACAGGCTATTAATAATCCTAAGCGTCCTTTGGTGGCAGTTTTAGGTGGAGCAAAGGTTTCGGATAAAATTGCGGTTATTGAGAATTTATTAAATATTGCAGATAAGATTATTGTTGGTGGTGGTATGGCTTATACTTTTGCAAAAGCACAAGGTCATACGATTGGTAATTCTTTATTTGAAGAAGATAGATTAGAAATGGCTAAAGAATTTTTAACTAAAGCACAAGGGAAAATTATTTTGCCAGTTGATAGTGTAATTAATAATACTTTCGCTAATGAGGGTGATATTAAGGTTGTTGGTGCTGATATTCCTGAGGGTTATATGGGATTAGATATTGGGCCAAAATCAATTGAGTTATTTAAAAATGAACTGCAAGGAGCTAAAACTGTGATTTGGAATGGTCCTATGGGTTGTTTTGAAATGAGTAATTTTGCAGCAGGGACACAAGGAGTTTGTACTGCTATTTCTCAGTTACCTGAGGTCTTTAGTGTTATTGGTGGAGGTGATAGTGCAGCTGCCGCAATTAGTATGGGATTTGCAGATAAGTTTACGCATATTTCTACTGGTGGTGGGGCTTCACTTGAATTTATGGAAGGAAAAGATTTGCCAGGTATTGTGGCAATTCAGGATAAAAAATAATGAGAAAACCAGTTATCGTTGGAAATTGGAAAATGAACAAAACTAGTGCAGAGGCAGTAGAGTTTGTTACTAGTATTGAGAAAGTTTTACATGATAAGGCAACCTTTGGTGTTGCGACTGCTTTTACTGCTTTAGATAAGGCTAGTGCTGTGGCTAATAATTTAGTTATCGCAGCTGAGAATTGTCATTTTGAGGATAGTGGTGCTTTTACTGGTGAAATCTCTGTAGATATGTTGGCTGAGCTTGGTGTTAGTTGGTGTATTATTGGACACTCAGAGCGCCGACAAATGTTTAATGAAACAGATGAAACTGTTAATAAAAAGGCTCACAAGTTAATTGAGAAAGGCTTTACACCAATTATTTGTTGTGGTGAAACTCTTGAGCAATTTGAAGCAGGGGCAACTGAGAGTGTGGTTAGAGCTCAATTACAGGGTTGTTTAGCAAACTTGAGTGCAGAGGCTGTAAGTAATTTGGTTATTGCTTATGAGCCAATTTGGGCTATTGGTACTGGCAAAAGCGCAACTAAGGAAATCGCTAATGATACTTGTGGTATTTGTCGTGATGAGGTTAGTAAATTGTTTGGTGCCCAGGTGGCTAATAAAGTTCGTATTCAATATGGTGGTTCAGTTAAGCCGGATAATATTGTTGATTATATGGCAATGGAAAATATTGATGGTGCATTAATTGGTGGAGCATCTTTAAAAGTAGATTCTTTCACTGATATTATTAATGCAATAAAATAATAGAGCAGAAAAGGAGAATAGATTATGCCAATTATTATTGATGTTTATGCAAGAGAATTATTAGATTCTCGTGGTAATCCAACCATTGAGGTTGAAGTTGTTACTGATGGTGGAGCTTTTGGTAGAGCTATTGTTCCAAGTGGAGCATCTACTGGTGAGCGTGAAGCTTTAGAATTAAGAGATGGTGATAAAAAACGTTTCTTAGGCAAAGGTGTGTTAAAAGCAGTTGCAAATGTTAATGATACTATTGCTGAGGTTGTTATTGGTATGGATGTTACGGATCAAAATGGAATTGATCAAGCGATGATTGATTTAGATGGTACTAAAGATAAGTCAAAATTAGGTGCTAATGCTATTTTAGGTGTTTCTATGGCGGTGGCAAAAGCGGCTGCTGATTATGTAGGATTACCTTTATATCGCTACTTAGGTGGCTTTAATGGTAAAACCTTACCAGTACCGATGATGAATGTTATTAATGGTGGCTCACATGCTGACTCTTCAGTTGATTTCCAAGAGTTTATGATTATGCCAATTAGTGCTAAGAGTATTAAAGAGGGTATCCGTATGGGTGCTGAGGTTTTCCATGCTTTAAAGAAAGTTTTAAAACAACAAGGTCATGTTACTGCAGTTGGTGATGAGGGTGGATTTGCTCCAAACTTACCAACTAATGAAGCACCTTTAGAAGTAATCATGGAAGCTATTAAAGAGGCTGGTTATAAAGCTGGTGATGATTTTGTTTTGGCAATGGATGTGGCAGCTAGTGAATTCTATAATACTGAAACAAAAGTTTATGAACTAAATAAATCTGGTGATGGTACTAAAACAACTGAAGAAATGATTAATTTTTATGAAGAAATGGTTAATAAATATCCAATTATTTCTATTGAAGATGGTTTAGGTGAGAGAGACTGGGATGGTTGGAAATTATTAACTGAGCGTCTTGGTGATAAAGTTCAAATCGTCGGTGATGATTTATTTGTTACTAATCCGGCAATCTTAAAAGAAGGTATTGAAAAAGGTATTGCCAATTCAATCTTAATTAAAGTTAATCAAATTGGTACTTTAACTGAGACTTTTGATGCAATGGAAATGGCTAAGCGTGCGGGTTATACTGCAGTGGTTTCTCATAGATCTGGTGAAACAGAGGATACTACTATTTCTGATATTGCAGTAGCGTTCAATGCTGGTCAAATTAAAACTGGTTCAATGAGTAGAACTGATAGAATGGCTAAATATAACCAATTAATTAGAATTGAAGATGAATTGGGAGATATTGCGGAATATCCTGGTGTTGCTACTTTCTATAACATTAAAAAATAATTAAGCAAAGTGCTAGGTAACCCTAGCGCTTTTTATTATAATGATTTTAAAGGAAGGTGTAATAATGAAAAAAATTGGAATGATTGGCACTAACTTTGTTAGTGATATGTTTATGCAAGGTATGGTTGATATCAATGATGCCAAAGTTACCTGTGTTGTTTCTACAAGTCTTGATAAGGCTCAAGAGTTTGCCAATAAATATGGTATAGAAACTGCAATAGATGATTATCATAATTTGAAAGATGTGGATATTGTTTATATTGCAACTCCTAATGCTCTCCATAAGGAAATGAGTGAGTTCTTCTTAAAACAAAATTTGGCAGTAATGTGTGAGAAGCCAATGGCTGCAAATATTGCTGAAGTTGATAGTATGATAAAAACAGCGAGTGATAATCAAGCATTTCTGATGGAAAACTTAATGCCGCTATATAACCCTAATTTAGCTATCTTAAAGAGCTCTTTAGAATTAGTAGGACCAATTAGACAAGTTAATTTTAACTTTAGTAAGTACTCTAGTCGTTATGATGCTTATTTAGCTGGAGAAAACCCTACTACTTTTAGAAATGAATTGGCAAATGGAGCGATTATGGATTTGGGTGTTTATCCGATTGGAGTGTGTCTTGGTGTCTTTGGTAAGCCCAATGATATTTATGCTACTAGTCAATTGTTAAAGAGTGGTGCTGATGTTTCAGGTATGGCCATTTTTAAATATGATGGTTTTGATGCTTGTATTCAGTATAGTAAAGCTAGTGATACTTATAATCGCAATGAAATTTGTGGTGAAAAAGGAACTATTGTTATTGAGGGGATTAGTCTGCTCAATAAGATAGTTTTCATTGATAGAATTACTAAGGAAGAAACAATACTTGCCACTGAACCTAAAGTTTCAATGTATTATAGTATAAAAGAAACCTTAGATACTTTAAGTAATAATCAAAGGTTCATTAATAAACATGATGCTGAATCAATTAAATTAGTCCATGATACTATTACTAAGTGTCGCTTACAAAGTGGTATTAAATACCCTCAAGATAAATAAATTATTTACAATTATTCAAAGAAAAAGCACCACTTCAATGTGGTGCTTTTAGCTTGTTAAATATGTAAATCTCTTCTATTGAAGGCAAGTATACCAACACTAAAGAGCAAAAATGCAGCCAATGCTAAGGAAATGGCACCAGTAATCGCAAAGCTTTCAGCATTGATCAAACCACTAGGATCAAAAAGAGTAAAGAAAGTAAAGTATTTTGCGATTTCCATATCACCACCTAAATTGGCAATCATTTGGACTACAAACATAAAGATAGGTAAGCCAGTACTGATTGCTAAGGCTATTTTACTATTATTGAAGATACAATTAGCCATAAAAGCTAAAGAAGCAATGAATAATAATAAACTAAATAATCCAGCATTTAATTGAATTAGTTCTAATAAACTAGTTTCATTGGGAAACATTAACTCACCACAACTAAATTGTATTAAAGTAACTAAAGAAACCAAAATAAAGGTTGTTGATATTAAAGTAATAGCTTGAGTTAGGGCAAATTTTACTCGAGTAATAGGCGCAGCCAATAATGCCGCCATAGAATTATTTTCAATATACTTTTTAATTAATGAATTGTTTCTAGTGATGATATATAACATTGGAAACAATATTAAAATAAAACCATACAGATAAGAAGCTTCAAAAGATAAAAGTGAATCAGTGGCACCTGTCATTCCTACCATCGCCATAATCTCTGGCATCACCTCTGTAAAACTATTTAACATATCCAACATATTAGGGTCATACATATAAATAATGATAGAAATATAAAGAGTCATGATTGATAACACAATCAACAACAACGGTAGAGAATTTTTGAATTCTCTTTTAAATAGAGTAATATTTAACATTATTGCTCACCTCCATAATAATGTAGAAATATTTCTTCCAAAGACTGAGTAGGAGCTGAAATATTTAGTATTTGATAATTATTAAGGGTCTTAATTAATAAGTTTAAATCATCAGTTACTGTAACTTCAACTCGATCATTTGAAATAATTTTGGTCTTTAAATCAGTTTGGCAAAAATCACTAATACTATTTTCTTCTTTAAAGGTAATTACATATTTTCTAAGGCGGTTAGCTTTAAGTTCTTCAATAGAATCAGTCGCAACTATTTTACCATTTTTAATAATTGCCACTCTATGACAAGTTCGCTCTACCTCCTCAAACATATGAGATGACATTAAAATAGTTTTACCTTTTTCTTTCTCTTTGAGTATTAAGTCAATGAATTTATTTTGCATTAGTGGATCTAAACCACTAGTGGGTTCATCCAAAATCAAAATTTTAGGATCGTGCATAAAGGCTGCGACAATTCCAACTTTTTGTTTCATGCCTTTACTCATCTTTTTGATTTTAACACTGGCATCTAAATCAAGATATTTTATTAATTGATTTTTACGCTCAACACAATTATTTTTACGATACTTCATAATAAAACTTAGAAACTGATTGCCTGTCATTTCATCAAAGAAAGCGATTTCTCCTGGGATATAGCCCACTTCTTTTAAAATCATATGCTTGTCTTTCCAACAATCAAGATCATTGATTTGACAACTGCCATCCTTAGGTCTTAGAAAGCCTAAAAGATGCCTAATTGTTGTCGTTTTTCCTGCACCATTTGGTCCTAAAAAGCCAAATACTTCTCCTGGCTTTATTTCCATAGAAACATCAAAGACTCCCTTGTTATTTCCATAATCACGAGTTAGATTTTTAATTTTGATATTACTCATAAGTAGTCCTCCTTGTAAATAGCTCGTTTAAGTATTTCTAAATATACATTTAGTTTTTTTACTACCAGATCTGAGTCCTCATTTATAGAGACTTCCTTTAGATAACCCTGGGATAAATCAATTATTAACTCTAGGGCAGTTTGAGGAGTGATATCTAGTTTTAGCTTATTCCAATTAATATTTTTAAAGAGAATTTCACTACCTCGCTTATAATCTGTTTCTAATAATTTACTTAATTCATTTTTGATAATTTGGTTTTCTTCTTGATTAGTAGAAATTAGAAACTGATACATATAGGGATATTGTTTCATTACTTCAAACTTACTGATAGTGCCGATAGTTATAGTTTCAAAGAGATCATCATTGCCCTCAACAATATTATCCGCAATCAAACTACAGGATTCTTTATAAAGATAATTATATAAATTTTTCTTAGTTTCAAAATAATGAAAGATTGAAGCTTTGGATATTCCGGCTAACTTAGCAATTTCAGCTATTGAGGTTTTATCATAACCTGACTTGGCAAAACATTGAAAACCAGCTAAGATAATTTTTTTCTGTTTTGCTTTAGATAGCTTTAAAAAATTAAATTGTTTCACATTTGTTCTCCTTTCTGCCAACTTGATAATAACACTATTGACCGAATTGGTCAAGAAAATTTCAACTAAGCTGTACTAAAATTTATTCTTCTTTCTTTTCAATTTAAAAGCCCCTTGAATTCTATTTGAATTAAGGCGCTATTAGAAATAATTTTCTTTAATAAATTTAACTATTTTCATTATCTTTATCTTCTTGTAAACTAGCTATTTTCTTATCTTTTTTCTTAATTGCTTTATAAATCATAATATTAACTAGAATTTCCAAAAATATTAAATGATAAAAACCTGAAGAAAGATCAGATAGGGTATCGGTGTTATATATTGTCTCTTCTAACGAACTGACATCTAGATACAAAATTATAAATATGACAATAAATGATAAATGTTTCTCTTAGTATCCCTCACAATCACCTCCTATGTAATCAGGACGTTGTGAATGGAAATAAGTTACAACTTGTTTGATATATCCTGTATAACTATTATTAAGTAGCTTAGATAATCACCATTTTTTAATTTACTAATACTTAACATAATAACACCTTCTTTCTCTGATACAATCTTGTATTTTATAAGTATAGCTTGACATATCTTCATTATTAACACCATGCTGCAATTATTACAGTATTTATGCTCTAATTAAAGAGTTGGAGTTACATAGATAATTTATAATAAAGCTAAGAAAATAGACATATATTAGTACTATTATAGTATAATCAGAATTATGGAAACAAAAAAAATCAAGAGATGTTCATGGGCCACTACTGAGCTGTATCACGATTATCATGATAAGCAGTGGGGTAGAGCTGTTTATGATGATCGCATGTTATTTGAAATGTTAGTACTTGAGACTATGCAGGCTGGTTTGTCTTGGCTGAGTATATTGAAGAAAAGAAAAGCATTTCAAGAAGCTTTTGACAATTTTGATTATCAAAAAATAGCTTTATATGATAATGATAAAGTTAGTGAATTATTAAATAATAATAAGATTATCCGTAATCGTTTAAAAATAACTTCAGCTATTAATAATGCACAAGAGTTTATTAAAATACAGAAAGAATTTGGTAGTTTTAGTAATTTTATTTACTCTTATGTAGATCATCAGCCGATATTAAATCATTTTAAAAGTGATAAAGAGGTACCTGCCAATACTGCTTTATCAGATTTAATCAGCAAAGATTTAAAAAAAAGAGGATTTAAATTTATCGGTAGTACAATCATT
>JBKDZL010000058.1:0-37246 GCA_047971145.1 Erysipelotrichaceae bacterium
GACTAATTATTCAGTTGAATTCTATAGAACTTTAGATATCCCTGTAAGAAAGTTAGAGTGCTGTTCAGGGGACTTAGCTGATTTAAAGAGTAAATCTATTGATATAGAAGCTTGGAGCCCACGACCACACAAATACTTTGAAGTTTGTAGTTGTTCAAATTTACCTGATAATCAGGCAAGAAGAATAGGTTTAAGCGTTGATGGAAATGAAGTAAAGCAAGTACCACATACTTTAAATTATACGGTAGTTGCCCCACCTAGAATGCTAATTTGCTTTTTAGAAAACAATCTTAAAGCAGATGGAACAATAACTATACCGTTAGCTTTAAGAAAGTATATGGGTGATAAAGAATTTATTGGTTAATGTTTCACGTGAAACTCAAGAAAAAATTGCAGCAGATGGCAGTGCAGATATGTGGTTATAATAAAATAAGTGTTTAGCTATTCAAATTTATAGTTAATTATTGTACAATAATAGTGGTACAACAAGTATGCTTGAATCAGGTCAGGGTCGGAAGACAGCAGCCTTAAGAGTCATTACTTGTGTGTACCACTTTTTATATATGGGAAATAGTGTTAAATGGATGAGAGAAGCTTTGAAAGAAGCTCATAAGGCAAAAATGTTAGACGAAGTTCCAGTGGGGGCTGTTGTAGTTTTTAATAATGAAATAATTGCAAAAGCTCATAACTTAAAGGAAAGCAGTCAAATCTCCACTAAACACGCAGAAATAATAGCTATTGAAAAAGCTAATGAAAAACTAAAATCATGGCGTTTAAATGAGTGTGAGTTATATGTGACTATGGAACCTTGTTTGATGTGTGTGGGAGCAATAATACAAGCTAGAATTAAAAAAGTTGTCTATGGTTGTAAAGATTTAAAGTTTGGAGCAATTGAGAGTGTGATTAGTGCTTTTGATAATAAAGCTTGGAATCATCATCCTGAAATAGAAAAAAATGTTCTAGCAGAAGAGTGTTCTAATATTGTTAAAGATTTTTTTTATCAGAAAAGAAATAAATAATATTTACCAGGAAATCTGACAAGATTATTAAATATTAGTAAAAAATAGTGTTATAATTAAATTACAATTTTAAGGAGATTTTATGGCATACATTGCATTATACAGGAAATATCGACCTTTAACTTTTGATGCGGTATTTGGACAAGAACACATTGTGGCAACCATTAAGTCAGCAATAGCTAACAATAAAGTAGCTCATGCTTACTTGTTTAATGGACCTAGAGGAACTGGTAAAACCACTGTAGCTAGATTGATAGCTAAGGCTGTTAATTGTGAATCAGTTTCTGAAAAACCTTGTGGTAAGTGTGATAGTTGTCTTAGTATTCAAAAGACTACACATCCTGATATTGTTGAAATTGATGCCGCTAGTAACAATGGTGTTGAAGAAATAAGACAACTTATTGAAAATGTAAAATATACTCCTTTAGAAGCTAAAGTTAAAGTTTATATTATTGATGAGGTGCACATGCTGACTACTAGTGCTTTTAATGCTCTATTAAAAACGTTAGAAGATCCACCTAAACATGTAATTTTTATACTAGCAACCACTGAAGCTCATAAAGTATTACCGACAATTATTTCTCGATGTCAGCGATTTGACTTTAGCAAGGTTAGTGCTAATAGTTTGGTTGAAAGATTATCAGAGGTTTTAGTGGCAGAAAATATTAAATATCAAACGGGTTTGTTAGAAGTAATAGCTGAATTATCTGATGGTGGAATGCGTGATGCTTTGAGTATTCTTGATCAATTGGTAGCCTATGGTGATAGTGAACTAAATGTTGAAAGTTTATATAAAATTTATGGATTATTATCAATACAAGATAAGGTCGATTTATTAACTAAGATTAAAAATCATGAAATTAAAGCTGTTTTAGAATATATTAATAAAATTAATGATAAAAGTTTAGATATTAGACGCTTAACTAATGAATTAGTAGAAATGGTTAAAGAAACTATTGTTTATAATCTGACTAAGAATGATACTTTACTAAAGAAATTGAAGGTTGAGCAAGTTAAATTAATTACTGATAATATTGAAACTAATCAACTTTTAGAGTACAGTAATTTGTTGTTGGAAACAGCAGATAAGTATCGCAATGCTGCTAATGCTAATTTATATTTTGAAAATTGTTTATTAAAAATGATGGAATTAGAAAATACTACTAGTAATCAATCGATAATAAACAAAAACAAACCAGAAGAAAAGATAGAAGAAAAAATAATTGAAACTGTTCAGAAAGTAGAAAAACCAACAAATATAATTTCAAGCAAAGAATTTTCTAATGATTATTATTTATCATTATTATTTAGAGCTAGTAAAAGTGCTAAAACTTTATGGAGTGATGTATGGGATAAACTTAAAGATTATCGTTTAGCTGATGATTATAAGGTTATTGTCAATGGTTTATTACAGACAAAATTATTTGCGGCAGGTGATGATTTTATTATCACTACTTGTAATTATGATGAAGTTGTTCAACAACTTAATCAAGAAAATCTTACTGATAATAAGAGTAAGCTTGCAAAAGAGGTATGTGGGAAGTTTTGTAAGATATTTATTATTAATGATGAGCAAGGAAAATCACTTGTTCAAGAATTTAAAAAAGCTAAGCAAAGTGGAAGTAAGATTACATCAGCGATAGCTTTTGATTTCTCAGAATTAGAGAAAAGTGAGAAAAATGAAGATAAACATCCACTTTATGAAATGTTTGATAATAGTGAAGTAGAGGAAATAAGTTAATGTATCCTAAAACTTTTATGGCATTAATTGAGAGTTTTAAAACTCTGCCAGGAGTAGGAGAAAAAGCAGCTGAGCGTTATGCTTATGCAATTTTAGAAATGTCTAATGATCAGACTCAAAACTTAGCTAATACGCTAATTGATGTTAAAAATAGTATTAAATATTGTTCAAACTGCCACCATATTAGTGATAATGATCTTTGTGATATTTGCTCAGATAATCATAGAGACAATAGTATCATTTGTATTGTTAATACTAGTAAAGATTTAATCGCAATTGAAAAAACGAAAGAATATAATGGTGTTTATCATGTTTTATTAGGTGAAATTTCTCCAACTAAAGGAGTAATGCCAGAGGATTTAACTATTGATCATTTAATGTTACGCTTAGATAAGCAAATAAAAGAAGTAATACTTGCCACCAACTCAACTTTGGATGGGGAAACTACTGCACTTTATTTAAGTAAATTAATCCAAATGAAAAATATTGAAATTAGTCGCATTGCTTATGGTATGCCTATGGGTGGACAGTTAGACTATGCTGATGAGCTAACTTTAAGTAAAGCACTAAAAGGAAGGACTAAAATATGAAGAGTGATGTGAGTATTGCCCAAAGTGCTAAAGTTGAAGCTATTGAAAAAGTAGCAAAAAAGCTTAATCTTTCTGAGAGAGCTTTAGAAATGTATGGAAAAACTAAAGCAAAAATACTTGTTGATAAAATTGAATCAACAAAAAAATCAAAATTAATTTTAGTTACAGCTATTAGTCCAACCAAAGCTGGTGAGGGAAAAACAACTACTACTGTCGGCTTGGTTGATGGACTTAATTTTTTAGGGTATTCTTGCTGTGGTGCATTAAGAGAGCCCTCATTGGGTCCGGTTTTTGGTATTAAAGGTGGGGCAACAGGTGGTGGTTATGCCCAAGTAATACCGATGGAGGATATTAATTTACATTTTACTGGTGATTTACATGCGATTACAGCTTGTAATAATTTAATATCGGCGGTTATTGATAATCATCTTTTTCAAGGAAATGAATTAAATATTGACGCTGAGCGTATTATTTGGAAGCGCTGTTTAGATCTAAATGATCGTTCATTAAGAAAAATAGAGGTAGGGCTTAGTAGTAAAAAAGAAGTAAAACGATTTGATGGCTTTAATATTACTGTGGCAAGTGAGATTATGGCAATTCTTTGTTTAGTTAATAATTTAGAAGAATTTAGAGAAAGAGTTGATAAGATATTAATTGCCTATAATAAAAAGGGCATGCCAGTATATGTGAAAGATTTAGATATTACTGGTTCTTTATTAGTTTTAATGAAAGATGCGATTAAACCTAATTTAGTGCAAACCTTAGAAAATAATCCTATTTTAATGCATGGTGGACCATTTGCTAATATTGCCCATGGCTGTAATTCGATTATTGCGACTAAAACAGCAATGAAACTTGCGGATTATACAATTACCGAGGCAGGATTTGGAGCTGATTTAGGGGCAGAAAAATTTTTAGATATCAAGTGTCGAGCACATAATATTAAACCTGATGCAGTTGTGATGGTTGCAACAATTAGGGCTTTAAAACTACATGGTGGTCTAGCTTATAGTGAACTGGCAAATGAAAATATTCCTGCATTAGCTAAGGGAATTCTCAATCTAGAAAAGCACTTAGATACTATTGATCAATTTGGCTTACCAAAAATAGTAGCATTAAATAAATTTTCTAGTGATAGTGATAAAGAATTAGCTTATTTAATTGAATGGTGCTGTGATAGGGGTATTGAAATATCGCTATGTGATGGTTGGAAATCGGGATCAGTTGGTATGGCTGACTTAGCTCAAAAAGTTGTAAATCTAGCTCAAAAAGAAAGTGAATTAAATTTCATTTATGATTTAAATGATAGTGTTGAAACTAAAATTACAAAAATTGTTCAAAAAGTTTATGGTGGCAAAGGAGTGATTTTCACTAAGGAAGCTCAAGAGGAGCTAGCCAATATTAAAAAGAATAGTTGGGATAAGTTGCCAGTTTGTATTGCCAAAACTCCTAATTCCTTAAGTGATGATGCTAAACAATTAGAACATCTTAGCGATTTTGATATAACAGTAAAAGGAATTACACCTTCATTAGGGGCAGGTTTTCTAGTTATTTTAACTGGAGCAATTATGAGAATGCCTGGTTTGGGTAAAAACATTGCGGCTACTAGTATTGATATTATTGATGATAAAATAGTTGGTCTTTCTTAACTGGTTGCCCGTAAATATTTGGAGATTAAATTTTCAGTATAGTTAATATCCAATTCTTTTAATATTGTAATAAATGCTTTTTTTCCATCGTGTTTTTCTGTGCACTCATATTCAATTTCATAGTCTATTTTGTTGTTGTAGTGATTTTCATCTAAGCAAAGTTCACCTTGGGCTAAAATTACTTTTCTTCTTATTGTTTTTAGTTGTCCAATAACTTTTAATGGTTGGGATAGTTGATATTTATTCAACAATTTATTTAATTCTTCATTTTCAATATCAGTAGTTTCAACTTCATATTCTAAAAGTCCTTTTTTGCTAGGGATTTTAAGGGTGAAAATGCTGGTATTTGAAAATTCTCTTTTTCTTAAGGTTCCTTTTAATTTGCTAATATTATTATCTAAATCTTGGTAATAAGTATTTATTTGTGTGATAGTTTTTATTTCAGATGCAAAATGATTAACAATTTTTTGATAATCGGATAGACTAACTAAACATTTGTATTCAATTTCTAGATTTTCTATAATCATAGCTATCTCCCTAGGGATATGATACAATATTAAAGATAAAAAAGGAATATAGGTTATGAAATTTACTTGTTATAGCAACAGTTCTGCTAAATCAGAAAATGCAAAAAAACAAATTGAAAATAAATTAGTTACAGGCGGTTGGCAATTAGAGAATGATTCACCTGATTTAGTTATTAGTGTGGGTGGTGATGGTACGGTGTTAGCCGCTGTTCAAAAATATCTAGCTGATTTAGAAAGAGTTGTCTTTTTGGGAGTAAATACTGGCACCTTAGGTTTTTTTACTGATTATCAAGGGGATGAAATAGATTGTATGATTGAAGAGTTGTTAAGCGAAAAAGTGTTCACTATTGAAAAAAAGCGTTTAATAGTTGGTGATGTTGCTGGCAAAAAATATTATGCTCTTAATGAAATTAGATTAGAAAATAATATTCATACCCAAATATTTGATGTGACAATTGATGGTAAATGGTTTGAAACCTATCGAGGCTCAGGTTTAAACTTTTCAAGTCAAGCTGGCTCAACTGGATATAATCGCTCATTAAGAGGAGCTATTTTAGATGATAGTAATCAAAATTTACAAATGAGTGAAATTAGTCCAATAAGTAACCGACACTTTAGAACTTTAGGTTATCCTTTGGTGTTAAACTCAGAGCGAACAATAGAATTGAGTTGGGAAAATAAAGCTAATATTATTCTGGGTTATGATCACTTGGTTACAGATTTATGTCAAACAAATAAAGTTAAAATTAAATTAAGTGATAAGGAAGTAAGATTTATTCATTATCGAAATATTGATTTTTTAGATAGAATCAAATTATTGTATTAGGAGAAAATTATGAAAAATTGGCATTCACGTTTAGAGATGTTATTGTTCCCAATTAAAATATTATTTGTGGCAGTAATTTTACAAGGGATAGGTAACTTGGCATATAATCCAATAATTACTAGCGTTTTTGCTTTTGACAATGAAATAATTGTGTCTATTTTTATGGTTTTACGCTATATTGGAAATTTTATTATTACTAATTTTCCGCTATTGATTTTAATTAAAATGGTTGGAAGAAGGCAGGATAGCTCTACTCCAATTTTTGCGGCGGTATTAGGGTATATTGTTTTTATTTCGACTTGTTCCTTTGTTGCGTATAAGGGTTTTAGTAGTGAGTTTTATTATTCCATCTTAGGTATATCAGTTAATATGTCTGATTTTGTTGAGGGCAGTAAGCTGATTTTGAAACCTTTTCAAATGGGTGTTATTGCCTCAATAGTAATGATTTATATTACAAGATTTAGTTATCGTTTGACTCGTAAGCATAACAATAATTTTTTAGCTTATATGGATAGGGATACAACCTGCTTTATTTTAACTATGACATTAAGTGTTGTTGGGGGGATATTATTAAGTGTTGTTTGGCCAGTGGTTATTTCATTAATTGAGTCTATTATGCTTAGTTTAGCTGGTGATATTAGTAACCCTATTAATTTATTTTGGTATGGTATTTTTGATAGAGTAATGTCTTTATTAGGGTTAAGTAGTATTTCACAAACAGCTTTTTGGTTTGGTAGCTATGGGGGATCTTGGTTAGATGCCAATGGTGTGAATTTTTTGGGTGATATTAATATTTGGACTGCCCAAAGTAGTAATTTAATAGTAAGTGCAGGTGCTGGTCGCTTGATTACTCCTTATTATATTTTAAACTTTTTTGCTATTCCGGGTGTTATTTTGGTAATGTGGAATATTATTACAAAAAAAGAAGAAAGACGTAAGTTGATTCCTTTTGTTTTAATTGCTATTAGTGTTTCAGTGTTATTTGGTAGTTTGTTACCTTTTGAGTTGTTTTTACTAGTAACAGCACCGGTGTTATTTGGTATTCATTTAGTTTGTACAGGATTTCTTTTTGCAATCTTACAAATCACTGAAATTTTTGTGGGTTACACTTATATTGGATCACCTGCTTATGCAGCTCCTGGTGGTTTTTTTGATTGGTTACCATACTTTAATGATACCGTAACCAAAACTAATTTATTATTATTTGTAGCAATAGGAGTGGCAACTTTCGCTTTTTATATTTTTGTAACTTATATCTATTTTAATTATTTAGCATTAGATGTAATGAATATTAAAAAAAGAGATGTTGTTAATAATTTGTTGTTGAGTGTTGGTGGGGTTGGTAATATTATTAATATTCATTCAAGTTATGACAAAGTGACAATTTCAGTTTTAAATTCTAAGGTAGTTAATTTTGATATTTTACATGATTGTGGAATAGGTCGAATTGTGGAAAATCGAGATGGTTTTAATATTTATTTTGGTAGTGATAGTTTTATGATTAGAAGAGAGTTAATTAAAACTATTAAAGGAGAATTAAGTGGTAAAAAATAACAGTTATTCTCCAATGATATCGCATTATTTAGACATTAAAGAGGGTTTAAAGGATACTTTAGTCTTTTATCGTTTAGGTGATTTCTATGAAATGTTTTTTGATGATGCTATTGTTGCCTCTAAAGTTCTAGATTTGGTTTTAACAGGAAGATCAGCGGGAGTAGCAGAAAAAGTTCCGATGTGTGGCGTTCCTGCTCATGCTGTAGAGAATTATTTAAATAAGTTGGTGGCAGCAGGTTATAAAGTTGCGATTGTTGAGCAGACTGAGGCTGCATATGAGAGTAAAGGAATTGTTAAAAGAGAAGTGGTTCGCATTGTAACACCTGGCACTAATTTTAATAGTAATGATAATAGTTTTATTGCATTAGTGGAAGCAGATGATTTTTACTATTTAGCACTAGTAAAAATTGCAGAAGGTAAAATTTTATTACATAAAATTTCTAAGCAAATAGAAAATTTACAGTTAATAATTAATGAGTATCAAGTAGCAGAAATAGTTAGTGAAAACTTTAATGAACTAATAATAGATAATGTTATCAGTAGTATTTGTAGTATTGATACAGATATTAAAACACCTTTAGATTTAACTACTTTTATTCAAGATCAACCGCCATTTATTCGGGCAGTAAATTTAGCTATTTCATATTTAAAAGTAATTCAACCAGATAGTAGTAATGCTATTGTGAGTATTGAGTACTTATTACACAAGGATTATCTTCACTTAAGTTATCAGAGTAAATTAAATTTAGAAATTATTGAAAATCGTAATAGTGAGAAGAAAATATCTTTATTCAATTATTTAAATAATTGTAAGTCGGCTTTAGGGAGTAGAGCTTTAAAACATTGGGTAGAAAATCCTTTAAGAAATTTAAATAAAATTCAAGAAAGATTAAATATAATTGATTATTTAAATGAAGAATTTACTTTAAAGTATAGCCTTATTGAAGAATTAAAGAAAGTGTATGATTTACAGCGCATTAGTGCGAAGTTAGCTTATAAACAGGCAACTAGTAAAGATTTACTGGCACTAAAGAAAACTCTTTATGCTGCCAACACGATTACTGAAATGCTAAGTGCAGAAATATTTCAAAATTTAGTTGTGAAGAACTCTTGTTTAAAGCAAGCTCAACTATTAGATCAAGCTCTTAGTGATGAAGCTGATGGTAAAGAAGGTTCAATTTTTAAACAGGGCTATAATGAAGAGTTGGATCACTATCGAAATATTAGAGAAAATGGTGAGCGCTGGATTTATCAAATGGAAGAAAGCTATAAACAAGAAACTGGTATTAAGACTTTAAAGATTGGTTATAATAAAGTTTATGGTTATTATATTGAAATATCTAAAGGTGCGCTTACTAATTTTAATCAAGATAATTTTATTAGAAAACAAACTTTGGTTAATGCAGAAAGGTTTATTACAGAAAAATTAAAAACTAGAGAAGAAGAGATAATTCAATCAGCTGATCAAGCTAAGAGAATTGAAAAAGCACTTTTTGAAGAGCTAGTCTTAGAGTTGACTAAGTCTTTGTCAGAATTTGCGAAGTTAGCTGTTATGTTGGGTAGTATTGATGCTCTTACTAATTTAGCTGAGATTTCTAATCAACAGGATTTTGTTAGACCAATTTTTAATAATAAACATAATTTAGAAATTATTGGAGGCAAACATCCAATTCTTGCTAAAGAGTTAAGTGATAAGTATGTTGCGAATGATTGTATAATGAGTGATAATATTACCACTTTGTTAATTAGTGGACCTAATATGGGGGGGAAGAGTACATATATTAGACAAATTGCTTTAAATGTTATCATGGCTCAAATGGGTTGTTATGTCTGTGCTGATAAAGCAAATTTACCAGTTTTTGATCAAATATTTACTCGTATTGGGGCTAGTGATGATATCACTAGTGGTCAATCAACTTTTATGATGGAAATGAATGAGGCTAATCTAGCTTTACAGAATGCTACAGAGAATTCTTTAATATTATTTGATGAGTTGGGAAGAGGGACTTCAACTTATGATGGGATGTCATTAGCTCAAGCTATGATTGAGTATATTAATACTTGTTTGAAAGCTAAGACTTTATTTTCTACCCATTATCATGAATTAAGTCAATTAGAAGATAGTATCCATAGTTTAAAAAATGTTAGTGTAAAAGTGAAAGAAAACAACAATAAAGTTACTTTCTTATATAAAGTGGAGTATGGTAAAGCAAATAAGAGTTATGGTATCAATGTTGCTAAACTTGCTAACTTA
This sequence comes from Erysipelotrichaceae bacterium, assembly GCA_047971145.1. Lineage (GTDB taxonomy): Bacteria > Bacillota_I > Bacilli_A > Erysipelotrichales > Erysipelotrichaceae > JBKDZL01. The sequence continues at coordinate 10,161 of JBKDZL010000058.1, forward strand.
CCAAATGCAGTAATTCTTAGAGCCAATACTTTAGTTAATGAGTATGAAAAAAATCATAGTTTTACTAATAGTCCAATGATAGTTGAAATGATTAGTGAACCTCAAAAATATAAAGATTTAAAGAGAGAATTAGCAAAAATAGATGTCAATGGTATTACTCCAATTAAAGCCTTAAGTTTATTGGAACAACTAAAGAAAATTGTGGAAGAGGAAAATGAGTAAAATAATTAAATTAGATGATCACTTACGCAATTTAATATCTGCAGGAGAGGTGGTTGATCGCCCCTCTACCATTGTAAAAGAATTAGTAGAGAACAGTATTGATGCTAAAGCTAGTCGTATTACTGTTAAAATTACTGGCGGAGGTTTAGATAGCATTAAAGTAATTGACAATGGTCTGGGAATGAATAAAGAGGAAGCGGTTTTAGCCTTCTATCCTTTTGCTACCAGCAAAATAAAAAAAGCTGCAGATTTAAATAAAATATCAACACTAGGATTTAGAGGAGAAGCTTTAGCTGCAATCAGCTCTGTAAGTGAGGTTGAATTAATAACTAACGATAAAGATGAAACTACTAAAATAATCTATAGTTTTGGTAAACTCCAAGAACAAAGTATAAGTGCAAGAGAGATTGGAACTAGTGTTAGTGTGAGTAAGTTATTCTATCAAACGCCAAATCGTTTAAAATTCTTAAAAAATGTTGAATATGAAAGTTACACAATCGCCTCTTTATTACAAAAGTTTGCGCTCAGTTATCCAAATATTGCCTTTGCTTATTATAAAGATGATAAGGAGGTTTTCACTTCCAAAGGCAACAATAATATCAAAGAGTTATTATTCGAATTATATGGTAAAGAAGCCTATTCTCATTTTATTGAAGTAGAACAAGCTGATTATGATTTTAAAGTTAGTGGTTTTATTAGTGACTCTCATTATAGTAAAAGCAATAAAACTGGTATTAATATTTTCTTAAATCAGCGCTTAATTGGCTCACAAGAATTACAAAAAACTATTATCAAAGCTTATGGAGATTATCTTGCGGATAAGCGCTATCCTATAGTTATCTTAAATATTGAGAGTGATCCATTTTTAACTGATGTTAATGTTACTCCAACTAAATGGCAAATCAGAATTTCTAAAGAAAAAGCTTTAAAAAATTTAATTGAAAAAACTATTACTACGGCCTTATTTGAAAAATCTCAACCTAAACTCTTGACAAGAGAGCCTGCTAGTAATGATTCGTTTAATTATGCTAGCTCATTAAGTGAAAATAGTAATATCCAAGAAACTAGCTATCAATTTTTTGAATTAGATTTAGCTAATAATTATCAAAGGGCTAGCGCTATTGATTTTCCTGTTGTGGTAGGACAAGCTCTTGGTAAATATATTTTAGCTTATTTTAATGATGAGATTTTAATAATTGATCAACATGCAGCTCAAGAGCGAATAAATTATGAAAAATTTAAGGAAGAATTGGCAAAAGAAAAAATTATTACCCAGTCAACTTTTATTGAGCCTATAACAATAGAAAGTAGTAAAATGCAGCGCTTAGCTGAGATTAACGACAATTTAAAAACTATCGGTATAACATTAGAAGCTTTTGGCCCTAATAAAGTTATTTCCCGGGAAATACCAATTTGGATGAATAATATTGATGTGGTTCAATTTATCAAAGATATGATTGATTATACTTTAGAAAATAATAAAATTGAAATAACTGAATTAAGAAAACATACACTCGCAACTCTAGCTTGTCATAGTTCGGTTAGATTTAATGAGCACTTAAATATTTTTGCTCAAAAAATTATTGTCGAAGATTTGTTTAAATGTGAAAATCCTTATCATTGCCCTCATGGTCGGCCAACTATTGTTAAATTAAGTGATAAAGAATTGATAAAGGAATTTAATCGTGTCTAAGGTGTTAGTAATTATTGGACCAACCGCTGTGGGTAAAACTGCTTTATCAATTAAGTTAGCTCAAGAGTTCAATGGAGAAATTATTAGTGGCGACTCTGCTCAAGTGTATAGAGATTTAAATATTGGTTCTGCAAAAATTACAGAAAAACAGAAACAAGGAATTAAACATCATTTAATTGATATTCTTGATTACAATGAAAATTATTCAGTTTATGATTTTCAAAAAAAAGCCAGAGAATTAATAAATAAGATTAATAATAAAGGGAAATTACCCATAATAGTTGGTGGGACAGGCTTATATATTAAAGCTCTACTCTATGATTATCAATTTCCTGAAAAATCACAAGAATATAATAATTATCAAAATCAAAGCAATGAAGAGCTATGGCAGTTGTTAAGAAAAAAAGATGCCAATGCTGCTGATAAGGTGCATGTGAATAATCGTCAAAGATTAATAACTAATCTTAATTTATTAGATAATATTAGTGGTACTAAAACAGAGTTATTAGCTAAACAGGATCAAGCAATATTATATGATGCTTTGGTAATTGGTTTGACAATAGAGCGAGAAGAATTACACAAAAGAATTAATAAAAGAGTTGATTTGATGTTTGAGGAAGGATTGTTGGAAGAAGTTAAAAACTTAAATAAAGATTCCAATTTCTTTAATACACTTGCTAGTAAAGCTATAGGTTATAAAGAATTTAAAGAATATTTTAATCAGAACCAAGACATTTCTTTGATTAAAGAAAAGATTAAAACTCATACCAGACAGTTTGCTAAAAGACAGTATACTTATTTTAATAATCAAATGAGTGTTAATTGGTTTGAGATCAACGCCAAGAATTGTTATAGTGATATTGAATTAGCAATAACCGATTTTATCAAAAAGAAATAAGAGGAAAAATATGAGTAAAAGTAAAGATTTAGATTATTTAATGAGTGTGATAGATAGAGTTTCCGATAAAGTAAATAAATATGAAAAAAGGCCTCACAATTATGGTTCGGGTGACTTTTTATATGTTGTTGAAGTTCATACTCTTGATTTGATTGGCTCTAATATTGAAATTACTAGCTCCGAGATTGCTAGGCGCACTTTTAAAACTAAAGGAGCAGTTTCTCAAATTATTGATAAGCTAATTAAGAAGAAATTAATTAAACAGCGTAAAAGTGAAGTGGATGCAAGAAAAAATATTTTTGAGCTGACAAAAAAAGGTTTAGAAGTTTATCTTACTCATCTTGAAGTTGATAAGATAGCACATAATCGTTATTTAGAACGTCTACAAGATCAAGGATATAGTGACAGTGATTTTAAAAAATGTTCGGCAATCCTTAATATAATCTTTAAATTAGAGCATTAATAATTAATCTAAAAATATTGTTAAAAAAATTACAAAGTGACAAAAAAGGAGTATAATAAAATAGATGAACAAAGGAGGTCATAGTTATATGGCAAGATTTACTATTCCTAGAGACGTCTATCATGGTAAAGGAACCTTAGATGCTCTAAAGGATTTACAAGGAAATAAAGCAATTGTGGTAGTGGGCGGTGGAAGTATGAAACGCTTTGGATTTTTAGATAAAGTAGTTGAAAACTTAGAAGCAGCTGGAATGCAGGTACAACTCTTTGAAGGGGTAGAACCTGATCCTTCAGTAGAAACTGTAATGAGAGGCGCTCAAGCCATGAAAGAATTTCAACCTGATTGGATTGTTTCAATTGGTGGTGGCTCACCGATTGATGCTGCTAAAGCTATGTGGGCATTTTATGAATACCCAGATGTAACATTTGAGGATTTATGTATCCCATTTAACTTTCCACAGTTAAGAACAAAAGCAAAATTCTGTGCTATTCCATCAACATCAGGAACGGCAACAGAAGTTACTGCTTTCTCAGTAATTACTGATTATGAAAAGGGAATAAAATATCCTTTGGCAGATTTCAACATTACACCAGATGTAGCTATTGTTGATCCAACATTAGCAGAAACAATGCCACAAAAATTAACTGCACATACTGGTATGGATGCAATGACTCATGCTATTGAAGCTTATGTTTCAACATTAAACAGTGATTATACCGACCCATTAGCTTTGCATGCAATTAAAATGGTAAGTGATTATTTAGTGGATTCTTATAATGGTGATAATAATGCTCGTGAGCGTATGCATAATGCTCAGTGTTTAGCTGGTATGGCATTTTCTAATGCTTTATTAGGAATTGTTCATTCAATGGCTCATAAAACTGGGGCTGCTTATTCGGGTGGTCATATCACTCATGGTTGTTCTAATGCTATGTATTTACCAAAAGTAATTAAATTTAATGCTAAAGATAAAGTGGCAGAAACTCGTTATGCTAATATCGCTCGTTTCTTAGATTTAAAAGGTAATAGTGATGGGGAATTAGTGGATGCTCTAATTGCTCATATTAATGGTTTAAATAAACAATTGGCTATCCCAACTTGTATTAAAGATTATGAGGGTGGCATTATTGATGAGAAAGAATTCAATGAAAAATTGGCTACTGTAGCTGAATTGGCAATTGGTGATGCTTGTACTGGCTCAAATCCAAGGACAATTAATCCTGAGCAAATGCAAAAATTATTAAAATGCTGTTATTATGATACTGAGGTAGACTTTTAATAAAAATTAGTTGCCCTTGTGGCAACTTTTTTAATGGCTAAGTGTTTATTTTATTTTAAGAAGTATTAAAAAATTAAGTAATATTGTTTAAATTTTATTTACTACGTAATATAATTAGTTAGTATTACTTATAATAGTGTTGTCTTAGAAGGGAGTCTGTATGTTTACGGTTTTAGAAAGAGAAGAATTAAATCCAACAGTTACTAAGCTGGTTATTGATGCTCCATTAATTGCGAAAAAAGCCAAGGCCGGTCAGTTTGTGATTATCAGATCACATGAATTAGGTGAGCGTATGCCTTTGACCATTGCTGATTATAATAGAGAAAAGGGAAGTGTTACTATTATTTTTCAAATTGTTGGACGTTCAACTAAAATTCTTAATGAGTTAAAAGTTGGTGATAAAATTTTAGACTTTGTTGGTCCTTTGGGAGTGGCTAGTCATATTGAAGGTTTAAAGAGAGTTTGTGTAGTTGGTGGTGGTGTTGGTTGTGCAATTGCATATCCAACAGCTAAAGCTTTACATGCTCAGGGCAGTGATGTTACTGTTATTGCGGGTTTTAGAAATAAGGATTTATTAATTTTAGAAGATGAGTTTCGTGCAGCCTCTAATAATATGTATATTATGAGTGATGATGGCAGTGTTGGTGATAAAGGTTTAGTTACTCATAAGTTAGAAGAGCTTTTAAAATCTGGGGAAGAATTTGATGAGGTAATTGCCATTGGTCCACTTATTATGATGAAATTTGTTTGTGAAGTAACCAAAAAATATAATGTAAAAACCATGGTCAGTATGAATCCAATCATGATTGATGGAACTGGAATGTGTGGTTGTTGTCGTTTAAGTGTGGCAGGAGAAATGAAGTTTGCTTGTGTTGATGGTCCTGATTTTGATGGTCATGAAGTAGATTTTGATGAAGCTATGGTACGATCTCGACAATATGCACCATTTGAAGAAGCAACTAGAGAAAAAGATTGTAACTTATTTGACAAGGAGGTTTCTTAAATGCCTAATATGGATCCTAAGAAAGTGGCAATGCCATTACAAAAGCCTAATATTCGTAATAGTAACTTTGATGAGGTTGCCTTAGGTTATACAGCTGAAATGGCTATGATTGAGGCGGATCGTTGTTTGCAGTGTCGTCATAAACCTTGTGTTAATGGTTGTCCGGTAAGTGTACAAATTCCTGAGTTTATTGCCAAAGTTAAAGATGGTAAATTTGAAGAAGCATTTAAAATTATTAAAGAAACCAATGCTTTACCTGCAGTTTGTGGTAGAGTTTGTCCTCAAGAGAGTCAATGTGAGGAAAAATGTGTTAGAGCTATTAAACATGAAGCGGTGGGAATAGGTCGCTTAGAGCGTTTTGTTGCGGATTACCATATGCAAAATGTTAAAGATGAGATTGAGCCCATTGCCAATAATGGAAGAAAAGTCGCAATTGTTGGGGCAGGGCCTGCCGGTCTTACTTGTGCTGGTGATCTTGCAAAAGAGGGTTATGATGTTACGATCTTTGAAGCATTGCATGAGGCGGGAGGAGTATTAGTATATGGTATTCCTGAGTTTCGTTTACCTAAGGATATTGTGAAAAAGGAAATTGATGCATTATGTCAAATGGGCGTTAACATCCAAACTGATATGGTTATTGGTAAAGTTTTAGAAATTGATGATTTGTTTGAGCTTGGTTATGAGGCGGTGTTTATTGGTAGTGGTGCAGGCTTACCTAAGTTTATGGGAATGCCTGGTGAAAATCTTAATGGAGTATTTTCTGCTAATGAATTTTTGACTCGTTTTAATTTAATGAAAGCTTACCAAGAGGGAGTGGATACTCCAATATTTAAGGCTAAAAGAGCTGCGATTATCGGTGGAGGTAATGTAGCTATGGATGCTGCTCGTTGTGCAAAGCGTATTGGGGTAGAAGAAGTTTATATTGTCTATCGTCGAGGTATGGATGAGCTTCCTGCTCGTTTAGAAGAAATTGAACATGCTGAGGAAGAGGGAATTGTTTTTAAAACTCTTACTAATCCAATTCGTGTTATTGGTGATGAAAAAGGAAGTGTTATAGGGTTGGAGTGTGTTCAAATGGAATTGGGTGAGCCTGATGAGAGTGGTAGAGCTCGGCCTATTGTTAAAGAGGGCAGTAATTTTGTTTTAGATGTTGATTGTATGATTATGTCGATTGGTACCTCGCCAAATCCACTTATTCGTCAAACTACTAAAGGCTTAGAAGCTAATAAATGGGGTTGCTTAATAACTGATGATAAGGGTAAGACTACTAGAGAAAAAGTTTATGCTGGTGGTGATGCAGTGACTGGCGCTGCGACTGTTATTTTAGCAATGGGAGCTGGAAAAGATGCAGCTGCTGCAATGAATGATTATCTAAAAAACAAATAAAAAACAGAATAATAATTATAAAAACACCTAGTGCTTAAAAGATTAGGTGTTTTTTAGTGTTTAAATGTTTGAAAAATAGTACCAACTTTAATCAGTAGCCGTTTTTGAGTTGACAAAGTACAAAAATAAATATTATAATCAAATTATAGTATAGTAACTAAACTTTTATTGGTTACTAAGGAGGCGAACATGAAATATAATTTTGATGAAATTGTTGAAAGGAGAAAGACCGGTTCAGTTAAGTGGGATTTTGGTGAAGGTTTAATTAAGTTAGGGTTTACTGATCGTTTTGATGAAGATACTTTACCATTATTTACCGCTGATATGGACTTTGCAGTAGCACCTAAAATAGTAGAAGCTATGCACCGAGTAGTTGATCAGAGAATTTATGGTTATACTATGGCCAGACCAGAGTATTATCAAGCAATTATTGACTGGTTTCAAAGAAGATTTGATTGGACAATTAAACCTGAGGAAATAACTTATTGCTCAGGCACAGTTTTTGCACTGAATATTGCTATTAGAGCATACAGTAATGAGGGTGATGGAGTAATAATTCAAAGGCCTGTTTATGGTCCTTTTACTAAAGCGATTGAGAGTAATAATAGAGTTGTTGCGAATAATCAAATGATTAAAGATGAGAATGGTTATTATCATCCTGATTTAAAAGATTTCGAAGAAAAGGCTAAAGATCCAAATAATAAAATCTTTATTCTTTGTAGTCCGCATAATCCTAGTGGTAGAATCTTTAATACTGAAGATTTAAAAGCGATGGCTAAAATATGTTATGAAAACAATGTAGTTTTTGTTTCTGATGAAATTCATTGTGATTTAATTAGAAAAAATAAGAAATTTACTACTATGGCAGTGGCGGCACCTGAGTATAAAGATAATTTAGTTACTTGTACGGGCATTAATAAAACGTTTAATGTTGCAGGTTTACATGCGACTCATATTATTATTTCTAGTGAAGAATTACGTAATAAATTTGTAGCTACTCTAGGCGGTTGTATGCCAACTCCATTTACTTATAATGCCGTAATTGCTGCATATAATGAGTGTGAAGATTGGTTAGAAGAATTAAAAGAGTATTTAGATGGTAATTTTAATTGGGTTGATAATTTCCTAAAAACAAAAATGCCAAAAGTTAAATATGTAATTCCTGAGGGCACTTATGTCTTTTGGATGGATTTTAGTGGTTATGGCATTAGTACTGAGGAAATCAGAAGAAGAATTTATGTAGATGCAAATGTTATCTTAGAATCAGGGACGATGTTTGATCCTGATGCAGGAGCTGGCTATGAGCGAATTTGTTTATCATCACCTCGCTCAATGATTCAAGAAGCTTTCGAAAGAATAGCTAAAGCATTTGCTGATTTAGAATAATTAGAAAGGAAAAAAGATGACTAATTCAACTAAGAATCTAAAGCGAACTTTAGGAAAAAAAGAATTATTTGCAGTGGCAATAGGGCAAATAATTGGCTCAGGTATTATGGCATTAACTGGTGTGGCTATTGCTCTTACTGGTAGATCTGCTAATTTGTCTTTTGTTTTGGCAGCAATAGCGATAATCTTTGTTTCAATACCAACTATATTCTTAACTAGTACTATTCGTATGAGAGGTGGTCAATATACTCAAGCAGCTATATTTGGTGGAAAGAATTTAGCTGGCATGTATATAATTATCTTTATTATTGCTAATATCTCATTAGCAATGTATGCTATTTCTTTTGCTGAGTATTTCATGGCTTTAGTGCCAGGAATTCCTTATCAGCTAGTAGCAATTATTTTAGTAACAGTGTTATTTGCTGTAAACTATTTTGGTGTTAATAAAGCGACTAAAATTCAAGCTTTCATGGTAACAATATTAGCAATTGCGCTTATCTCATTTGTGGGCTTTGGTTTACCACAAATTCAGCCAGGCTATTTTGAGCAACCAGGGTTTATAACTAATGGCACAATTGGTTTATTAACTGCAATGGCTTTTCTAACTTTTGCCACCGGTGGAGCAACAGTAATAGTGAATTTAAGTGCTGAAGCGATTAACCCTAAAAAAGATATTCCAATAGTAATTATTATCTCAACATTAGCAGTGGCAGTTTTATATGCTTTTATGGCAACAGTGGCAGCTGGAGTATTACCAATTGATGTAGTGGCAAATCAACCATTAACCCATGTTGCAAAAGAAATATTTCCTAGTTGGTTATATATATTCTTTATTGTTGGTGGAGCGATGTTTGCCTTAGTAACTACACTAAATGCTCAAATTAGTTTTATTACTAAACCAGTAATGCAAGCTGCTGTTGATGGTTGGTTCCCTAAGTCGTTTGCAAAGTTACACCCTAAATACAATACACCAACAAGGTTATTAATAGTTTTCTATTTTGTGGCTATAATTCCAATAATCACAGGTTTTAATGTGGAAATGATTGCGAATTCAGCTTTAATTTTAAATTATATTATCTCTGTTGTCTTCATTGTATTACAATTTAAACTACCAAAATTATTTAAGGAACAATGGGAAAAATCTCCTTTCAAAGTTAAAAATTGGATATATTATTCTTTCTTAGCTTTAGGAGCTGGAGTTTCTTTATTCCAAGCTTGTCTAATGTTCTATAATTTAGATATTTATGGTAGAATTGGCAATTGTGCAGTATTTGTAATTGCGATAATCTTTGGTTTGTGTATGAGCAAAAAAGCTGATATGGAAGTAAGTGTAGAGGATGATTAAATATGAGTATTTTAAAAATTGGAGATAAGTTTGAAAATTTTAAATTTAACACTCCCTTTGAGAGTAATTTAGACTTTGAGCAAGAAGTAAAAAACAAAAAAACCTTTGTAGTCTTTCTAAGATATTATGGTTGTACGCTTTGTCAATTAGATTTACTAGAATATCGTAAAAACCTAGAACGTTTTAAGCAGGCTGATATTAATCTCTATATTGTATTACAAAGTGATCCAGAAGTAATTAGTTCCCAAGTTAGTAAAACTGAAATGCCTTTGAATATCATTTGTGATCCGCAGCAAGTTTTATATAAAAAATATCAAATAAAACCTGCGAAAACAAAACTTCAATTAGTTTCAGCTAAAGCATTAAAGAAAATCCAAAAAGCTAAAAAATTAAATTTAGAGCATGGTAAATATGAAGGAGAAGAATTACAACTACCCGCAATGTTTATGATTAAAGATGGTATTGTCAGCTTTGCTCATTATGCTAAAAATTTAACTGATTTACCCAGCATAGATGAAATGCTAGAAATGTAGGAAAAAATGAAAAAAATTATTGATAGTAAAGAGGCTCCCTCAGCAATAGGTCCTTACTCACAAGCAAATTTAAGTGGTGATTTATTATTTATTTCTGGTCAGTTGCCAATTGATGTAAAAACTGGAAAATTTGCGGGTGATAGTATTGAAGAACAAACAACCCAATCATTAGAAAATGCTAAAGCTATATTGCTAGAAGCTGGTTTTAGTTTAAATGATGTTGTTAAAACTACGGTTTTAATGCAAGATATTAGTGAGTTTGCACAAATGAATGAAATTTATGCTAAGTATTTTACTAGTGAGTATCCAGCTCGTGCAGCTTATGAAGTAGCAAAATTACCTTTGGGAGCTAGAGTAGAAATTGAAATGATTGCCAAAAAGTAAGATTTAGAATTTAATTGAAAATAAGAGAGCTACGGCTCTCTTTTTCTTTCATAGAAATTTTTTGATAAAAAATTAGGTATAAAGATATTTCCTAGCTATATATAAGTTAGGAGGAAGTATGTTAGAGTTAAATAAAGTAACAAAATACTATGGTAATAATTTAGGTGTAAGTAATCTGAGTTATCAAATTAACAAAGGAGAAATATTAGCATTATTAGGAATAAATGGTAGTGGAAAAACTACTAGTTTTAGAATTATTTTAGGTTTATTAGAAGCTAGTAGTGGTAGTGTTAAATATCAAGGAAGAAAAATTGGTAAAAATGAAGTTGGCTATTTACCAGAAGAACGTAGTTTATATAGAGATTTAAGTGTTTATAAACAATTAAGATATATTGGTAGATTAAGAAAAATGAATGAAAGAGAAATTGATGAAAAAATAGATAAATACTTAAACCTTCTAAAAATCACTCATTATAAAAACTTTAAGATTCAACAGCTATCTAAAGGAAACCAACAAAAAGTACAATTGATAGTGGCAATTCTTCATGAGCCAGAGCTTTTAATTTTAGATGAGCCATTTACAGGATTAGATGTCGAAAATGTTGAATTGTTTTTAGACTTTATTTTAAGACTAAAAGCAGAAGGAAAAATCATTTTAATATCTTCTCATCAATTAATGTATTTAGAAAAATTGTGTGATCATTTAATTTTTTTAAGATCAGGAAAAATCAGTGTCCAAGGAAGAATTACTACACTAAAAAAACAAAGCAAAGGCCATTATTTAAGCTATAGTAGTGATACATATTATCGCTTAAGAGAAAGTGCAGAGTTAGTGTTAAAAAAAGAAAATGGACCCCATTTTAAATATTTGATAACTAATGATAATTTATGTAAAAAAATAGCAAAAAAACTATTAAATGATCCAAATATTTATCAATTAAAAATTGAACAATTATCATTAAGTGAGTTAATAAAATTATGAAAGAATTACTAAAATTTGCGATGAGCAGACGCTTTTTGAATAAAGCCAATTTAGTATTTATGAGTATTGTTTTAGCATTGGCAATTGGTGCAACTAATATTGATAGAATTATTAATTTTATTAGTCCAGGTTATTTAGATCCGCTAACCATAAGCAGCAATAATAAAATTTTAGCTGATTATTTAAGTAATCAAGAAATATTTGAAGTGGTTGAGAAAGCTGATATAGAAATACTTTTTGAAAATAACCAATTCGATATTAAATCGGATTACCATATTGATACTTATAATCAAACTCAATTAATGTATACTCTACAAGAATTTTATAATTATCATACGGGAATCAATGAGAATCAATTACCAATTATCAACTTTACTAATCAAAACACACAAAGTGATGGTAATCAATACAATTTAGTATTAGCCTTAGTTAGTGCAATTTTCTTTATGATGATTAGTTTTGTTAGTATGTCGGCAAGTGAGATAGTTTATGAAAAAACTACAAAGCTATTAGAAATAATTTTGAGTGCAGTTAGTGTTAGAGCTCATTTTGCTAGTAAATTGTTGGTGGGTTGGTTAGCGATTATTATTCAGGCCTTTAGTAGTGGTAGTATTATTATAGCAGCAATAGCCATTAGATATTTTTCTGATCAAGGTGAAAATTTATTAAAGTGTTTTCAAAAACTCGGTTTAATGTTACCTGGCTCAACAAAAATGGATATTGATTTAAGTTCTTTGTTAAAAACGGATTTTTTAATTAAACTAGGTCAAATTTTAATTATTGTGATGATGGGGGTGGTAGTAATACAGTTATTGTTGATTAGTGTTTCCTCTTTTATTAGTAATATGGAAGAAGCTAATAATTTACACTCACCGATTTATATTAGTTTTATGGTGCTGTATTATATTTGGTTGATGTTTAATCAACCTGCGCAATTAGAGAGTGGCTTTGGTTATCTTGCCTCTTTTTTACCAGTTTTTTCTATGTTGTTTATGCCAAGTAGAATGATGTTGTGTGATGTTGGTGTTTGGGAGGTAAATATGGTGATTATGTTTAATTTTATTTTCTTATTGTTGGCAATTATAGTGGGTTATAAAATTTATCAAAAAGGGATATTATATTATGGCAGTGTTAAATTTTGGAAGAAATTTAAAGTAAAGTAGGATAGTGAGAAAATTGTTAAATTGTTTTATTAATTTATAAATATGCTATAATGTAATCGTTAGGAGGATTAGTATGGATAATTGGATTTTTATGGGGATTATTTTAGTTTTGATTTTAATGGTTGTATTTGTTGTGACAACATATAATGGTTTAATCAAAATGAGAAATAGAATTGAAGAAGCTTTTTCAACAATGGATGTTTATTTAAAGAAAAGATATGATTTAATACCAAACTTAATAGAAACTGTCAAAGGTTATACTAAGCATGAAAAAGAAACATTGCAGGCAGTAATTGCAGCTAGAACACAAGCGGTATCAAGTAGTAGCGTGGAAGAACAATTAAGTGCTGAAAAAGGTTTAAATAGAGCTTTAGGTAGATTGTTTGCGGTTGCAGAATCATATCCTGATTTGAAAGCTAATCAAAATTATTTGGATTTACAAAAAAGCTTAAAAGATATGGAAGCAGAAATTGCTAATAGTAGAAAATATTATAATGGAGTAGTAGTGGAATTTAATACAAAAATTGAGATGTTTCCAACTAATATTCTAGCTAGTATCTTTAAGTTTACTAAACAAACTTTATATGAAATTTCTAATGAAGATGAAAGAGAAAATGTTAAAGTTAGTTTTTAATAAAATAATCAAGGCTAGTGTTGTAGTTACACTAGTCTTATCTTTATTGGCTATTGTTAGTTTTGATATCAAGGCTAGTGATCCTTATGAAATTAAAAACTTTGAAGTAAATATTTTCGTAAGAGAAGATGGTGTTTATGAGATTACTGAAAATATTACAGTTTACTTCAACGAGCAAAGACAGGGCATTTATAGAGATTTATATGAGTATCACAACTTTAGTTGGTTAGGTGAAAATTCTCAAGAAAAAAATATAGAATATTTTTTCCCAATAAGTAATATCAACACCTTTGATGAAACACTGGAAATCAGTGATTATTCCAATGGTAAAAGATTAAGGCTAGGTGATGAGGGTAGATATTTAACCGGTGAGCACACTTATAAGATTTCATATCAAGTACATACTACTAAACTTGATCTTGTCAATGATCCTAAAGAACAGTTGTTTTATTATGATGTTATTGATTATAATTGGGATGCTAGTATTGCTAATGTTGATATTAATGTTGAATTTGAAAAGGCTGTTGATTTTAGTTCACTTGAAATTTATTATGGTGATAAACAAATCAGTAATAATTTTATTGTCACTGACAACAGCATTCAAATATCTTCTGGTCAGTTATTAGATTATTATCAAGGTGTTAGTGTCTATTTAGAGCTTTATGATTATTATATTTATGCTGATTATACTAATTTACTCTATTTTGCTTTAATTAGTTCTGTGGTTCTCTTATTAATAATTATTGTTTTGTTTAAATATTTTGGAAGAGATGAAAAAAGACCCGTAGTGGTAGAGTTCTCACCACCAGAAAATTTAGATTCTGCTGGTGTTGGTTATTTAATTAATGCTCAAGTAAATCAGCGAGATGTGATGTCCTTAATTATTGAATGGGCCAAAGATGGTTATTTAAATATTAGTGATGAGAATGAATTTACCCTAATTAAGATGAAAGATTTACCAGATAGTAAGCCTTTATATCAACAAGATATGTTTTCTGCATTATTTAAAGAAAAAGATAAAGTTAATACTTTGGATTTACAAGAACAAAATTTTGCAGCTGATTTGGCATTAATGCCTAATCGCATTGTGAGTTACTATCGTGAAAAAGAACATAAAATTTATCAAAGCAAGTCAACATTTATTAAGTGGTTAATGGCTTTATCTTTAATGATACCTTTTGTTTTATTATTGTTAGGCTTAAGTGCTAATGAGTCTGGTAGTTTAGTGTTTTTCATGCCTTTTTCAAGTATAATGATTGCGATTTTGACTTTGGGATCTTTTCTTTTATTTGTTTTGATTAATCAAGTTTTCCAAAATAAATATGTCATTAAAAGCTTTAAGCTTTCCATGGTTGCCTATTTTATTTTAAATATAATTTTATTTATTTTTATTGTTTTACTTATTAGTAAGGATTATTTAATTATTAGCTTTAGTGTTCTTGTATTAAATAGTGTCAGCCAATTGATTTTATGTTTTATGCATAAATATACAAGTTTAGGTTTAAAACAGTATTATCATGTTTTAGGTTTATATCAATTTATTAAAACGGCAGAAAAAGATCGTTTAGAAATGTTGGTTAAAGACAATCCTAAAATATTTTATGATATTTTGCCTTATGCTTATACCTTTAATTTGGCAGAGGTTTGGGAAGAGCATTTTAGAGAAATTAATATTCCTAAAGCTGAGTTTTATCAAAGTAGTTCTACGATAACTGATTTTATGTTGTGGAATATGGTTTTAAGAAATCAATTCAATAATTTTAGCACTAATGTTACACCAGTTAATATTAAAGGTTTTGGTGATAGTTCTGGTGGCTTTGGTGGTGGTGGTTTTGGCAGTGGCGGCTTCGGCGGCGGTGGTTTTGGCGGCGGCGGTGGCGGTAGCTGGTAATTAAAAAAATAGCTCTTTGTTTTTAAAACAAGGAGCTTTTATTTACTAAAGTGTTCAAAGCCAGCCATTCTTTTAATATTTTTTAATTTATCATAATTACTTTTTAAATATTTTTCATATTGGCTATTATCTTGGGCTTGATAGAACTCAAGATTTTTTATTTCATTGGGTAAGTATTGTATTTTATGCCAATAATCATTGCCAGTATAATCGTATTTTTCTTTATTTGATAGATTAACAGGAGTTAGCTTTAAATACTTAGGCATGGAAAAAGCTTGTTTTGCTATCTGGGCATTTACTGCAGAAATCGCATTACAGGCAGATTTAGATTTAGGAGATAAAGCAAGGGCAATCACAACATTAGCTAAGACAATTGATCCCTCGGGAAAGCCTACTAACTTTGTGGTGTTGATGGCATTTATTACTTGTTGGACAAGGCTTGGATTGGCTAAGCCAATATCCTCATAAGCTGTAATTAGTAGTCTGCGCTCTAAAGCCACTAAATCATTAGCTTTTATTAGTAAACCTAAATAATAAAGGGCAGCATTGACATCACTTCCTCTAATGGATTTTTGGAATGCAGACATTAAGTCATAAATACCATCACCATTTTTATCATTAGTAATATTAGAGTTACTAATATTTTTTTTGAGTGAATCAATACTAATGGTATTATCTTCACTCAACATAGTTCCCATTTCAATAAAGTTAAGTGCTAATCTTAAGTCGCCATTAGCTTGAGCTGCAACAAACTCTAAGGTTTGATCATCGATGGAATATTGATTATTTAAACCATTAGGATCACTTAAAATAACTTTACACTTATCAATAATGGTGTTGTTGTCTAATTTATTTACTTCCAATAAAAGACACCTACTTCTTAAAGCAGGATTAATAGAAAAGTAAGGATTCTCTGTAGTTAAGCCGATTAAAATAATTTTGCCACTCTCAACAAAAGGCAGAAATAAATCCTGTTTATCTTTATTTAAACGATGAACCTCATCAACTATGATAATCTTTCCAGGATAATAATTAGACTCTTCAAAGATGATATCTAATTCCTTTTTGTTGGTAGTAGTAGCGTTGATAGTTTTGTAAGGCAGAGTTAATTGATTTATCAGACAAGTTGCTAGTGTGGTTTTACCAGTACCACAAGGACCAAATAAAATCATTGAGAGAACTTGTTTACTTTTAATCATATTATTGAAAATAGGTAATAAGTGATCTTGTCCTACCACATCTTTGAGTACTTGAGGCCTTACTCGGTTGGCTAAATTAGTTATCATAACTAAATTATAATACAAATATGCTAAAATTAAAGAATGAAAGTAATAATTCAAAGAGTAAGTGGGGCAAATGTTAAAGTAAATAATGAAACAATAGCCCAAATAAACCAAGGATTTTTATTATTAGTGGGTTTTACTCACAGTGATAATCAACTAATAGTTGAAAAAGTTGTTAAAAAAATAATTGGCTTAAGGATTTTTGAAGATAATAATGGCAAAATTAATTTAGCCATCCACGAAGTAAATGGGGCAATTCTAAGTGTGCCTCAATTTACTCTTTATGGTAATGTAAAAAAAGGCAACAGACCATCATTTATTAATAGTGCTAAGGCGGACGATGCCAAGAATTTATACTTATATTTTAATCAATGTTTAGAAGCTTATAATATAGAAATTGCGACAGGAATTTTTCAAGCTGATATGCAAGTTAGCTTAGTTAATGATGGGCCAGTGACAATAATAATTGATAGTTCTGAGCTATAAAGTAAGGTTATATTTTTTTAACTTGTAGCATACCCCAGTAAGTATCTGATTGTTTAAAGCCCATTTTTAAATAGATTTTACCTGCTTTAGGGTTATCATAAAACAAATTACCAATTACTTTTCTTTTTTGTAATTCTTGTACTAGTGTTAAAGTAGCTCTAGTGGCATAGTTTTTGTTGCGATATTGTGGCAGGGTAAAGACTCCTGTAATACAAGCAGATTTATCAGTAATAGTATTACTTGAGGAGCTGGAAACAATCTTATTATCTTCTTTGATTACATAAGTAAGACGCTTACCATTTAATAATTCTTTTTTTAATTTTTGGATTTGCTTATCTGAGAAAGTTGGCTGATCAGAGCCACTATTTTCATTAAAAACACTATAACTTGCTAAAAGAAATTCTTTGATATCAGCGGGATCTAAGGGCTCAGCTGCTACAAAATTATCTAGTTTAGTATCAAGAGGGATTTCACAAAAATAACAATCCCTAGCTTCAATATGCTCAATTTCGTTTAATAACTGATCTACAAGAGATTTTTTGCCCATTATTAAAGTAGGATCAAGAGATTTTAAATAATTAATAAATTCAAGATTTAAAAAGGCTTCTTGGCTATAGATTAAGATAGTCTTGAAATATTTTAAGAAAATCGCAATTATCTTGTCTTCTTGATATTGAATAAAAGTTCTGACATTCTCATTGTCATAGCCATTATTATCAATATCCGCTATAATCATCGTATTAATTACTGGCTCTTTATTTAAGTATTCCATAATTTCTTGATGGTTTGCTTGCTTTGCTTGTTTAATCATAAATACTCCTTTGTCTTTAGTTTAGTATACATACATTATAATACAAAAACTAGTTAGTTTAGAAAGTAATCAGTTTTCGCTAAAAAATCTGAAGAAAATATCAACAATTAGCTACTTATTCATGCTAAAATAAATAAAGAAGTTGAAAGGGTGAAATGATGGAATATAAGTTACATGATATAGTAAGTATGAAAAAACAACATCCTTGTAAGCAAAGCTGGGAATGGGAAATCATCAGAGTTGGTGTGGATATTAAAATCAAGTGTTTAGGTTGTGGTAATATTATTATGTTAGAAAGAATTGATTTTGAAAAGAAATTGAAAAAGATAGTAAGGAGTGCTGAGTGAATTATTTCATAAATTTTTTATTGCCTTTTGCACTTGTGCTGATACTAACACCAGCTTTAACAAGAATTGCACTAGCAAAGGGTTGGACTGCTAAAGTAAATGAGCGAACTGTTCACAAAGGATTAATTCCTCGAGTGGGTGGTATTATTATCTATTTTGCTTTTATGAGTGGAGTACTTTTGTTTTTGGATTTTAGTTCTCAAAGTATGGCGTATATGTTGGCTAGTAGTATTATGTTTTTTGTGGGCTTATATGATGATATTTTTGATATGCCAGCTTTAGTTAAGTTTTTGATGCAAGTTATTGCCGCAATTATTGTGATTTATTTTGGTGGTGTGATAATTAATACAATTAATTTGCCGTTTGGTCTAAGAATTGATAATACTTTTATTTTAGGTATGATTAGTTTTGTTTGGATTGTAGGGGTAACTAATGCGATTAATCTTTTAGATGGCTTAGATGGTTTGGCAACTGGTATTAGCTCGATTGTTTTAATTACTGCCATTGTGATTGCCTTTAGTTTTACACCACAAAAGAATATTTTGATGATGTTAATTTTATTAGGGTCTTTATTAGGTTTTTTAAAGTATAATTTTTATCCTGCCTCAATATTTTTAGGTGATTGTGGTTCTCAGTTTATTGGTTTTGTTATGGGCTTTTTAACACTTGTGAGTTTTAAGTCTTCGGCTTTTATTACTTTAGTAATACCTTTTGTCATCTTGTTTATTCCTTTAATGGATTCAGTAGTGGCAATTTTTAGAAGGAAGTTGTCGGGTAAGAGTATTGTTGATGCTGATAGATCACACTTACACCATGTTTTGATGATTGATTTAAATCTCGGACATCGCAAAACAGTTTTAGTTATGTATGTCGTAACAGCAATCTTTGGTTTTACAGCTTGGTTGTATCACTTTGATAGTTCTGTGGGCACAATTGTTTTAGTTTTTTTAATTCTGTTGTATGAGTTGTTTGTGGAGTATACTGGTATGATTAATAAAAAATATCGTCCCATTTTAAATTTAGTTGAAAAGATTATCAAGAAAAAATGAATACTGTAATTGTTGGGGTTTCAGGTGGTGCTGATTCAATGGCACTATTAGCTCTTTATAAAAATGATTATCATATTATTGCAGCTCATGTGAATTATGGAGTAAGAGAAGAAGCCAATTTGGATCAAGAGTTAGTTAGAGAGTATTGTATACAAAATAATATTATTTTTGAGTGTACTCAAGCTGGCAAATTAACTGGTAATTTTCAAGCAGCTGCTAGAGAGTATCGTTATAATTATTTTGCTAAGTTAGCTGAGAAATATCAGGCTAGTTATGTTTTAATTGCCCATCATTTAAATGATCACCTTGAAACTTATCTATTACAAAAACAAAGACAGGCTATAGTGTCTTATTTTGGTTTGGCTGAAAAACAAAAAATCAAGGGAGTAGATATTATTAGACCTCTACTATTATATACAAAAAAACAATTAATTGAATATTGTCAAAAACAAAATATTAAATATGCGATTGATAGTAGTAACCTAAGCACCAAATACAGCCGTAATAAAATTAGAATTGAAGTAGTTGAAAAAATGAGTCCTGCTGAATTGAGAGCTTTAGAAAAAGAAATTACTAATAAGAATAAAGCACTTTTAATAGAAAATAAACAAATAGAGCTATTAGAGAGTTTGGATTATTTGCTTTATCAAAATCTTGATTTGAATATTAAAGTAAAGTTGTTGTATAGGTTTTTAAAAAAGAATGGCTATTATCACTTAAGTAATGATCATGTTAAAGAATTATTGAGAGTATTAGAACTTCAGCGCATTGTTGAATTTAAAGATAAATATTTATTACTTACTAAGGCTAATAGATTCGCTATCAAAGAAAAAACTCATATTAAATTAGAAAGCCTA
The DNA here is from genome assembly GCA_047971145.1 of Erysipelotrichaceae bacterium. GTDB lineage: Bacteria > Bacillota_I > Bacilli_A > Erysipelotrichales > Erysipelotrichaceae > JBKDZL01. The sequence goes on from JBKDZL010000058.1 coordinate 30,256, forward strand.
GAGTATGGCATTTATCAAGATTTTAAACTATTGAATAAGGGTAAAACAATAGAGTCAGTTAATATTAAAAACGAAGATTTTCCAATTACCATTAGAGCATGGCAAGCAAGTGATAAAATAAAAATGAAATTTGGCAGTAAAAAAGTATCACGCTTTCTAATTGATAGAAAAATAGCTTTAGTTGATAGATTTAATTGGTTAGTGATTGAAAATCAAAAAGGTGAAGTTATTTTTGTCTCGGGTTTGGGTTGTGATCTACAGCATTACTCACTTAAGCCTAATTTATATTTGTGGCAAAAATACTCAGGGTAATAGTATTAGATATAAAAGGATAATTGTATTATAATAATAATGATGAAATATAGAATAGGGCAGTCAACCGATATTCATAAACTAGTGAAAAATCGGAAGTTAATTTTAGGTGGTGTTGAAATAGAATCAGAGTTGGGTCTTTTGGGTCACTCTGATGCCGATGTTTTAACTCATGTAATTATGGAGGCTATTTTAGGAGCTTTAGCTTTAGGGGACTTGGGTAAACATTTTTCTGATACAGCTGAACAATATCAAAATATCAGCTCTATTATTCTATTACAAGAAGTAATTAAGCTAATGCATGAGCACAATTATAGCATTAATAATATTGATAGTTTAATTATGCTTGAAAAACCTAAATTAGCACCATTTATTAGCGAAATAAAAAATAATTTAGCTAAGTATTTAAACTGTGATTTGCAACAAATTAATATTAAGGCAACAACTAGTGAAAAATTAGGATATATTGGCAGAGCTGAGGGTGTTATGGCCCAAGCTGTTGTCATGCTGAAAAGGAGAGATAAGAATGAGTAAAATAAGGGTAAGATATGCACCAAGTCCAACAGGACACTTACACATTGGAGGAGCTCGTAGTGCGCTATTTAATTATCTATTTGCCAAGCATTACAATGGTGAATTTATTTTAAGAATAGAAGATACTGATATTGAAAGAAATATTGAAGGTGGAGAAGCTTCCCAAATTGATAATTTAGAATGGTTAGGAATAGTTGCGGATGAGTCACCTATTAAGCCTAATGCTAAGTATGCACCATATCGACAAATGGAAAGATTGGCAATGTATCAAGAGGTGGTAAAGCAATTATTAAAAATGGGACACGCTTATAAGTGTTATTGTACAAGTGAAGAATTGGAAGCTGATTATCAAAGACAAACAGCAGCAGGTCATATATCAACACGCTACTCTAGAACTTGTTTACATTTGTCTGATCAAGAGCAGGCTGATAATGAAGCACAAGAAAAACCTTATACTATTAGAATAAAAGTGCCAGAGCATACAACTTACAAATTTAATGATTTGATTAGAGGTGAAGTTGAATTTGATTCTAAAGATATTGGTGATTGGGTTTTAGTTAAAGCAAATGGTATTCCTACTTATAATTTTGCGGTGGTAGTAGATGATCATACTATGGATATTACTCATGTCTTAAGAGGTGAAGAGCACTTAAGTAATACACCTAAACAATTAATGATTTATCAAATGATGAATTGGCAAGAGCCAATTTTTGGACATATGACTTTAATTACTAATGAGAGTGGTAAAAAATTATCAAAACGTGATGAAACTATTATGCAATTTGTTGCCCAATATAAAGAAGAAGGTTATTTGCCTGAAGCTATGTATAATTTCTTGGCATTGTTAGGATTTTCGCCAGAAACTAATGAGGAGATATTTTCTCATGATGAGCTAATCAAAATTTTTACTGAAAAAAGATTATCGAAATCACCATCAATGTTTGATAAAAATAAACTGACTTGGATTAATAATCGCTATATTAAGGAATTAGATCAAAAAGCTATTGTTGATTTATGTTTACCGTTTTTGAATAATGCTTATGATTTAAGTGGACATGATCAAACGTGGATTAATAATATTATTTATTTATATCAACCGCAATTATCTTATGGTAAGGAAATAGTTGAATTAGTAGACTTATTCTTTAATGATCAAGAATTAAGCGCTGAAGCTAGTGAAGTTTTGTTGTGGGAAACTACTCCGCTTTTGAAAGAAGCATTTTATCAGAAAGTTAAAGATTTGGCGTGGAATAGTGATAATCTAAAAGAAGCATTAGCTGAAGTTAAGGCTGAAACTGGCATCAAAGGCAAGGCATTATTTATGGGGCTGAGAGTTTTAACTACTAAAATCACTCATGGTCCCGATTTAATTAGCACTTTAACATTATTAGGCAAAGAAAAAGTTTTAAATAATTTAAAGTAAGGAGAAAATTATGATTTTATCAGAAACTAAGGTCTTTAGAGATCCAATTCATAGTTATATCCATGTTGAGGATTCAGTAATAGCAGAATTAATTGATACTAAAGAATTTCAAAGACTTAGAAGAATTCATCAACTAGGGGGAACTTTTATGGTTTTCCACGCTGCTGAGCATAGTCGTTTTGGCCATAGTTTAGGGGTATATGAGATTGTTAGAAGAATGGTCAGTGAAGTTAAAGATATTGATAATGCTTTAAATGAATATGAAAAAATCACTGTTATGTGTGCAGCTTTATTGCATGATTTAGGTCATGGACCATTTTCCCATGCTTTTGAGGCGGTAAGTGGTGCCAACCATGAAGAAATGACAATCAAAATTATTTTAGAAACTAGTGAGGTAAATAAAGTATTAAGCAAATATGATAAGAATTTACCTCATGATGTTGCCTGTGTAATTAATCATACACACACTAAGACACTTTTAACTCAATTAGTTTCATCACAATTAGATGCTGATAGAATGGATTATTTATTAAGAGATTCTTATTATACTGGCACAACTTATGGTGAGTTTGATTTAGAGCGAATCTTAAGAACACTAAAAGTTGTGGATGAACAATTAGTTGTGAAAGAGACCGGTGTTCATACTATTGAAGATTATATTATGGCTCGTTATCACATGTATTGGCAGGTTTACTTTCATCCTACTTCAAGAAGTTTTGAGGCAATTTTAGTTAAATTGTTTAAGCGGATTAAGGAAGTTGAAACGGCAAAAAATTATCCAATGTTTAAAGGATTATTTGCTGGTGATAAGATTTCTGTGGCAGATCATTATATTTTAGATGAGAGTGCTTGTTATTATGGTATTAACTTATTGAGAGAACATAGTGATAAAATTCTTAGTGACTTATCAAGGCGTATCCTTGAGCGAGATTTGTTTGAGTATATTGATATTGATAAGAGTGATAGTATTACTGATCATCTTGGCTTAGCTCAAGGGGATGATCCTGATTATTATCTATATATTGACTCAGCTAAACAATTGCCATATAGTCCTTATAATCCTAATGAAGAAAATCTAATAAAGATTTATACTAAAGAAAAAGAAATAGTGGAATTGTCGGATATTTCTAATATTGTTTCAGCTATTACTAAAGGTAAAAATAAAGAAGATTTTAAACTTTACTACCCACAGAATTAAATTATCTTAATAATTGTGTCTGTTTGTTGACAAGAGTAACTAGCTATATTAAGATATACTTGTTAGATACAACTAACAGGAGGGTATAAAATTGAAAGTTACAATTGTTTATGGCAGTACTACTGGTAATACCGAAAGGGTTGCAGAAATTATTAAAGAAAATTTATCAGCACATGAGGTAACATTAAGTAATGTTACTGCTTGTGATAATTCATGTTTAAGTGATGCGGATTTAGTGTTATTTGGTAGCTCTACTTGGGGTTATGGTGATTTACAAGATGATTTTGCTGAATATATAGAAACTTTGGATAACTCAGTATTGGCTGGTAAAAATGTTGCGGTCTTTGGCTGTGGTGATGAGGAAGGTTTTGGTGAGGTTTTCTGTAATGCTACTGAAATCATAAAAACAAAAGTAGAAGAGTTAGGTGGAAATATTATCACTGCTAACTTAAAAATCAGCAATGATCCAGAAGATAGTATGGCTCAAATTATTGAATTTGCTCAAGCAGTACAATAGATATAACATGATTTAATTAGTCACACTCTCTAGTGTGGCTTTTTTATAAAGTTCTAAATAGTATTTTTTCATAAAAATAAACAAATCAAGTTAAAATAGGTTGAATTTTTAAAAATTATTGTTATAATATCTCAAGAAAAGGAAAAAACTATGAAAGTAAAGGTTTTAGTTACTCACAAAAATCTTAGTATTAATACTAAAAAGATTTTGACGAAAACTCTAGGAAAACTTAATAACAACACTTTAAGTTACTTAGAAGATGATGGCAGTAGCATGAAACTTATTTTGCAAGAAGACCAAGTGGTAATAATTCGTCAAAGTGAGGCAGAAATAAAATATACTTGCAAACAAAACACTTATAGTGAGATGTTAATTTCTAATGAAGTTGGAGAATTTGCTTTGCAAATTTATACCCACCAATTAGAAATTAAAAATGATTCCTTATTATTAGATTATGAAATAATTAATGGAAATGACAATGATAGATTTTTAATTAATTGGCAATTTCTAAAAGAAAAAGAGTAGGAGTAATAATTATGAGCTTATCAATGAGTGATGTGGCAGTTAGTGTTTTAAGTGATAAAAAAGAATCATTAGCATTTAGTGATTTGTGGAGTGAGGTTTGTTTGAAAATGAATATTGGCAATGATAAAATAAAGATGTCAAGATTCTTTTCTAATATTTCTTGTGATGGACGTTTTGCTTTAGTAGAAAATAAATGGGACTTAAGAAATAGAAGAAAACTAGCCGAAGTATTAATTGATACTTCAGAAATCGAATTAGACGACGAAGATATAGACGAATTTGAGGAGGATTAATATGAATATCAAACAATTTATCGCAGACAATAAAACAGAAATGTTAGATGTTTTAGCTAAAACAATTAGCTATAATACAGTAGAAAATCATGACAATGATAAATACCCTTTTGGTCAAGGGAATGCTGATTGTTTAGAGTATGTTTTAGAAAAATGTCAAGAGTATGGCATGCGCTCTACAAACTTAGATTATTATGCAGGTTTTGCAGAGTATGGAGCTGGTGATAAATTGGTTGGTATTATTGGGCACTTAGATACAGTGCCATTTGGCGAGGGTTGGCTTAGTGATCCTACTACCTTAGTTAATAGAGATGGTAAGTTATATGGTCGAGGGACTATTGATGATAAGGGTCCAATGATTGCGAATTTGTTTGCGATTAAGTATTTAATAGAAAATAAAAAAGATTGGAAACAAAGACTAAGAATTGTTTTTGGCTCAAATGAGGAGAGTGGTTTTCAATGTGTTAAACATTATGTTGAAAAAGAAGGACACTTTGATATTGGTTATACCCCTGATGGTTCAATTCCTTGTTGTTTTGGGGAGAAAGGCATTTTACAATTTAGCACTAGCTGTAAAAATACTTTCTTTAAGAAGGTAAGTGGTGGTTTAGTGGCAAATGCTGTACCGGCAAACTTTGAGGCAGAATTTTCGATTGAAGGTATTGATATTGTCGCTTTAAAGAGTTACTTTGATGAAAATAATATCACTTATGAGTTAAGTGCAGAATATGAAACAGTTAATTTGGTAGTTAAAGGAGTGGCTGCTCATGGCTCGACCCCAACTAAAGGAGTTAATGCTGTTGCTCATGCTCTAGTGGCTTTAAAAAGAGCCGGTGTTAAAGATCCGGCAATTCTAGAAATCGTTGAGAAAATTGGTGTTGAGAGTAATGGTGAGAGTTTAAAGATTGCGATTAAAGATCAATATGGTGATTTGACTCTTAACTTAGGGGTAATAAAAATAGTTGAGGATAACTTAGAAATTACTTTTGATGTCAGATGTCCTTTCACTCATGATTTAAAAGAAGTTACTGATAAATTACCTAATAGTTTTGATCAGTGGACAACTCATATTTTAACCCAAAAGGCCGGTATTTATGTTTTGGAAGATTCGGAGTATGTACAAATGCTGACTAAAACTGCCAATGAAGTATTTAACATTGATAGTAAACCGATAACAATGGGTGGGGGTACTTATGCTAGAGGCATAAATAATATTATTGCCTTTGGACCTAAGTTTACTGATGAAGATAATCATATGCATGATGCCAATGAATTTATTAGAGAAGAGCATTTCTTTCAATTAGTAGAAATGTATGCTGTTGCATTAGAAAAGATGTTAGACTAAGACAAGATTGCTTGTCTTTTTTAGATAAAAGGAGATAAACATGAATACTAAAATGATAGTTTGTGATATGGATGGAACTTTATTAAATAGCAAAAAATCAATAAGTGAGAAAACCAGAGAAACACTGATTGCTGCCCAAAAGGCTGGTATTACTTTAGTTTTGGCATCAGGAAGAAGTTATCGTACTTTACTACACTATTCTGATGAGTTGGAAATGATAGCTAATAAAGGCTATTTTATTACAGCTAATGGTACAAGTATTTATGATTTAATCAAAGCTGAAAATAAGGCTATTAAACGCTTTAGTGTTAGTGAAGCTGAGGAAATATTCTCAGCTGTTAAAGCTGAGGGTGTGGAAGTTATTTATGTTACTGATACTACTTTGTTTTCATATATCCCTAAACAAGTCTATCAATTGAAGAAAGAGTTTAGAATGGCTAATAATATTGCGGATGATGTTCCTTGGACCTCGGGTATTGATGGTCCAATTAGGGATTCTCGTGATCTTTATGATCATTTTATTTATATTGAAGATTTAAGTAAAGTTGATCTGCCAATGTTGAATAAGGTTTGTGTTAGTTATCCTGATGCTAAGGTTATTAAGGATTTAGAAGCAAAACTTATCGAGAAATTTGGTGATAAATATAACTTTGGCTGCTCATCTGCGACATGGCTTGAAATCACTCCAAGTGGTATTAGTAAGGGTAATACTCTATTAAAATTAATTGACCAATTAAAGATAAACAATGAGGAAGTTTTAGTTTTTGGTGATGCTGAAAATGATCGATCAATGTTTGAGACCTTTAAATACTCACTCGCAATGGGTAATGCGATGGAGAGTATT
>JBKDZL010000059.1:0-1536 GCA_047971145.1 Erysipelotrichaceae bacterium
TGTGCCGAGTATTACTCAAACCTGTTTAACCGTTATTCAACTTTTGCTAGACAGTATGGTGAAACAATGCCGTACAAAGTTGCAGGTGGCGCAAACATTGATGATTATCATTGGACAGATGTGCTTATGCGAATGTCTCAACGTCACTTCGATGGTATTTCTATTCATAATTACACATTTCCTGGATGTTGGGAAGACAAAGGCTCTGCTACAGGATTTTCAGAAGATAAATGGTACAGTACATTTAAAAATGCTTACCATTTCGACGAGCTAGTAAGAGTGCACAGTGCAGTAATGGATAGACATGATCCTAAAGGTACTAAAGGGCTAATTATTGATGAATGGGGAACTTGGTATGATGTAACAGAAGGAACAAATCCAAGGTTTTTAGAACAAGAAAGTACGATGCGAGATGCACTAGTTGCCGCTTTGCATTTTAATATGTTTCATAGACATAGTAAGCGATTAGAAATGTGTACCATTGCGCAAACAGTTAATGTACTGCAATCACTGATAATGACAAATGGAAGTGAAACTAAAAAGACACCTACATTTTACGTATTTAAAATGTATGGGAACCATATAGGAAATGATGTAATACATCTTGATATAAAATCAACAACTAAGGAAGTGTTAGGAGAAAAAATCAATTTAGTAGACGCAACAGCAACAAAAAACGAGACTGGAACAACATATGTGTCAGTAATAAACTTAAATATTGAGGAAACAGAACATGTTAATATTGATATTCGAGGGTCAGAAGTTTCAAGTGTAAGTGCAAAAATTTTAACAAGTGATACTTATGGAGTAATTAATACATATGAAAATGAAAGTATAAAAGACAAAAAATTTATTGGTTTTAAAATTGTGGATAATCAAATTATTTTTGATATACCAAAACATTCACTAATTACATTTGAGATAGAATAATAGGGGTATGAATATGAAAAATATTAACGCAATTAGAACATTATCAGTAGATATGAAGGTAGACCACTTTTTACATTCTCCCCTGAAAGTACGATGAACTTAGCAAACTTTATGCGTTGTAGCCTCTACTCATCATTAGGAGCACTTAAGATTGGACTAGACGATTTACTTAAAGAAGAAGGAGTAAAAATTGATAACATTTACGGACATGGAGGATTTTTTAAAACTGAAGAAGTAGGTCAGAAAATTATGTCTCAAGCAACAAATAGTCCGGTATCAATTGTGGAAAATGCTGGTGAAGGTGGAGCATGGGGAATTGCACTGCTTGCACAATACTTAGACAATACTGAAATTGAATTATCTGAATATTTAGATACAAAAGTATTTGCTGGTGGACGTACTATTACAATTGAAGCAAGTCACGAAGAAGTTCAGGGATTTGAAACATTTATTGAAAGATACAAACAAGGAATGGTAATAGAAAGAGCAGCAATTGAAAATTTAAAATAAACTTTTGTTTAAAAATACAACAAAGTTATGTTGCATTTAATAAAATATGTTAACATAACAAGTATAAAGTAAATATAGTAGGAGAAAGTAATGAGA
>JBKDZL010000060.1:0-9227 GCA_047971145.1 Erysipelotrichaceae bacterium
TTACCACCCATTTTGTTAGTTTTTTCAATCACAACAACAGTTTTACCTTGCTGACTTGCAGTAACAGCAGCAGCCATTCCAGCACCACCTGCACCCACAACAACTACATCAGCCTCTAAAGTCAAATCATCTTCTTTTTCTACTGTTGGTTTGATAGCTTTTAAAGCCTCAACATCAGCACCAGCCTGCTCTGCACAATCAGCTACACCATCAATAATAGCCTGACTAGTTAAAGTAGCTCCTGTAACTAAATCGATACCTAAACCTTGTAGTTCGATAATTTCATCAGGATATGCCTCAACTACAGGTACTCCAATACCAGGAGTTTCTTCGTGATCAATTTGAATCTCTTCAATTTTGCTCTCACTAAAGGTTACAGTAACAGTCATTTCTTTCTGACCTGTAACCGTTGCAGTATATGTACCAGGTGTATAACTAATAGTTGATTCTCCACAACCAACCATTGTTATTGCTAATAATAATGCAACAAAAATAATCTTTAATTTTCTTAACATACTTCCCCCTTCTAAACATAATAAAATGTATGTATACCAATTATAACATTAATTGTTATTTTTGTAACATTTCTTTGAAACTATGAAGAATGAGATGTTTTATGGAAGTGAGTATAGTTTTAATTCATTGGCTGAGTTAGAAATAGCAATGAGAAAATATATTGAGTATTACAACACTAAGAATATTAAGTTAAAATTAAAAGGACTAACACCACTACAATACCGACATCAGTCCTTACAAGCTAATTTATAGTGTCCAACTTATTGGTTTCACTTCACCAGTATAGCTACCCCGTTTGTTGCATTTACCATAATAAGTTTTTCATCACTTAAATATTTTCATTATTTAATATCTCCTCATTTATTGATTTTTTCTTAATATATAACCTCCACACTTGCTGGTTAATCATACTCAGTATTAATGTTATTAAACATCTGTATAACATAATTGGAATACCATAACTATTATTATAAACCCGATATTCAATATAAACTCTAGCTACTAACACGAACATTACACCATAACCCAAAATAATAACCAGTTTATTTTTAGCATCAGAAGCAAACCAAGCAGAATTTATTAATGCTTTTTTTCTAATTAATACATAAATTAAAGAAATTGGATAAATTAAAATTGCCACTATCAAAATTAGCAAATTTTCTGATTTAGAAAAATCCACACCAAAGATTAGTGTTAATAATACAAATAAAACTGGCTTATCTCTAATACTAATATCAGTTTTAAATTAATTTTCCTTAAGAAAAAACTAACTAACATTAAAAAAGCGACTAAATATTAGTAGCTTTTTACTATTCCAACGAAATGTGAATTTTTGTCTTTTCTTCTGGATGAATGTTATTTCTTCTTTTACCAACTATATCAAAAACTTTTAGTTTTAAAACAGTGGTTGCTTTCATCATACTAGTATTAAATTTAAAATCTTCTGAATGATATTGTTTCATTAAGATCTTTAGTGCATCAAATTTATCGTCATTACAAACAAATTCAAACTCTCCATGACCAATAACACTTGCATAGCCCATTGTACATGACATTCTTTCTTCATAGAGAATAATCTTATGTTCACAATCCATTTCAAATGTAACACGTGGATCTTTACGAATTATATCCAGTTTTTTCCCTTCATTTGCACAATGAAAATATAAATATAATTGATCATTTTCGAAAAACATTCCAAAACTCATTGGAACAACATATGGAAAACCTTCATCATTTAAGGCAATGATACAAGAATCGCATTTCTTTATAATTTTTATAATTTCATTAATATCGGTTATTTCTCTATCTTTTCTTCTCATTTTTTTTCTTCCGTAAAATCTATTTTATGAAACTCTTTCTGCTTTTATTGTATCATATAAACTTTATAGCAACAATTTAATCCATTATCCAAAATAAAAAGCAGATATCATCTAAGAAATCTGCTTATTTTTCATATGTGGAAACAATATTACATCTCTGATAGTTTTAGTATTAGTTAATAACATTACTAGTCTATCAATACCAAGACCCAAACCACCAGTTGGAGGTAATCCATATTCTAGTGCCTCAACAAAATCTAAGTCCATTTCGTTTGCTTCATCATTTCCTAAGTCTTTTTCTTTTAATTGATTTTCAAATCTTTCATACTGATCAATAGGATCATTTAATTCTGAGAATGCATTACAATACTCAGAACCATCAATGAATAATTCAAATCTATCTGTAAAACGTTGATCTTCACTTTTTTTAGCTAAGGGTGAAATTTCTACTGGATGACCATAAACAAAAGTAGGATTAACTATTTTATCTTCACAAAATTCTTCAAAAAATAAATTTATGATATGTCCAACACCATTATGATGTTTTTCAACATGTACTCCTTTATCTTTAGCTATTTTAATAGCTTCTTCTAAAGACATTTCTTGCCAAAAATCTACACCTGTATGCTCCTTAACTAAATCAACCATATGAGCTCTTGCAAAAGGTGTTTTTAAACTAATAGTTTTATCTGCCCATTCAATTTCATCACTATTAGTAACTACATTTTTAGCTGCCGTAATAATTCCCTCAGTTAGAGCCATCATTCCTTGCATATCACTATAGGCAACATATGCTTCAACTGTAGTAAATTCAGGATTATGTTTATATGACATTCCTTCATTTCTAAAAAGTCTACCAATTTCATAAACTCCCTCTAAGCCACCTACTATTAATCTTTTTAAGGGTAACTCTTGGGCTATTCTTAAGTAAAAATCCATATCCAAAGTATTATGATGAGTAATAAAAGGTCTGGCAGCTGCCCCACCTAAGACTGCTTGTAATATTGGAGTTTCTACCTCTAATAATCCTTGATTATCTAAGTAATTTTGAATTGCTCTAATAATTTTACTTCTAGTAATTGCTTTATATTTACTGTCTTCATTCATAATTAAATCAACATAACGTCTACGATAGCGCTCCTCAACATCAGTTAAGCCATGAAATTTTTCTGGAAGTGGTCTTAATGACTTAGTTAAATGAGTATATTTATTACACTTAATTGATAGCTCTCCATGATTAGTTCTAAAAACCACACCACTAATACCAATAATATCTCCTAAATCAGCATCATTAAATAATTCCCATTCTAATTCACTAACACTATCTTTGCGCACATAAATTTGAATTTTGCCATCACGATCTTGCAAATGCATAAAGCCAGCTTTTCCCATTAAACGCTTAGTCATAATTCTACCAGCAACAATAACATAATCATTTAGATCAGCTAATTCTTCTTTGCTTTTATCAGTATATTTATTAAAAATTTCTAAAGATGTATGATCTCTTTTAAAACTTTTACCGAAAGGATCCACCCCTTTTTCTTTTAAAGTATTTAATTTTTCTCTACGTACTAATTCTTGTTCACTAAAAATTCTCTTCATTTTCTTACCTCTTAACTATCTAATATTAACATAAAGCTGCTTTATTGACTATCTTAATCAGCTAGTTTTTCTAACCACTCTTGATACTCACTTAAGATTTCATTTAACTCGCTATAACTTTCTGTTTTATTAACCATTTCTTTAACTTTATTATTGCCAGCCAAGCCATGCAAATACCAAGCCACTTGGGAGCGCATTTCTTTGATGGCAATTTTTTCACCTTTAATGCTAATTAATCTTTTAGTGTGTCGATCAATTATTTCAAACTTATCCTTCAGAGTTATTTCTTTTTGATAACTAGGATCATCAATCACACTAAGACACTCACTAATCAACCAAGGCTTGCCTAATACACCTCTTGCAATCATAACAGCATCACAGCCAGTTTCTTCTAATAATTGTTGGGCTTTTTCTACACTTACAACATCACCATTACCAATAACTGGTATTTTCACTATCTCTTTTACTGTTTTAATTAAACTCCAATCAGCCACACCACTATACATTTTAGCTCTAGTGCGAGCATGAATTGTTAGTGCACTAGCGCCAGCCTTTTCCATTAGTTGAGCAAATTCTACTACATTGATACTATTATTATCCCAACCCAAGCGCATTTTAACACTAACAGGTTTACTTACAGCACTGACAACTGCACTGACAATATCATAAGCTAACTCAGGATTTTTCATTAAGGCAGAACCAGATCCACTATTAACTACTTTAGCAACAGGACAGCCCATATTAATATCGATAATGTTGCAAGTAGTTTCTTGATCTAAATATTGGGCAATATTAACCATACTATCAACATCATGACCAAAAATTTGCATACTTATCAATCCTTCATTATTACTAATTTTAGTCATTTCTTTAGTTTTCTGATTATGATATTGAATACCCTTATCAGAAATCATTTCTGTACATATTAGACCTGCACCAAATTCATGAGCAATTTCTCTAAATGCAATATTCGACACTCCTGCCATTGGACCAACAATTATCCTATTAGGTATTTCTACCTCACCAATTTTAAATTTCATCAACTTATTATAACATGAGTTACCTTTAAGAAAATAAAAAGCCAATTATCTCTAAATAATCAGCTTCTTCATTATTTTCTTTTATTTAAAATAGCTTGTAAATCTGTACCAGTAAATTTGTATTTACTATTGCAAAATTCACAATGCATTTCACAACCATCATCTTCTTTAATCATCACTTCTAAATCTTCTTTATTTAAACTAGTTAAAGCTACAAACATCCGCTCCTTACTACAATCACAACCAAAATATGGTTTTCCTGTAGCAAGCAATTCAAAATCATCAAAGATCATCCCAGCAATCTGCTCTGGAGTTTTATTTTCAGCTATTAAAGTTGAAATTGGTTTTAAGTCTTTAGCAATATTTTCAATAAATAGAATATCTTTTTCATTTGCCTCAGGCATTAATTGAATAATAATTCCACCTGAAGCTTTAATGGTTGAATCCTCATTAACTAATACTCCCACACTAACAAAAGATGGAGTTTGCTCACTAACATTAAAATAGTATGCAAAATCTTCAGCTAATTCCCCACTAATTAACTTTACTTGGCCTGTAAAATCATTTTTAAGATTTAAGTCCTTTGATACTTTTAAATAACCATCAATACCCACTGCTTTACCAACTGCTAATTTACCATTATTATTATTAATTAACATAACATCAGGATTGGCAACAAAACCTTTAACTCTACCATCATAATAACTTCTAACCAAGATAGTCCCAAGTGGTCCACCACCATTAATTTGAATAGTTATTTGCTCTTTTTCACCCTTTAGCATTGATCCCATCATAGTTGCAACATTTAAAACTCTACCTAAAGCTGCAGCTGAAGTTGGCCATAATAAATGTTTTGCTCTTGCTTTTTCTACTAATTCTGTAGTTCTAACAATAAAGACTCTAAGTCTTTTGTTATGTGCTAAACCTCTAATTAATTTATCCATTATTGTTTCTTACTAAGAAAAAGCATCTTACGATGCTTGATCACTTTCCTTTTTAACTTTCTTTTTTACTGTTTTTTTCGGTTTTTCTTTTACTACTTCAGCTTCAATTATTTCACCAGTATATTCTTTATAAATAGTTTGAATTTCCTCATAAACCAAAGTTTCTTGTTCTAATAATTTATTAGCTAATGCATCTAATAATGGTCTATTATTTTCAATAATTTCATGACAAGCTTTGTGTGCTTCACCGATTATTTCTCTTACAGCCTTATCAATTTCAACTGCAGTTTGAGCAGAATATTTAGTGTTACTACCATAATCTCTACCTAAGAAAACTGATTTTGAGCCAGCATCATATTGAATAGGACCCAAATCACTCATACCATAAGTCATTACCATTTCTCTAGCAATTTTAGTCGCCTCTTGTAAATCACTATAAGCACCAGTAGAAATTTCATTAAAAACCACTTCCTCAGCAACTCTTCCACCCAAATAACTAGCAATTTGCGCAGTTAAATCAGTTTTAGTTAAAATATTTCTTTCTGTTTTTGGAGTAAATAGTGTATACCCACCAGCAACCCCTCTAGGAATAATAGTGATTTTCTCTATATCTTTAGCATTTTCATTTAACAAACCAACTACAGCATGACCAACCTCATGATATGCTACTAAAAGTTTTTCTTTTTCTTCATATTTACGAGATTTCTTAGCAGGACCTGCCATAACTCTATCAATGGCCTCATCAAAATCAGCCACCGTAATAATTTTTCTTTTTGCCCTAACCGCAAGAATTGCAGCCTCATTTAAAACATTTTCTAAATCAGCCCCTGAAAATCCTGGTGTTCTTTTAGCTAATAATTCTAATTTTATTCCTTCTTCTAATTTTTTATTACGAGCATGTACCGCAAGGATTGCCTCACGACCTTTTTTATCTGGTAAACTTACTGTAATTTGTCTGTCAAATCTACCCGGTCTTAATAAAGCAGGATCTAAAACATCAGGTCTATTTGTTGCGGCAATAACAATTACTCCAGACTTATCACCAACTCCATCCAATTCTACTAGTAATTGATTTAGAGTTTGTTCTCTCTCATCATTACCACCACCAAGACCAGCACCTCTTTGACGACCCACAGCATCAATTTCATCAATAAAAATCATACATGGTGCTGTTTGCTGAGCTTTTTTAAACATATCTCTTACTCTGCTAGCTCCAACTCCGACGAACATTTCTACAAAATCTGAGCCTGAAATAGAATAGAAGGGAACATTAGCTTCACCACAAACCGCCTTTGCCAACAAGGTCTTACCAGTTCCTGGAGGACCAACTAATAAAATACCCTTAGGGATACGTGCTCCCATATCAGAAAAGACTTTAGGATTTTTTAAATAATCAATAAGTTCTTTCATTTCTTCTTTTTCTTCAATACACCCAGCAACATCATCAAATCTTACTTTAATATCACCTTGTAATTGAGCACGAGATTTTGAAAAATCAAAAGCTTTACTATTACCACCTTGATTCATTAATTTACTAATTAAAATAAAGGCAAATATTATCATAATTACTGTTGGCAAAAAACTCAAAATCGTTGTCCAAATATTATTAGCATTTGGATTAATTACCACAAAATCATCAACTCCTGCTAGGGCTGTATAAATTTCACTAGTTATTTCCTCAGTATTAGGAACAGAGGCATTAAAATATGCTTGCTTACCATCATCCAAAGTAATAATTCCATTAAAATCCACAACTGTACTATTAGGAGTTACTTTAACTTCATCGATTTTTCCGCTATTTAAGGCTGCAAGAAATTCATTATAATTTAAATTTTTATTAACGCCACCGGAATTCAAATTAATCATAATTCCTAAGATAACCATAAAAAATATCCAAGGTATAAAAGCGGCTAATCCTTTTTTATTTATGTTCAAAACATTTCCTCCTTATTTATATAATTCTTCTTTAAGAATACCTACAAAAGGTAAATTGCGATATTTTTGATTAAAATCAAGTCCATATCCTACCACAAAATAATCAGGTATTTCAAAACCAATATAATCAGCATGAATATCCACGACTCTACGACTAGGCTTATCTAAGAGTGCAATTGTTTTAATTTCTTTTGCCCCCTTATTTTTTAAATGCTCACTAACCGCCAATAAAGTACGACCTGTATCAATAATATCCTCTACAATTAAAACATTTCTTCCCTTAATTGAACTATCTAGATCTTTTAAAATATTCAATTCACCAGAAGCCACACCAATATAAGAGCTAACATCCATAAAATCAATTTCCAAGGAAATTTTAATATGTTTCATTAATTCTGCCATAAAAGGTATAGATCCTTTTAATAATCCAATTAAAATTGGATTTTTATCTTTATAGATTTCTGTTAATTTTACACCTAATTCTTGACTTTTTTTAATTATCTCTTTTTCAGAAACAATTATTTCTTTGATATCACTTGTATACATATTTTTTCCTTCTAATATAGACTAATCTATTTTAACATATTAAGAATATCTTTGTAAGTGAATCTATTCACCTATTGCAATTATTATATTTTTTCTACTAATTCTTTACAAATCTGAACTAAATTATATCTTACCTCACTTGCAGATTTCCATTCTCGATAATTCCATTTTTCACCTGAAACATTATCACCAGCATAGATAATTGCCCCATATTTTAAATTTCTAAATTGAGCGACTGCCAAATTTCCAGCTTGTTCCATCTCAACAATAATTGCCCCTTCTGCTTTTCTATTTTGTATTTTTTCTTTAGTTTCTCTAAAAATGGCATCGGTAGTCCAAACTAAACCTTTTTCAAAAGGAATTTTTTTAGCAGTTAGGTAGTTTTCAATAATTTGATTAATATCTTTTTGGCCTTCAATAATTCTAGATGGCTCAATATAATGATAAGAAAAACCTTCATCTCGAATAGCCCCCTCCATTATTAAGAAATGACCAAGGCTAATCTCAGGTTTTAAAACACCTCCGCCACCACAAAACATAATCTTATTAATACCATAAGCACTTAGCTCATCTAAGGTACCAGAGCAAGCAGGACAACCAATAATACCATGCCATAATAAGATATCACTATCAATAAACTTATAAAGAACAATATCATTTTCACCATCAATTGTTTGAAAGTGTTCGATTTTCTTTTCTTCTAACAATTTGATTACTACCTCTTTAAAAAAAGTTATTACCAATTTATTTGGTAATTCAATATCATTTTTTTTAATATCAACTGGTGATATAAGACCATCTGCTTTATCAAATTCTAAAATTGGGTATTTACTATTCATATTTAATTTACCTCACTTTTTTATAATATATAATAATATCACACTAAATAGTGTGATATTATTATTTTATTTCTGCTCTTTAATGATTTCACTTAGGCTTGAAGCTAAACCTGCCATTGATTGTAAATTAGAAGGAACAATAATCTTTGTTGCTTTTCCATCAGCGACTTTTTCAAAAGTTTCTAACGATTTAATAGCAATTAAGCTATTGTCAGCTTTAACACCTTTAATTTTTTCTAAACCAACTGCGGTTGCCTCATTTACTTTGATTATTGCCTGAGCTTCACCATCAGCTTCTAAGATTCTTGCTTCTCTTGTAGCGGTTGCCTCTAAGATTTTAGCTTCTTTTGCGGCCTCAGCATCTAATATTTTTGCAGCCTTTGCCCCTTGAGCAATTAATATTTCACTTTGTTTTTTACCCTCAGCAACTAAGATAACTTCACGTTTTTCACGCTCCGCCCTCATTTGTTTTTCCATTGCTGCTTG
>JBKDZL010000061.1:0-1935 GCA_047971145.1 Erysipelotrichaceae bacterium
TACCTTTATCCCTACAAAGAACCTAACATTACTCCTATATCAAAATATTTTTGAAAGAATGGGTACAAAACTAATAAAGGTAGACTTGATATGACAATTACTGAATACTTAACTGTTGCTGCCATTTGCGCTAATTGAGCCATATCTTGCTGCAGTGTATAGTTCGAGGTTGCACCCATATCATTTTGAACAAGTATCTGACGAAGTACTAATTGTAATGGTTGAAGTTTATCATTATCTATATATATCATAGCATCAAAATACGAATTCCATTGACTAACAAATGCATATAAAAAAATTACCATCATTCTTGGTTTAGATAAAGGTATCAGTATTTTAAAAAAATACTGGAAATGTGATGTTCCATCAATTTTTGATGCTTCATCTAATTCATTGGGAATACCATTAATAAATGTTCTTGCTAATATTACATTCCAAACACTAAATGCCGTTGGAATAACTACTGCCCATGGAGTATCAAGCATCCCAATATTTTTAATTAACAAATACGTTGGTATTAATCCACCTCCGAAAAACATAGTAAAAATCATCAAGCCGCTTAAAAACTTTCTACCTTTTAATTTCTTTTGTGTCAAAGGATATGCAAAAGTCATACAAAGTACAACTTGTAATGTTGCGTAACTAAATGAATAAAGTATAGAATTAAAAAAACCACGCAATATCATCGGGTTACTCAAGACTTGTTTATATCCATATAAAGTCATATTACCTGAGTTAAAATTTATTCCATCAGTTTGCAAGGAAACAGGTTCAAGAAAGCTAGCACATAATACAAAGAATAGCGGATATAGCGTTATAAGTATTAAAGCTAAAAGTAACGCATATATACAGATATACGCAATTTGATCACTAATTGGTAAACATCTAAATTTATACATTTTTTTTCTCATTATAAACCCTCACCTTCATTAAACTTTTTTACAATCTTATTTACACTTAATAATAGTACTACATTAATTATGCTGTTAAACAAACCTACCGCTGTTGAATAACTATAACTTGCTTTTTGGAGCCCTTCTTTATAAACATATGTTGGTAATATTTCAGCAGTATCTAAATTTAATGAATTTTGCATCAAATAAACCTTTTCATAACCAATACTCATTATTGCACCTGCTGATAAAATCAGTAATATCACTGCAATAGGCTTTATTGTCGGTAATTCAATATATCTAATCCTTTGAAGTAATGAGGCACCATCAATCTTTGCTGCCTCAATAAGTTCATTGTTCACATTTGACAATGCTGCCGTATAAATGATAGATGACCATCCTGTTGTTTGCCACATGTTGCTACCAACATACATTGACCTAAAAGTATTTGAACTTGTCATAAATGGAATTGCCTCTATCCCATGATTAGTCAAAAAGTTATTTACTGGACCTACTGGTGAAAAGATTAATAACATCATACCTACAATGATGACTACTGAGATAAAATTTGGTGCATAAAATATTAATTGCATATTTTTCTTAAGTTTTTTACTTGTTACCTGATGAATTGCTACGGCTAAAACAATAGGTGCTATAAACCCAAAAATCATTGCATAAAAACTAACAATAAATGTATTAATCATCAATTGCCAAAAGTTTGGCATACTTATAAATTGCTGAAAATGTTCAAAACCAACCCAGGGTGAATTCCATATACCTAACATTGGATTATAATCTTTAAATGCAATTAATAATCCATAAAGAGGTATATATTTGAAAATTATCAACAATGCTAACCCAGGTAATAAAAAAGCGTATAGTTGCCAATTTTCTTTTACATATTTCTTCATAACTTCCTTTCACATTTCTTTTAATTATTTGAAATATTTGATTAAATTAATACTACTTTCATTTAATTTTTCTATTACAGTTTCTACCCTTGGAATTGCATTTGCTCCTCCATGTTTTTCTGTTGTTAGAG
>JBKDZL010000062.1:0-1962 GCA_047971145.1 Erysipelotrichaceae bacterium
TCTTGTTAGGGAGCACCCTAAATCCTCCTAAAATTAAATTATTTTGTCTAAAAATTTGTTGTTTTTGCCAAATTATTTAATTATTGTCGCAATAAATTGCTCGATTTTACAAAGAAAAAAGAAAATAAAAGGATAAAAAAGCAAAAGAATTCATATAAGATTAACAGCTGAAAAAATAAAAGAAATTGATAAGAAAGCAAAAGCATACGGATATAAAAATAGAAGCGCATTTATCAAATCAGCATTACAAAAATACACCGTGATTAAATTCAATACCAGTGCTTTCGATAAATATGTTTCATCAATAAATAGAATAAATTTTTCTAATTTAATGTTGCAACTTACCATCACACAAACTTAGAAAATTTGAATTCTTCTAATATCTATCAAAGAAGCTTGGTTTTATAATGAAAACCACCAAACTCATAACAAGGAATGCAGGAATCATTAACATCGCTGTGATTCCATCTCCTTGGAATAAATGGTAAATAAATGAAATAATTAACCCCAAGGTTGTTATATAGTATATAATTCCTGTAAGACAGTACAGAAACAAAGCCCAACCATAATAAATTAATAATTCATTTAAATCCCATGCCGAAGCTCTAAATTCAAAAAATGGTATTATCAAAAGTGCTATCACAAAAATTATTACTCTTATTATTACCAATAAGCCACTTCCAAAATCTTCAAAATCAAAATTTATTGCAGGTAGACTAAAATTGAATCTAAATTTTTTCATTTGATAGTCGTTTTGTTCATAGTTATCTTTGGAATGTTTTATGTCACTTTCGCTATTAGTATTCTCAAAATCATTAAATTTACTATTATTATAATTTAATTCCCTATCATAAATTTGTCTGCTTTCGGGATTGATTAAACATTCATATGCTTCCTGAATAATCATAAAAATCTCATTGCTTCCAGCATTCTTATTAACATCAGGATGATATTTTTTAACACAGTTTCGATAAGCCTTTTTAATTTCAGAATCAGCACAATCTGGAGATATGTCTAATATTTCATAATAATTTGCTTCCATTTATCATTCCCCCTTTAAAATTAATTTAATATTACTGATAAATTATATCATTTTAAACATACATTGATTATATTAGGTTTCAATTTCTTAATTCCATCTTTTTCAAACCTTTTATTTATCAGTGTCTGTTGGGTAGGCATTTTTGCCCACTTCCTAAAATAATAGACTTGGATTTCTCGAAGTCTTAACCAAGTCAGTTGCCGCATATATCCCACAACGACCAGTAAATTCCTTAAAGAACTGAAATAAAACAATTAACATATAAATCACAATGACTTGCAGTCGCTGCTGCTACTACCACCAACACCGATAGTTTTGATTCCATGTATTTCAAGTATTTTATCAACTTATTTTTAGTACGTTTTGTTTTAATTTAAGTCGCTATGAATACACTACAATTTTATTTTTACATTCTCATTTTAACAGATTTTTATTAGCTTTTCAGTACTTTTATTACTACATTATTCTCTTTTGCACTTATTTTGAAGATTTCCTTATTATAAATTGTGTTAAAATAAAGAAAAAGTTGATTTGCAATATACTGAAATCAACTCCCAACTATTTAATTATACCATAAAATAGCTCTTAATTATAGCCCTAACTTTTTTGTAATAAAATGCTAATATATAAGTATAAATAATACACAAAGTGTGTTCTGATAAGAAAGGGATGTTAACATGATAAGTGTTATAGTAAAGAATTATGGTGATTAACATCACCTTATGGTAAAGTTATAAATAATTTCAACCTTACCATAACATATTTGAGTAATACAAGCTAAATAGCTGAAAGGAGATATAATATGAAAAAATATGTTAAATTGTTATTAAGTATTACAATGATGTTTATGGTTTTAACATTACCTGTTGCTGCAAGTAATGCTGATAATGAAGATGAAAATAAATTAGAAGTGGAACCAT
>JBKDZL010000063.1:0-8551 GCA_047971145.1 Erysipelotrichaceae bacterium
TCATTATCAATATAGTGAAACTGGTACCTTGAAAGTAAACACCATGCCAATGTATCGACATGTTAAAAAATAAGAAATATATTATTGGTATTTTAACATTTTTGTTAATTATATTTATTGGTTGTTATGCTTCGGGGAGTTTCCAAAGTCGTATTGAGCTCCAGAATAATCAAGGTATATTCTTCAACACTAATAATGAGCTCTTTCCAATATACTATTTACAACCTTTAGATACCTCAGATTTAATTGTCAGAGGACTGGAAGAAATGGATGAAGATCAATTAGATCCTTACCTTTTAGGCGAATTCTTTACTATAAACAATAAAGGTTTTGATATCCCTATAAACGAGATTAAAGTAGGTAATCAATTAAAGATTTATTTGAATAAAAATTTTGAAAAACCATTATTACTTCATATTATTTATGAAAATGAATTTAGGACAGCAATAATTCCATTTGAATGGACAGAAGGTAATTATATTCAATTTGATATTATTAATTTAGAAAAAGATATGCTGTATACTTTCCAAGTTACTTACGCTAGACAAGAGGAAGGCATAATTCGAAATTTCGAAACATATCTATTTAGAGCAATATTTAAATAATATTTCCAAATGAAAAGATAAGAGCCAGATTTTGAAGTAAACCCAATAAGTTGGACTCTATAAATTAGTTTGAAGGACTAATATCAATCTTATAGCGGTGTTAGTCCTTTTAATATTAATTGATTATCTTATTGTTATAATAAATAATATATTCTTTCATTGTTGATTTTAAATCAAGCAATAATTTAAAACCATAATTATTTCCATAGATTATATATCTTATTTTTCATAGTAGTAAGTAAACTTCTTTATCATTAAATTATCTAAACAATTACCTTTTCTGTTAATGATAATCATTAATTTAATTGCTTTTATTAAAAAATACTTCTGCTAATTTTCTCTGATGTGGTAAATAACTACTATTTCTTTCAGGAAAATTTCTATTAGCTAAAACAATATAAGCCACTTCATTATTAAAATCTAATCCAATAGAAGTACCAGTAAATCCAGTATGAAAAATTGTTCTTTCTCCATAAGTGGACTCCCATCCCAATCTTCTATCATTAACATTAAAACTTAGCATTAATTTTTTCGTTTCATTTTTAATTAGAATTTCATCAAACAATAAACTTCTAATAAATTTATTTAGGTCACTCAGCGAACTAAATAAGCCAGCGTGTCCAGATATTCCATCTAAAAGATAGCATTTAGTATCATTGACCACTCCCTGTATTATGCCTCTATCTTTTTTAATTTCCGTTGGCACATAATTCTCTTTTGTTTCTTGAGCAAGATAGCTAGTACTAGTCATTGATAATTTCTTAAAAATATTCTCGTAAAAACTAGTCTGTAAATCACAATTATCTATTTGCTCAATAACTAAACCCAAAAGAATAAATCCCAAATCAGAATAAGTAGTAAGGGGATTAAATGATAACTCTGTTTGATTTATTTTAGATAAAATGTTATTTTTGTTAATGCCTTTTTTATCAATGAAATCACCAATCAAACCACTATTGTGTAATAGTAAATTTTCAATACTAATTTCTTTAAAAACAAAATTATCAATAATATTACTGACTTTACTACCTAATGTAAGCTTTTTCTCTTCAATCAACTGTAATATTCTAGTAGTAGTACCAACCACTTTAGTTAACGATGCTAAATCATAAATTAGACCCTGATTAACTGAAACATTAAAAGGAGGCAACACTCCCACTTGTCCTAAGTAAAAACAGTTATCGTTATTTCTATTAATAAAAGAGATTGAGGCTCCTGGTAATATCTTTTCTTCAATACACTGTGTTAATATATCTAACATTGCTCTTTGTTTATTCATAATTCACTCCTCAGATTTAAAATAATTTCCAGCAATTTCTTTTTGTAATTCTTTAAAGTTCTCTTCTCTGTTAGGGAAGTTTCTATTGGTCAAAATAATATAAGCACTTTTATTGTGAAAATCTATAGCAATAGAAGTTCCTGTAAAACCAGTATGAAACAAAGATCCTGACTTTTCAATTACTTGCCAACCATAAGATCTACCATTAACATTAGTATTAACTAGTAGTTCTTTAGAAGTATTATTTAAAACTTTATTGTCAAATAAAAAACTAGTAACGAACTTAGCTAAGTCTTCAATACTGGCAAATAGTCCAGCACTACCTGATTGCTTAAGCATAAAACTTTTAGGATCATGAGTTTGCCCTTGAATAATACCTCTTTTTTCAGTAACTTCTGTTGGTAAATATAATTCTTTAGCAAACTTTTTTAAGAAACTTGTCTGCTTCATGTTGAGTTTTTCAAAGATATTTAATCTAAAAGTTGTTTCTAAATCACAATTATCTATTTTTTCAATTATTAAACCTAAAATGATAAAACCTAAATCAGAATAAATAGTAGGATTACCAACATTAATAATTTGCTGATTTATTCTGGCGATAACATTTGCTTTATTGAGTCCTTCATTATTATCCAAACCAGGATTAAAACCTCCCTGATGTAATAATAGTTGCTCAATTGTTATATCTTCAAATTTAAATTCAGCAATTATTTGAGACACTTTTGTATCGAGTTTTAGTTTATTTCCTTCGATTAACTGCATGATCCTTGTCGTGGTCGCAACAACTTTAGTTAGTGAGGCAAGATCATAAAACATTTCTTTAGTGATATCAATTTCATTGAAGGGTGCAATATTTCCTTGTTGCCCTAAATAATGATATTTAATATCGTCTTTAAAAACAAAGGCAATAGAAGCACCAGCTATCACTTTTTGATTAATAAATTTTTCAATGATTTTAAATATTTCTTGCTCTTTACTCATGATGATTTTTATCTAAAAAATCTAAAATTAATTATTTCAGATTCTTTTCAAAATTCCAAGAATCACGACACATCTCTTCAATAGATTTAGTTGCTTTCCAATCAAGCTTAGCCTCCACTTTAGCAGTAGCAGCATAAGCACTAGCAATATCACCTGGACGACGATCTACTATTTGATAAGGAACATCAATATTATTAGCTCGTTTAAAGGATTCAATTAATTCTAAAACCGAAGTTCCTTTACCGGTACCTAAATTATATATTTCAACACCTGATGTCATTGTTTCTAAAGCTCTAACATGTCCTTTAGCCAAATCAACCACATGAATATAATCTCTAACGCCAGTGCCATCAATAGTGTCATAATCATCACCAAAAACACTAAGCTGGTCTAACTTTTTTTTCGCAACTTTAGTAATATAGGGCATCAAATTATTAGGAATACCATTTGGTTCTTCTCCTATTAAACCACTACTATGAGCACCAATTGGATTAAAGTATCTCAGTAGTACAACTTTAAAATCTTTGTTTGCTTTAGTAATATCACTTAGAATTCTCTCACTCATAACCTTAGTCTCACCATAAGGATTAGTGGTAGTCATCAACTCCATATTTTCACTAAAAGGAGCTTCTTGATTACCATAAACAGTCGCAGATGAGCTAAAAACAAACTTATTAACATTGTGCTTTAAACACTTTTCTGCCAGAGTAATGGTTGATAATAGATTATTATAATAATAATGTAATGGCTTAGTGACAGACTCACCAACTGATTTTAATCCAGCAAAGTGAATAACTCCATCAATGGAATTATCGACAAATATTTCTTCAACTTTTTCGGCTGAAGTCATATCATATTGATAAAATTTAAACTTCTTTCCAGTTATTTTTTCTAGTTTTGCCAAAACTTCAATTTTTGAATTATATAGATTATCAGCAATCACTATTTCATGATTTGCGTGAGCTAATTCAACTACTGTATGACTTCCAATATAGCCTAAACCACCTGTTACTAATATTTTCATTATACTCCTCCGTTTTTAATATTATAACAAATTATCATTATTATAAAAAGACAACCTTGAATGTTGTCTTTGATTTTTATATTGTAATACTTGCCTTAACCAGTTCCAATACTTCCTCAGTATTACTACAACTTAAAGCTTTATTTGCTAGAGTTTGCATCTCTTGATAACTCAACTCTCTGACAATCTTTCTAGCTTTTAAAATTGAAGAAGCAGACATTGAAAACTCATCGAGTCCTAAACCTAAAAGAAGAGGAACAGCCAAAGGCTCACCAGCCATTTCACCACACATACCACACCATTTACCCTCTTTATGAGCTCCATCAATAGTCATTTTAACTAACCTTAAAATAGATGGACTAAATGGTTGATAAAGATAAGCTACATTCTCACTCATTCGATCAGCAGCCATAGTATATTGAATTAAGTCATTAGTGCCAATTGACATAAAATCTGCAACTTTCGCAAATTGATCAGCCAATACAGCTGCAGCCGGTATTTCTACCATCATTCCCACTTGAATTTTATCAGAAATTTTAATATTTTCTTTTACTAATTTCTCTTTTTCTTCATTAAAAATCTTTTTGGCAGCATTAAATTCATCAACAGTTGCAATCATTGGAAACATAATACATAAATTACCATAAACTGAAGCTCTAATTAAAGCTCTTAATTGTACTCTGAAGATATCATCACGATCTAGACATAACCTAATTGCACGATAACCCAAAAAAGGATTCATCTCCTTAGGGAAAGGTAAATAAGGTAATTCTTTATCTCCACCAATATCTAAAGTTCTAACTACAACTGGTTTATCACCCATATCTTCTAAAACTTTTTTATAAGCAGAAAATTGTTCTTCCTCAGTAGGTAAACTACTTGCATCCATATATAAAAATTCAGTTCTGTATAAGCCAACACCCTCGCCACCATTATCCAAGACACCCGCAGTATCTTTAGGTGTTCCAATATTACCAACCAATTCGACATGATGGTCATCAACTGTCACACTAGCTTGATCTTTTAAAACTTTAAGCGCTTCTTTTTCAGCTAGAAACTCTTGAGCCTTTTTAGTATATTGGCTAACTTGATCAGCATCAGGATTAATAAGTACTTGACCTTCAATCGCATCCAGCACTAAAGTATCTCCACTATTAACACTATCTAATAATGGTCCACAACCTACTACAGCTGGTATTTCTAAAGATCTTGCCATAATTGCTGAGTGGGAAGTTCTACCACCAATCTCAGTTGCAAAACCTTTAGTATACTCTTTATTTAATTGAGCAGTATCACTAGGAGTCAAATCATGAGCTACAATAATACACTCCTCATCAATTAGAGTTAAATCCGGAATTTTTACTCCCAACAAATGACACTTAACTCTATAAGTTACATCTTTAATATCAGCAGCACGCTCCCTCATATACTCATCATCCATATTTTCAAATATGCCAATAAACATCTTAGCTACATTATCCAATGCGAACTCCGCATTTACTTTATCATTGGTAATACTATTTTCAACTTGCGAAATTAAATCGGGATCTTTTGCCACCATTAAATGAGCATCGAAAATTGCCAACTCTTCAGCCGATAACTTGCCAACAGCTTTTGACTTTATCATTTCAATATCAGCACAAGTATTTTCAATAGCTTTTTTAAATTTAGCTTTTTCGATTTCTCCATCGCTAATTTCCTTCTTTGTAATCTCTACTACTGGGTGTTCTAATTTAAACACCTTAGCAATAACAACACCACTACTTGCTGCAATACCCTTGATCATTTTAATTCCTCCCTATCGTTATTATAAATTAGGCGCTACCTAATATTGATCAATACTCTAAATCTTCTTCCATTTCATTTTCAATAATTCCAATAATATCTAACATATCTTCTATCAAAAAATCTGCCGCACTTTGGTCTAAACCAAAATGCTCATCTTTACGGGCAATAACCATCATACCCGCTGCCTTAGCAGCTGCAATTCCTGGCACAGAATCTTCTATTGCCCAACAATCCTCAGGTGCAGCACCTAATAAAGAGCAAGTATATTCATATATTTCAGGATTCGGCTTACTTTCTTCAAAATCATGTCCTGAGACTTTAATTTCAAAAAAATCATGAAGCTCCAACTGATTTAATACTTCCTCAATATGATAAAGCTGACTGCTAGAGGCAATAGCTAACTTATATCCCATTTGATGCAGCTGTTCAATACACTCAACCGCATTTTCAGCAATATTCTCTTTATAATTGATATTACTATTGAGTTTATAGCTTTTATAAGCTTGACTAAAATCATCAAACTTAGGATAGAAACCTTCATACTTATCCGCAATAAATTTGTGCAGTTTTCTAATATCACTGCCAGGAAAGGGCTCATATTCTTCATCGCTAATGCTAAAGTTGTCTTTAGCTAGAAACTCAAAGAAGATTTTTTTATAAATCTGCTCAGTATCAATTATAGTACCATCTAAATCAAAAACTACAATTTTTTCCATAGAGTTATTATATCACAAACTTTTATAACATTCTATAAAAGCATTAGCACTTAATCAGAGATTATTAACCCTAAAAATAATTAAAATAAGTAGACTTACTTGAAGCTCCAAAACCAACACAGTAGTTTTTAATTATTTGTGATTTGCTCATCACTCACCACCAGACTACCACCTTTAATAGCTGATATTATTTCTGTAATAGCAGAAATTTCCTGAGCACTAAGATTACGATTTTCAGTTAACTCGATACTAATACCATCATTTAAAATTCCAAAATTATAACCATGGACACTGCCACCTTGAATGGTGTTATTCAAATATTTATTAAAGAAGGTAGCAAAAGCAGATTCATAATTTTTTATCACTGAAGTTAAATATACCGATTCGCCATCTGCCAACAAAACACTTAAATACTGATCGAAACCATAGCCAATTAAATAGCTCTGATAGCTATCATTGACCTGTTTTAATTTTTCAACTAAATAAGAATCCAAATGAAAAGCAGGTGCATAAGTACTATAAATTTCACTAGTATTATAAACCTCACCAATCAGAGATTCAACACTTTGTAAGCCAGCTTCAGTTGAACTTTGCTGTAACAAAATAACATTAGCACTACCAATATGGCTACTAATACCAGCCAAATATCCTCGATAACCACTCAAATCATCACTAGCACTAGCTAAGTATAAAAAATTATCGCCATTATTAGACTTCGCAGAAATAGCACTAGCAACACCAGCTAAATAACCTAATTGATAATCATCAAAATCAAGGCTATAAACATTGGGATTATCACTACTATTTTCAATATAAATATACTTAGAACTAAAATGATCAGCCGCAACAGTATCAACCACCTCATCAAATTCATCACCATATAAAATGACAAAATCAGTATTGCTCTTTTCTGATTGGCTTCTTAAAACGACTTCATAATTATCATCAGTAATTGCTAAAGCATCAAAACAATCATTATCCTTATCAACACTGTTACTATAATAAGAAGCAAATGCATCATAAACATATTTATTATCATAATTCTCATAAGCAGCAGCATTTAACAGTAAGGTAGATTCAACATCACATCCCAACACAGGTGTAGTATCGTTGGCACAACCAATTAGAATAACACTCAACATTAATAGTAGTATTACTTTAATAATCTTCATCTGTCTTAGCATAAACCACCCTTGGTTTAGATCCATTTTGAGGACCAACCACTCCTCTAGTTTCTAGCACATCTATTAATTTAGCCGCTCTATTATAACCAATGCTAAATCTTCTTTGTAATAATGAAGCACTTGCTTTTTGAGATGAGATAACATACTCTTTTACTTCATCATATAAAGGATCATTGTTTTTCACCACAAAACCATCATCAGCATCATCATCAAGATCTAAATTATCAAAAGATGGGTCAAAATTAGCTGCACATTGATTAGAAACAAAATCACAAATTTTATCGATTTCTTCATCACTGATATACATACCCTGAATTCTCAAAGGTGAGGAAGCCCCGGCTGGCAAATACAACATATCACCATAACCTAATAAACGCTCAGCTCCATTACCATCTAAAATAACACGAGAATCAATCGCAGAACTAACTGCGAAGGCAATACGACTAGGTATATTAGCCTTAATTACCCCAGTAATTACATTAGTTGATGGTCTTTGAGTAGCTACAATCAAATGAATACCAGCTGCTCTAGCTAATTGTGTAATACGCTGAATACTACTCTCAACATCCTTTCCAGCCACTAACATTAAATCAGCTAACTCATCAATAATAACCACGATATATGGCATATCAACTAATTCATCATTTTTACCTTTATCTTGCAACTTATGATAAGCCGCAATATTTCTAACACCCTGTTCTCTAAAAGCATTATATCTAGCATCCATAATTTGAACAACAATATCTAAAGCTCTCGCAGCTTCACTAGCTTCAGTAATAATCGGTGTTAATAAATGAGGTATCTTTTCAAAAGCAGAAAACTCTACTTTTTTAGGATCCACCAACATCAACTTAACTTCCTCAGGATTGGCATTTAAAATAATATTACTAATAATACCATTTAAACAAACCGACTTACCAGAGCCTGTAGCACCAGCTACTAATAGATGAGGCATTTTATTCAATTCCATATAA
>JBKDZL010000064.1:0-2695 GCA_047971145.1 Erysipelotrichaceae bacterium
CTAATGGCAATGTCACCTAAAGGATATTTATTCATAAATGTCACAGCATATTTTTTAGGCGCGTTAGTATCATTTGTAATTGTTGCTTTATTTTTAATTAACGATAAAAGTGAGGAGAGTGAAGCAGCATCGTCGATTTTACAAGCAAGTGAAGAAGTGATGAATAATATAAATGGTAATAATACAGCAGAAATTGAAGAAACTGAAAGACTAAAAACAATTAAGAAAATTACATTTGCTTGTGATGCGGGTATGGGATCGAGTGTAATGGGAGTTTCGATACTTAAGACCAAATTGGCTAAAGCTCAAGTCAAACTTGAAGTAGAACACTGTTCAATTGATGATATTGGTTCAGATGTTGAATTGATAATTACAAGTAAGGTGTTGGAAGGTCGGGTTAAGGAGGCAATCATACATAAATATAATAAAGAGGTAGAAATGATAATTATTGATAATCTATTAAGTCATGATGAATATGATCAAATAGTTCAAAAACTAAAACAAATGTCTAATTAATGGAGGAGAATGAATAAACTCAATTTGGATTTAATAAAACTAAATATGTCATTTCAAACAAAAGAAGAAGCCATTAAATATTGTGGAATGATTTTTGTAAATAACGGTTATGTAACACCAGGGTATATAGAGGATATGATAGCCCGAGATAAAGAATGCTCGGTATATATAGGTAACGAAGTAGCTATACCTCATGGACTCGCTTCAAGTGATAAGAAGATAATTAATACAGGAATTGTAGTGGTTCAAGTTCCAGATGGAGTGGATTTTGAAAGTGGAAATGCAAAAATTCTAATAGCTATAGCAGCCAAAAATAATGAACAACTTGAAATACTATCAAGAATTGCTAATATTTGTATTGATACTAAAAATATTAGTAGCTTAATATCAGCAACAACTAAAGATGAAATAAATAAAATACTAATGTTAAAAGGAGCTAATGATGAATAAGAATATGCGCGTAGGAGTACTTACATCACCTGGAGAATTTGCAATTAAAAAACACGAATTAAAAGCATTAGGAAAAAACGATGTTTTGGTTAAACAAAAGACATGCAATATTTGTACAACTGATTATACACAATATAAAGGACTACGAAATCATCAAGGATTTCCAATGGCAGGAGGCCATGAAGGTGCTGGAGAAATTGTACAAGTTGGAGGTAATGTCAGTGCTTTACAAGTTGGAGATCATGTAACAGTGATGTGTAATGCCTGCAATATGTGTAGTGAATGCCAAGAAGGTCACGAAGGGTTATGTGAGAAAAATGACCTTACATCTACCACTAATGAATATGGGTATTACGGTTCTATGGGGTTTGCTGATTATATTATTTTACCAGCTAGTAGAGTGTTGAAAATAAATAAATCTATACCATTTGCACAAGCTGGTTTTTTAGAACCACTAGCCACAGTCGTAAAAGGACAAAAGTTACTTGGGGTTAAAGCCGGTGAAACTGTAGTAGTAATTGGTGGAGGAACAATGGGATTGTTAAATGCTTTGTTTTATAGGTCGATCGCATGTAAGGTAATTGTTTCAGAACTAATGGATAATAAAATTAATAATTGTATTGAACAAGGTTTTGAGGTTATTGATGCTAAAAAAGAGGATCCTGTTAAAGAAGTCAAACGTCTAACTAATAATAAGGGAGCTGATGCAGTTATTGTTGCAGTGGGAAATAGTAAGGCAAATGACCAAGCAATAAAAATGTTAAAGCCAAATTATGGAAAACTTTCATTTTTTGCTGCCTCACATCCAGAACCATTAAATACCTTTAGCTCTAATTTAATTCATTATAAACGGATGAAAATAATTGGAACAACTGGAGCAGATTATTCCGATTTTTTAGATGCAGCAAAATTAATGAATACATGTATATATGATTTCTCGTGTATACTTGAGAAAAAGCAGTTTACCCTTGATGAAATTAAAGAGGGGTTTGAATATGCATCAACTTTAGGTAAATATCGTGTAACAATAAATTTGTAAAGGAGATTGAATATGCTATTAAATATGAAAGAGTTGCTCTTAGTAGCAAAGAAAAATAAATTTGCGGTACCAGCATTTAATATAAGTAGTGATTTTCTATTAGAGTCAGTTTTGCGTGAAGCTGAAAAAACTAATTCACCAGTAATATTGGAAATTCATCCAGATGAAATGGATTTTTGTGGTGAGGCTTTTAGTCGCTATGTTGTACAAAGAGCAAAGGAAGCAACTGTTCCAGTAGTTGTTCACTTAGATCATGGTCCTAATTTAAAATATATAATAAAAGCTATAAATAACGGGTACACATCGGTTATGATTGATATGTCACACGCAACTATAGAGGAAAATATAATTGTCACAAAAAAAGTTGTAGATTTATGCAAAGATTGTAATGTATCAGTTGAAGCAGAATTAGGAACAATTGGTAATAATGATGGGTCATTTGAAGGTGCAAGTAAAGACATACTATTCACTAGACCAGAAGATGTTGAGTATTTCATTGATGAAACAGGAGTCGATACTTTAGCAATTGCGATAGGGACTGCTCATGGATTGTATCCAAATAACTTTTCACCTCATCTTCGACTAGATATATTAAAGGAGATTGTTGAAATCAGTGATGTTTTATTAGTTTTGCATGGTGGTTCAAACAACAATGATCTAGAAATTTCAAAAGCAGTTGAAATCGGTATT
>JBKDZL010000065.1:0-9993 GCA_047971145.1 Erysipelotrichaceae bacterium
GGTTTTACTTTAGTTAAGCTTGTTTTTTTGATGGTTAAAAATATTGGATTTAGAATTGCTCCATCGCTGGGCCACACTATTTCCACTAAAGGGTTTTCACTCATCATATCTGTAATGAAATATGGCATCACCGATACTGCCCATTGTGGTCCTTGTGTTAGTCTAGGTTGTATTTTAGTCATTTGGGCTGGATGCATACTATTAAGTAGATTAGCACCAAGCTTTTCGATACCTGAGTAACCGTATTTACTATAAATACCCAGTAATAGAGCATTAAACATTTCTAAGTCTTTTACTGGCAGTGACAAACTATTTTTAAACTCAGGTTTCATCAGATCAAACCAAGATTGAGGAATTGGCCGATCAGCTAAAGCGTTTTTGTTAATAACAAAAACTGCTGGCACACAGGCGATAATATAGCGAGTGTAATTAGGATCTTGAAGCTTTAAGGGTTCTTGAGAAAACTTTTCTCTTAATTGGATTTCTAGTTCTTCAGTATTAAAAACATTACTGCGGGCAAACCTTTCAAAATTATCATCACCAAAAAATAAGTCATAGCCCGCTGATAAGTAAATATCTGCTAACTCATCACTATCATCAATGTTGGCAATTTTCTCTTGCAGCCAATCAATGCCCATACTAGCTGATTGTAAGTTGAAATTAATTGAACTATTGGTTTCACTTTTCCATTGGTTTAGCGCATCTAACAAAGGTATTCGCATGGGACAGGGTAGAACACCATCAACTTGGATATCAGCATTTATATCAATTGATTCTACAAGTCCAACATCCGCAACATCATGATTTTGGTTATTTTCAATCACTTCAACCATTTTTTGCTCATAATTTATTAAGTCATAGTGTTTACTTTTGAGGGCATTTTCTAAAGTTATTTGTTTCCCCATTAGTTTGCGCAAGCTGGGATTAGCTAATTTGCTGAAACCATTTTTTGCTAAAAAATCAATTAATTCTGGGAACTGCTCAGTTATATCGTAGATAGTATCATTTAAAGAAAAATATTTATTCATAAAGCCTCCTAATTAGTTGTAACTAACTAATATTATAATACATTTTATAAAAGATGTTGTTGTAATTACAACGTAAAGTATTATTTAATAATTTTAGCACTCTAAACTTGACAGTGCTAGAAAAAGTAGTATAATGTAATTAGTAGATGGAAAAGGAGGAAAATTATATGAAATTAATTCCATTTAGAAATAGTTTGTTAGATGACTTCTTTGATGCGAAGTTTTATGATTCTTTCCCTACTAATAGCGTTAATAGTATGAAAACCGATATTAGTGAAAAAGATGGCAATTACTTATTGGATATAGAATTACCAGGTTATAAAAAAGAAGATATCAATGTTAGTCTCAAAGATGGCTATTTAAATGTCAGTGCTAGTACTAACAATACTAGTGAGACAAAGGATGATGAAGGAAATATCATTAGAAGAGAAAGAAGTAGAGGTAGTGTTACTAGAAGTTATTATTTAGGAAAAGACTATAGTCAAGAAGATATTAGTGCGAAGTATGACAATGGTGAATTAAAAATCACTATTAAAGCAGTAGATCAACAAGTTATAGCTGAAAAACATAGTATTGCGATAGATTAATTATATTAAAAAACAATTGCAATAAGTAAACAAGACAGATAAGCTTGTAAAGACTGATGCCATATGTAATGGTATTAGTCTTTTTATTATTAATTAAGTCAGAAATTTAAAAATAATTTTACTTAAATAAATAATAATATTTAACTTGATATGTAACAACACCAACTATTTAGTTATAGCATAAAATAGCTCTTAATTATCGTCCTAACTTTTTTAGGATAAACTGCTAATATATAAGTACAAATAATACAGCATAGTGCAAGCTAATAAGCAGAAAAAATATTCATAAAAATTCTATTATTCTTAGTAATTTTTAATATTATAATATATAGTTTAGGTGCTTTAACTAATTTTCTGAGCTTAATTGTTGAGGACTTAATATTGAGTAAATTTATTAAAGTAAAAGATTACACAGATGGTGACTGAGGGTTTTGAATTAAAATAAGGACTGACACCGATATTGAAGTGGTGCTAGTCCTTTTATTGTTAGGTTTATTGTTTTAGTATAATAAGTTATATTACTCTTTAGCTTTTACAAGGTTTAAAACTGTTGTTAAATAGTTAATATTTTAAGATAAATAATTTGCGATTAGAATTACAATTGCTAATGTAGTTAAAACATAGCCAGTTGCTCTATTGAGTTTCTCAGCTGGAGCAATATTAGCGAAGTTGGCAGCAATCCTTGCAAATATTAAAGTAAATAACATACATAATAAAAGTGGCGCAAGAGGTGGCATTGTATCTAACATAAAATGGGATACCGCACCTGTTAAAGCCGTAAAAGTCATAATAAAGACACTGGTACCTACTGCAGTTTTTAGCTCATAACCTAAAATTGAAGTCAGAATTATTAACATCATCATTCCACCACCTGCTCCAACAAAGCCACAAATAATACCAATAATTGTACCAGCAATAATTGACTTAATAATTTTAGCTGTTGCGGATTGCTCGGCATTAGCGGCATTAGTGTTGTTCACTGGTTTAATAATAAATTTAATACCCAAGCCTAATGTTACAAATGTTGAAAAGTTCCCCATAGTTGAGCTATCAACATTACTAGCGAATAAACTTCCTAAGAAAGTAAAGATTAGTACTGCAACTAACATCACCATGCCATTTTTGATATCAATGTTACCTTTTTTACCATAGGTGTAGGCAGAGGTAGCACTAGCTAAGACATCACTAGCTAAAGCAATTCCTACTGCAGTATAGGGATCCATTTTTAAAAAAGTAATGAGCATTGGTGAAATGACTGCTGCAGCAGACATGCCGGCAAAACCAGTTCCAAGACCAGCGCCTGCTCCGGCAATCAAGCAGACTATTACTACCGTAAAACTTGATATTTCTTGCATTTAATTTTCTCCTTAATAACTACAAGTATTTTATCATAAGCTTAGCTAATATTATATTTTATTATTTTTCTGTTAAATTCTCCTGTAATGTTTTGTTCTATGTTAAAATAGTATTATGGCTGAAAAGAGAATAATAATATTGGCAATTTTAGAAACTCTACAAAAATATTCGGATTATCATCATCACTTAAAACAACAAGACATTATTGATTTATTAGAGAAAGATTATGAATTAATTGTTGAGCGTAAGGCAATTGCGAAAAACATAGAGGCTTTGATTAATTTAGGTTATGATATTGAACAGGCAAATGGTTATTATTTAATTGATAAAAATTTTGATGATAGTGAGCTAATGTTTCTAATTGATGGCGTGTTAGCTTCTAAGTATATTCCTAAAAAGCAAGCTCTGTCTTTAGTGGATAAATTGTGTTCTTTATCTAGTGAGCATTTTAAAAAGAAAATACATAGCATTAAGCGTACTTTGGTAGATCGAAATGTACATAATGAATTGTTTTATAATTTAGATATTATTTTTGAAGCGATTGAAAATAACAAAAAAATAGCTTATCAATATAATAAGTTTGATTTAGTCAATGATCAAATACAGATCAAACAGATAACAAAAAATAAAAAGAAAGTTAGTCCTTATGAAGTTGTGGTTAATAATGGCAGGTATTATTTAGTGGCGAACTATAATAAATATGATAATTTAATTCATTTACGTATTGATAGAATGAGTGATGTGGTGATTTCAAGTGAATTGCGTTATCCCCTTTATGAAATTAGTGAGTTTAAAGAGAAGCGGAATATTGAAAACAATTATTTAAATAAGCATAGCTCTATGTATACTGGTGAAGTTGTAAATTGTGATTTTTTAGTTGAAGATTCGCTTTTATCAGAGGTGATAGAAACCTTTGGTAATAACACTAAAGTTTTTAAAGAAAAAAATAAGTTCAAAGTTAGAGTGAGATCTGATAAGGGATCTTTGATTTTATTTTTTAAACAGTTCATTAATGAAGTGGTGGTTTTAAGTCCTGATGAGTTAGTAAATGAAATCAAAAATATTTTAGAAAAAAGCTTAGCTAATTATTAGTTTAAACTAATACGATATAAAAGGAGAATAATTATGAATTTAAAGAAAATGACAACGGAGCAAAGAAATCCTAGGACGATGAATCTTGATGAATTGAATTCCTTAGAGATAGTTACACTAATGAATAGCGAGGATGCTTTAGTTGCTCAAGCGATTAGTAAAAAGCTACCAAATATTGCAAAGGCAGTTGATTGGTTTGTAGAAGCTTATCAAAAAGGTGGCAGAATCTTTTATGTGGGAGCTGGTACTAGTGGCAGGTTAGGTGTTTTAGATGCGGCGGAGTGTTTACCTACTTTTGGTATTGCTAGTGATAGAGTTGTTGCTTTAATTGCTGGTGGAAGTAAGGCGATGTTAAAGGCGGTTGAGGGTGCTGAGGATGATTGTGCTCAGGGACAAAAAGATTTGGAAGCTTATAATTTAAATTCCAATGATTTGGTGATTGGTCTGGCAGCTAGTGGTAGAACACCCTATGTTCAAGGAGCGCTTAATTATGCTAATGAGTTGAATTGTAATAGTGTAGCTATTGCTTGTAATGAGAATACTATTATTGGTAGTATTGCTAAATTGGCTATTGAGGTGGACTCTGGTGCTGAAGTGTTGACTGGCTCTACTAGACTTAAGGCGGGTACTGCTCAAAAGTTAATTCTTAATATGTTGTCGACTGCAAGTATGGTGCAGTTAGGAAAGGCTTATTCTAATCTAATGGTTGATGTTATTCAATCGAATGAGAAGTTAAGGCTTAGAGCCATCAATATTGTGGTTGAGGCTACTGGTTGTGATAGTGCTATGGCAGCTGAAAAACTAAGACTTGCGCAAGGTCAAGTAAAAAAAGCGGTAGTAATGATTTTAGCAGCTTGTGATTTAAAGACAGCTAATCAGCTTTTAGAAAAATCTAATGGTAAAGTCAAACTTGCGATTAAATAAAATAAATAATGTTTGTCTTTTTTAATAATTTTTATGTTAAAATGTGATAACTATGGAAAAATTAATTATTGATTGGATATTAGTGATATTTATTTATTTTTTTATTTGTTTCCCTAAATGGAAAAATAACACTAAAAAATTGTTTTGGAATACTTTGATGTTTATCTATGTTTTTATTATTTTAGCTTATACAATTTTACCTGGTTGGGATCGTTTTATTACTGGAATATTAAGTTTTAATATTCATGATAGTAATATAAACATGGTGCCTTTTGTCGATATTATTAATGGGCACAGTGGTGCTTATAAAGAAGTTTACTTAAATATTTTATTATTTGTTCCTTTTGGTCTTTTGTATTGTTTTCAAAGAAAAGCGAGGTTTTTAGATGTTTTTTTTGTGAGTTTTCTGTTTTCTTTAACGATTGAGAGTGTTCAGCTATTATTAGATGTCTTAAACATTTATATTAGAATTTTTGATATTACTGATTTGATTAGTAATACTGTTGGTGGTATTTTAGGTTATTTTATTTATCGTGCTGTGTACTATGTTTATCGGCAAATTTTTAGATAATGGTTAGTAGGGTAAAAAATTGTACTTGATAAATATATATAGTATAATAGCAAAAGTATCTTAGCTGATTAAAGGCGGAAAGGTGTTTAATGAAACTTGGAATAGATATAGGCTCTACTACTATTAAGTGTGTATTATTAGATGATAGCGGGCAGTTAGTATATGATGATTATCAAAGACATTACTCAAAAATAAATGAAGCGCTTTTAAAGCAGTTAGCTAAAATCAATCAACAATTTAATATTGATAAAATTTATGTTGCGGTGGCTGGCTCAGCAGGTATGGGTTATTGTGATAGCATTAACCTCCCCTTTGTTCAAGAGGTCTATGCAACTAAATTAGCAGTAGAGGAGTATCTTGATGATACTGATGTC
The DNA here is from genome assembly GCA_047971145.1 of Erysipelotrichaceae bacterium. GTDB lineage: Bacteria > Bacillota_I > Bacilli_A > Erysipelotrichales > Erysipelotrichaceae > JBKDZL01. Next base: position 5,933 of record JBKDZL010000065.1, read on the forward strand.
GTTATTGAATTGGGTGGTGAGGATGCTAAAATTTTATTTTTATCTAATGGTTTAGAGGTTAGAATGAATGGTTCTTGTGCTGGTGGTACTGGAGCTTTTATTGATCAAATGGGTACTTTATTAAATGTTACACCATTAGAGTTAAATGAGCTGGCTAAGAATTATCAAAAAATTTATCAGATTGCTTCTCGTTGTGGTGTGTTTGCCAAAAGTGATATTCAACCCTTGTTGAATCAAGGAGCTAAAATAGAGGATTTGGCTGCGAGTATTTTTAAGGCGATTGTCAATCAAACAGTGGCAGGTTTAGCCCAAGGTCGAGAAATAACTGGTAAAATTGTTTATCTTGGTGGTCCTTTAAGTTTTTTATCTGAATTAAGAAAATCTTTTGATGACTCTTTAAAAACTCAGGGTATTAATCCTGAGAATTCTTTGTATTTTGTTGCCTTAGGTTCAGCTTTGGCTGCGGATAAAGAGTATGTTTTTAATGATTTATATCAAATGGTTAATAATTATGTTAATAAGAATGAATTTAGATCAACCACAGCATTATTTGAAAATGCTGAAGACTATCAAAGTTTTAAAGAAAGACATGCAGCCGCAAAGGTTAATAGTACTCAGAATTATGAATATTCTGGTAATTGTTATCTGGGTATTGATGCAGGTTCTACTACTGTTAAAATGGTTGTAATAGATGAAACTGAGGAAATAATTTTCTCTAAGTATCAAGTTAATCAGGGTAATCCAGTCGCAATTATTAAAGATTATTTAAAGGAATTTTATGATCAATACCCTCATGCTATAGTTATGGGTAGTTGTGTTACCGGTTATGGTGAGGAAATGATTAAAGAGGCCTTTTCTTTAGATATGGGTATTGTAGAAACAGTAGCTCATTTTAAAGGAGCATGTAAATTTGATCCCGAAGTGGATTTTATTATTGATATTGGTGGTCAAGATATTAAGTGTTTTAAAATTGTGGATGGAGTTATTGATGATATTTACTTAAATGAAGCTTGCTCAGCTGGTTGTGGTTCTTTTCTTCAGTCTTTTGCCAGTGTTTTAGGTTATAGTTTAGAAGAATTTGCACAGATGGCCATAGTTGCGAAAAATCCTGTAGATTTAGGTTCACGTTGTACTGTATTTATGAACTCAAATATTAAACAAGCTCAAAAGGATGGGGCTACTGTTGAAGATATTTCAGCTGGGTTGGCGATTTCTGTAGTAAAGAATGCTTTATATAAAGTGATTAGGCTAACTGATGCTAGTAGTATTGGTAGTAATATTGTAGTACAGGGTGGAACCTTTTATAATGATGCTGTTTTAAGATCATTTGAGCTAGAGGTTAAGCAAAATGTTACTCGGCCGAATATTTCTGGAATGATGGGTGCTTATGGCTCAGCATTACACTCTAAACAACAAAATCTTAAAATAAGTAGTACTATTAATAAAACAGAATTATTAAATTTAAAACAACAGGTTACTTTATCTAAGTGTGGCGCTTGTGGTAATAATTGTCAATTAACCATTAATAATTTTGGTGATGGGCGAAGATATATTGCCGGTAATAAATGTGATTTGCCAGTTACTAAAACTAAGCCAGATGAGTCATTAAATATGTTTAAATATAAATTAGAACTATTAGATAGCTACAAGGATAAATTTAATAGTAGTGAAAATACTAAAGGAACAATTGGTATCCCAATGATTTTAAATTTTTATGAATTACTACCTTTTTGGAGTAAGTTTTTTGCGATGTTAGGCTATAACATTAAAGTTACTGGTCACTCTACACATGAGCTCTATCAAAAAGGACAACATACTATACCATCAGATACTGTGTGTTATCCTGCGAAGCTAGTTCATGGTCATATTGAGGAATTATTAGCAAGTTCTGATGTAGATATCATTTATTATCCTGCTATGACTTATAATTTTGATGAGCGAGTTTCTGATAATCATTATAACTGTCCTGTAGTAGCTTATTATCCTGAGGTTATCGGTGCTAATGTTAAAAGAATTAAAGAAAAAGTTTTTATTAAAGAGTATATTGGTATTCACAGAAGAAAAGATTTACCTAATAAGTTAAAAGAAATATTAAGTAAGTATTTATCTAATATTAAAAAAAGAGATATTAAAAAGGCTTTAGATGCTGCCTTTGAAGAGCATGATAACTTTTTGGCTAATATTAGAGAAACTGGTCAAAAAATTATTAAAGAAGCACGGAAACAAAAAAAGCAAATCATGGTTTTAGCTGGTAGACCCTATCATTTAGACCCTGAAATTAATCATGGTATTGATACACTAATTTCTCAATTAAAAGTAGCAATCATTACTGAAGATACAATTAGCCATTTAGTAGATAGTGTTCAGACCACAGTATTAAATCAGTGGACTTATCATTCTCGCTTATATGCAGCAGCTAAGTATATTGGTGATTATGATGATTTACATTTAGTGCAATTGGTTTCTTTTGGTTGTGGTATTGATTCGATAACTACTGATGAAATCAGAAGAATATTAGCTTTAAAAGATAAGATTTATACCCAATTAAAAATTGATGAAATTGCCAATTTAGGAGCAGTGAAAATAAGATTACGCAGTCTTTTATCAGCTTTAAAAGAACAAAAACAGCAAAAGAAAAAGAACAATCGCATCGAAGCAACGATGAAATTAAAGATTATCAAGGATGAAATTAATGGAAACAACTAAAAGAATAGAATTCACTAAAGAAATGAAAAAGGATTATACGATTTTGATACCTAATATGTTGCCTGTTCATTTTAGACTAGTAGTTGATGTTTTTAGAAATGATGGATATAAAGTAGAACTGCTGGCCAATAATTCTTTTTCAGTCATTGAAAAGGGTCTAAAGTATGTCCATAATGATACTTGCTATCCTGCTCTTTTGGTTATTGGTCAAATGCTTGATGCTTTAGAAAATAGTAAATATGATTTAAATAAAGTAGCTTTATTGATTACTCAAACCGGTGGAGGTTGTCGAGCTAGTAATTATATTCACTTATTGCGTAAAGGGTTAGAAAAAGCAGGACTCTCTCATATTCCAGTTATTTCCTTAAATATGTCAGGTTTAGAAAAAAATTCTGGTTTTAAATTAACTCCAGTGATTGCTTTGCGTGCTTTGGGTTGTATTGTTTATGGTGATTTGTTGATGTTATTGAAAAATCAAATTGAGCCCTATGAGTTAGAAAAAGGCAACTCAGATCAGTTGGTTAAAGCTTGGAGTGATAAACTTATTAGCCTATTTGTTAAAAATAAAGGCTTATTACCAGTTAGTATTAAAAGAATTTCGAAAGAAATAGTTAATGATTTTGCCAATATTCCTATTAAGAAAACACCAAAATTAAAGGTTGGTGTTGTTGGTGAGATTTATGTTAAGTATGCTCCTTTAGGTAATAATGATTTAGAGAAGTTTTTATTATCGCAAGATTGTGAAATTATGGTACCAGGGTTAATGGGTTTTATGTTGTTTAAGACTGATAATAGAATGGAAGACATTATTTTATATGGTGGCAAAAAATTGAAATATCTGGGTGTTAAAGCCTTAAGAAGTTATTTATTAAGTTTGGAAAAAATCTTAATTGATGTTGTAAAAAATAAACCACAATTTCAGCCACCAGGAGCTTATTTACACTTAAAAGAATTGGTCAAGGATTATGTCGGTTATGGTAATAAGATGGGCGAGGGTTGGCTTTTAACTGCGGAAATGTTGGAGTTGATAGAAGTTGGCTATAGTAATATTGTGTGTACTCAGCCCTTTGGTTGTCTTCCTAATCATATTACTGGTAAGGGTATGATTAGAAAAATCACAGAAAATAATCCTATTGCTAATATTGTACCAATCGACTATGATCCTGGGGCAACTAAAGTTAACCAAGAAAATCGTATTAAATTAATGTTAGCAGTCGGCAGAGAGAAAATAAGTAAATAATCACACAATTTCACACAAATACAACATTATCAAAACACATAATATCTGTATAGTAATAGTTGTAAGCACATAATAGCTTACAAGAAAAATTATATTCCCCAAATATAATTAAATA
>JBKDZL010000066.1:0-6443 GCA_047971145.1 Erysipelotrichaceae bacterium
CCATCAGCATGTGTTCGCCCGTATGTCAATGGTCCTGGTCTTACCTCAGAATCGGCTTTTATTAAAAAACCTCCAAAATATGGAATATCAGAACAAAAGTCAGTTATTGATTTTTCCCACAATTCAAATACATCTTTATTCAAGGGATCACTTCTATTAAGCTCACCAAGCGTTAAGGGGGATGCGAAGTTTAATGAGATCATAATTTTAATATCATATAAATCAAATATTTCCTTTATTTTTTTCACAATATTTCTTCTACTAGTTAATAATGTTGTTGCAAGTTCTTCTGCATTTACATTATTAATTACAACATAGTTCATTTTCATAGAATTTAATATTCTAGCATACTGTCTCAATTTTTTCTCAGAAATTATTAAATCTCCATTTTTATTAAAAATTGACTTTCCTGAGTATCCTCTTTCAACTGTACCATCAAGATTATCCCAATGATTTATCATACGTAGTTCTTTAAATGGAACGTATTTACAATTTTTCAAACTACTTGTTTGAATCATTTCCAATAAATCATTTAGTCCATATAAGAATCCTAATTTACTATTAGCATGCAATTCAACCTGTACATCAACTTTAATTTCATATTCGCCTTCACTAGATAGTAATTCATTTTCAATTAACTTTAGCTTCACATTTGACCCTGTACTAAATTCAATTTTTTCTTCCATTATATTACTCAAATCTTCTAGTAATATTTCTTGATTATAGTTAGTACAATTTTCAATAGGTAACAATCTTTCTTTTATCTTACTTATCTGTATCTTTGTATAACTCATCCACAATTCATTCATAGTATTCCTTGCCTTTTACTTGTTTTATTAATTCACGAACTTTTCCATTACTCATTAAAAGTTCATAATATTTTTCTTCTATTTTTTCTCCCATTATGCTATAAATGTCAAAGTCAAACACTTCATTCAATAAAGGCTTTATATCTGGCTTATCACCTATTTTTGCATTTTCTATTAAAGGATATTTACCTAATATAGGGTCTGGACTTCTATCTATAAGATTATTTAAATCATCCCGTCCATTTAAATACCTGATCCATAAAGCAATTACTAATGGAATTACTTCTAATTCATTAACATCTAAATCTTCACTTTTTACATATGATTTAATTGTCTCTCCAAATCTGACATTAAGCTTTAATGAGGTGTCCTTTGCTATTCGTTGTGGCGTATCACCAATATTTTCATTAGTTAATCGTACATTGATAACATTATCTATAAACTTTTTGGGATTGATTATCAAATCTTTTTCTACAACTTTCAAACCTTCATCATATCCTAATATTGAAATAATTTTTTTTAATTCTTTATCTTTCATCTCATCTGATATATTACTGTAATTCAATAAACATCCCAAAATTGCAAGAGTAGTATGTAAAGGGTTTAAACACGCAGATACCTTCATTTTTTCGATTGCATTTACTTGATTATACGATGTGATATATACACCTGCTTTTTCAAACTGTGGTCTACCATTGACAAAATTATCTTCAACAACTAAATATTCTGTTTCTTCAGAATTTACAAAGGGAGCTATGTAGGTTTGTTTAGAGGTTTTTAATATTTCCATTCCTTCAAAACCTTTTTTTTCTAATTCAAGAGCCACTCTTTTGCTTGGCTGTGGTGTTATTTTATCTATCATACTAATTGGGAATGCAACCCTAGTTTTTATATACTCTATAAAATTATATTCTACAATGTTTATTTCATACAACCTTGTTGCTACTTTCATAATATTTTTTTTCAACAGCTCACCATTTTTTGTACAGTTATCCAAACTTAGCATAGTTATTGGTGCCTGATTGTTTTTATAGCGTTGGTATAATAGTTTTGTTATTATAACCATTACATTATTCTCCGCTTCAATATTATCTTCTGTTATCAAATAACCTTTTTCAGTTATTGTTAAACTTATGATTTGAAGATTTTCTTGTAGAAAATACTTCTTAATTTTTTCAAGGTCTTTACTTAATTTTAATCCCTTGCATATACTTGCTTGTACATGATGAGTAATATCTCCATTTGACCTCAGTGTTGAAGAAACTGCCATCCCTTCAAATTTGTCATATACTTTATCAATTATTTCTTCATCAAATCCCTCAATTGCAATAATTCCTTTTGTTGCCAAATTTTGATCCAACAATGAATCACAGATTTCTCCTATATAGCTTCTGAAAATATTCCCAGCTCCAAAGTGTAACCAATTAGGACATGCTATTGTTTCATTTGTAACTTTTTCTACATCGTACTTTGGAAGTTTAAAATTAGAATGTTCTTTCAGATCACTAATATTTCTCGTTAACCTCATTTTACTCACTTTCTAAAGCATCAATAATACCATTAAAGTACATTATTCCAAGGGCACGATCATATAACCCATAACCAGGCCTACAAAAATTTTCTTCCCCCCATATATGTCTTCCATGATCTGGCCTTATATAATATTGATAGTCTTTTTGATAATATTTTTTTATTATGTTTGTAATATCAACATCTCCATCAGACGTATAATGCGACACTTCTATAAAGTCTCCATTAGAAAAACGTTTTATATTTCTAATATGTGTAAAATAAATACGCTTATGAAAATCATCTATTATTTTTAATAAATCATTTTCTGATGTTGATCCCAATGAGCCTGTGCACAACGTTAGCCCATTATACTCCTCCGGTATTTTCGTTAATAATTTATTTATATTTTCGTACGAATTTATAATCCGAGGCAATCCAAATACAGAAAATGGTGGGTCGTCAGGGTGAATTGCCATTTTTATATTGCATGCTTTACAAATAGGACCAATTTTTTGTAAAAAGTAAATTAAATTATTAAATAATTTTTCATCTGTTACATCTTCATATTTTGTAAAAAGTTTTTCTATTTCATTTAATCTTTCTGGTTCCCAACCTGGCATAGTGTATCCATTTCCGCCTTTTAGTATTAAATCAATCACCTCTTGATAATTTCTTGTAACTTTATTTTTCTCATAAAACAAAGCGTTTGACCCGTCAGGTAATTCTCTAAACAAATCTGTTCTAATCCAATCAAAAACAGGCATAAAATTGTAACAAATAACCTTTACCCCAACTTTTGATAGTTTTTCTATTGTATCTATATATATATCTATGTAATGATCTCTTTCAATTCCTCCTGTTTTTATTTCATCGTGAATATTAACACTTTCAACAACATCACAATTAAAACCATAGTTCTTTATTAAAGTTGCAACTTTATCTATTTCCTCACTTTGCCATGAATCTCCCGCCTTTTTATTGTGTAGTGACCAAACAATTCCACTTATATTTGGAATTTGTTTAATATCAGCTAATGTAATACTATCATTATCTTCTCCATACCATCTCCAAGTAATTTTCATTTTTCTCCTAAAAATATATATTCTTACGAATTATTTCATTGTTTTTTTTCATATTCCAAATATCTTTATTCATAACAAGTAATAAAATATATGAAAAAAAGATAAAAATGAGACTTATATACATTAACATTATCAAATACAAACCAATAATTCCAAATTTTATCATTAAGAATGGATAAATAGCCGCAATGGCTGTTTGTAGATAAAATATCATAGTTGGTGGATACATCCATATTTTCTGTAAAGCCGTTAAATTATTGTTACTATCTTCCAACAAAAGAACTATTCTTCCTATTCCATTTTGTTTACCAAAAACATAGTATATAACAGCTCCACTAATTATTGAGGCAATAAAAGGTCCATAAAAGTATAAACTTGGTAACATTCCTAAAATGGTGGCATATAATGCCACTATTACTAAAACATCAATTAATGCTGAAATCATTCTACGTGCAAGCATTTGAACCACCTATCCTTTAATACTACCCGATGCTATACCTTCCACAAAGTATTTTTGAGCCATAAAGAATACAATGATAGACGGTAACAATGAAATTAAGGACATTGCAAAGACTAAATTATATTGAACAGAACTATCCGCATCAATAATAAGTTTCAATGCTAATGTTACTGGAAACTTTGAAGCCGTTGATATATATATTAACGGTCCTTGGAAATCAGCCATCCCCCATACAAATGTCAATAGTATCATAGTGACTACAGTTGGTTTGATAATAGGTACAAGAACCTTAGTTAACGTTGTAAAAGAATTACAGCCATCTAATATTGCGGCCTCATCTAGTGTTTTAGGTATTGTTCTAAAGAATTGAATTAACATGAATATTAAGAACGAGTTAGTTGCAAAAAATGAGGGAACTATTAATGGTACAAAGCTATCTGTAAAGCCAAGGTTACTCCACAAAATAAATAATGGAATTGTAAATAATGATATCGGTATTATTAGTGTCGCTATCACCAATGAGAACACTAGCTTTTTTCCTTTAAAGTCAAAACGAGCAATTGCGTAGGCTGTTGGGACTGATGAAATTACTGTACCAATAATTTGCCCACCAACCATGATGAAACTATTTTTAAAATACGTTGTCATTGTGTACTGACTTCCTGTATCCCATGCTTCCTTTAATACATCGAAAAAGTTGGTTGTTGGGTCTTGTGGCCATAAGGATAATGAAGTGAATATTTCTTGATTTGATTTCACGGTTCCAGTAATCATAAAAAGTAATGGATATATTAATAATATTCCTACAGTTACTAGAATTCCATATCTTAAAAATTTTGATATTTTCTTTTTCATTTTTCTCCTTAATCCGAATAAAACACATGTTTAGCTGAAAATTTAAATACTATTGTTGTAAAAAATAATATTATCACAACTAATATCATTGAGAGTGCACATGCATATCCAAAATTGTGATATGTAAAAGCCTCTTGGTAAATAAACATATTTAAAAAATATGTATGATACTGTGGTCCCCCTTCGGTAATGATGAAGGGGGAATTAAACTCTTGAAATGCACCAATTAGTGCCATTATTCCATTGAATAGAATAACAGGTGAAATAACAGGTATTGTCACTTTAAGAAAAGTGTTAATTTGAGATGATCCATCTAAGGTTGCTGCTTCATATAGCTCCTGAGGAACACCTTGTAATGCTGCTAAGAAAATCAGCATCATTGATCCAAATTGCCAAAATCTTAACAACGATAATATAAATAATGATGTATTTGGATCTGTAAACCATGGAATTGCCTCAAAGCCAAATGACATAACTAGTGAATTAATTGGCCCATCAAAACTAAATAACGTTTGCCATAAAATTGCAACCGCTACACTCGTACCAAGTAGCGATGGAATATAATATATTGTTCTAAATAACTTGACACCTTTTAGCTTAAAATTAAGTATATATGCAATAAATAGCCCAAAGATAAGAGCTAATGGTACTGTAAAAAATACATACTTAAATGTTGAACTCAATGATAGCCAAAATTTATCATCATGTGTAAATAATGTTATATAATTCTTAAAACCTATCCATGTTGCATCACCAATCAGTGATTTTTCAGTAAAACTGTAGTAAAAAGTTAATATCATCGGATATACTTTGAATACCGTTATTCCTATAAACCATGGTAATAAATAAATGTATGGAGTTCTTTTCTTATACATTTTCGCCTTCCTTTACAGAAAAGTAACAATTAGTCAATTGTCACTTTTCTCTTTAATATTATAATGTTTCTTGGACCTCTAATGTTTTCTGAACTGCTGTATCAACAGAATCTGTTCCGAATCTAATATTTTCTATTTCATCTTGTCCTACGACTTCTAAATCAGGTGCAATTGGATATGTTGATTTTTCAATATCTTTTGTTGCTTGTGAAATATCATATACAATGTTATCATCAAGAAGTCCTTCACTGTCTAACGTCTCTAATGCCTCTTTATTTTCTATTGGACCTCTAGTTAGTTTTAATTCTTTTGTTGCCTCAGGTGAACTAACTAACCATCCTAAAAATTCAGCGGTTTGGTCTTTATATTTACAATTTTCTGATATTGCAAATGACATTGTTGGTTTTTGAACTTTTCCTGTAGATTGTGCATCTTCCATTTCTAAAAGTGGCACTACTACTAATTCTTGATTCTCATCAACTGCATCTTGCAATGACGATGCCGATGACCAAGTAAATGCTCCTGCTATTCTTCCATCAACCCATAATGGAGACGTTGCTAAATCAGATGACCCTTGTTGTTGTTCAACTGTAGGTAAAACACCAGTTGTCGAAAGTTTTTCAATTTCTGTATATGCAGTATTCCATTCACTTTCAGTCCATTGAATATTCCCATCTTCATCATACATTTCCATACCAGTTTTTTGAAGAGTAAATGAATATGCTAAGTCATAGATCAGTGAAACACCTAGTGGAGAATACTCATCGCCTAATTCTTTCTTAAATACCGGTCCTGCGGCTTCTAAATCTGCCCATGTTTGTGGGACTTCTAATCCAGCTTTTTCATATGT
>JBKDZL010000067.1:0-6117 GCA_047971145.1 Erysipelotrichaceae bacterium
GCCGCCAGTATATAATTGGTGATGTCATATGGTATTATAAACCGTTATTGATATAATTGAATTATAGTATTAATAACTAAGAATGGCGAATATTATTACAAAAAATAACGAAGATATGATACTAAATTTAAAGATTCCAATGAAAATTGGGATTTTTTCACACTTTAATATTTTAGTAAACTTTAGTAAATTTGTGGTCGTGTCCAGAATCGTGTGTAAGAAACTAAATTCTTACATGCGATTTTTTTATATTTTGCCTCTTATTGGTACTGTCCAAAAGTATGTGTAAGTTGTCTCTTATTGCGATAAACCAAATGGGAGTAAATATTTCAAATCAAGTGGAAATTATTAAGTTAAATGGTATTCCTGCAACTGAATTCAATAAATCATCTTTATCTAGTATTCAAATTCCAAGTGAATATATCGGAGAATATGCAGTAAAAGTACTAATTGATTCAATAGAAAGTAGTAAAGTTATTCCAGTTAATCGTACAATTTCAGATCAATTAATTCATCTTGCCAGTATTCTAGGTCTTCACTAAGTTTATGTTTAGTTGAAAATATATTATAAAAACAAATAAAATAGATAACAGCTACTATGAACAGTATATCTATTCTATTTTAACTTTATATGCATTGCTTACACAGGAATGTATAGGTAGAAATAGATTTTAAGTAAAACGTAAAAATATATTAAAGCGCTATAATTTTACTAAATATTTCTGTGATGATATTTTGCGATACTATTTTATTTATTTTTGTTAACTAAATTAAGTTGTAACAGTAAGTCGGTTTCTCTTCTGATTCGCTTTTTTTCAAGTGAAATAGAAAAGAGTATAGCAACAGATTCAAAAATAATGAAGTATGTAATATTTACTAATGAGATAGCAATTAGAAAAATAAATAAAGTGACGATAATGTAACCTGTATATTTAAGAATTATGTATTTGGTATTTAGGTATTTAGCCTGAAATAAAAAATATGTAGGTAAAATTATTAGTACTAACGAGCTAATGAAAGCTAATGAGAAAGTTAGTATGAAACTTGCAATGTTAAGTGTGTTAGCAATAATCAGTCCAAAGGCACTCAGTAGAAGCAGTAAGTTTAAATATACAATGTATTTGATACTTGTTGTTACCTTTTGATAAAGTTGAATATCTAAGTTTAAAAAGTTTGATTTTGTGAGCATAAATGTATTAAGGATAATATATTCCTTAATGTTCCTTTCTAATTTTATGGATTGTTTTTAAGTCAACCTAAAATAATTATAGCAAAATACTAAAAAATAGTAAAAAATAAATCTAGTAATGTCCAAAAGTTAGCGTAAAAGATTCTTATTGTGTAAAATAATAGAAGGTTTTTCTCATGCCGAATCTGCTAGATAACAATGTGGAATTACTTAAAAACATTGATGTTTTCTAAGTGCAAATTAACTGATGGTTGGCGTAAAATCATTGATCACTGACTAGAAAAACTTCTTGGATTAAAAGTTGCATATCAAGCTAAAGAAAAGTATTATGCAATGTGTAAAAGTGAAACACTGAAAGAACTACACCAAATAGCAAATACTTTATTTAGAATGCCAAAAATTACAAGTTAACCGAGTTTTAAAAAGCACTTAATACAATTGATAATTGGCAACGAGAAATGTTAACTATTTCCTAATTGAGTTCTTTTTATTTCTTATGAACTTTATGTATTCAACTTACTAGTGTTCTATCAATTTACTAGTAAAAAAACTTTAGTAAAACTTTGGTAAAATATTGACAAAATTAATTTTGTGTGATAAACTATAGATGAGTAAAAGTTTACAGGGGGTGAAAATGTTTTTACACGGAGGTGATTATAGTCCGGAACAATGGATTGATAATCCACAATTAATTAAAGAAGATATAAAAAAAATTAAAGATGCAAATATAAACACTGTAACACTTGGAATGTTTGATTGGTCAATACTAGAACCATTAGAGGGTGAATTTAATACTAGCTGGTTAATTGATGTTTTAGATATTCTAAAAGAAAATGATATACAAGTTATTATTGGAACGCCAACAGCAGCAAGGCCGCATTGGCTAGCTCAAAAGTATATTGAATCATCAAGGATTAATAAAAATGGTGTACGTGAACTGAGTGGAGCTAGACATAATCACTGTATGACAAGTCCACAGTTTAGAGAAAAAGCTAGTATAGTAATTGAGCTACTAATTGATATTGTAAGCAAATATGATAACATTCACAGTTGGCATATTAATAACGAATTTGGTGGGGAATGTTACTGTGAACATTGTCAAAACAAGTTCAGGAATAGTATGAAAACAAAATACGGAACGGTTGAAGCATTGAATAAAGCATGGTGGAATACGTTCTGGTCACATAACTATACGACATTTGAAGAAATTCAAGCGCCAATGAATCATGGTGAATTATCAAATACACCACTTAAAGTTAACTGGAGTAGATTTGTAACTGAAAGTCATATAGATTATTACTTATTCGAAAAAAAATTAATCCAAAGGAAATCAAGCTTACCAATAACAACTAACTTCCATGGAGAACAAATTGATGGATGGATGGACTATTATGAGTTTACAAAACATGTTGATTATATAAGCTATGACATATACCCTGAATGGGATACAGATGACAATTACGATATTGCAATTTGTTCTTTTACTAACTTATTAATTCAATCAAGCTTAGATAAGGATAAAGACTTCTATATTATGGAATCATCGCCTGGATCAACTAACTGGCAACGCTATACCATTTTAAAAAGTGGAAAATTACATGAAGCAAGTACTTATTTGCAAATGTTAGCAGGATCAAAATCTTTTTTATACTTTCAGCTAAAGCAAAGTCGTGGATCTTCTGAGAAGTATCACGGTTCAGTTTTAGATATAAATTCAAATACGGATGCTAGAGTATACAATTACATAAGTAAATTTGGTAAACAAATTACTGAAATTAGCAAGTTTAGTGAAGCAAAACTTAAAAATGAAGTGGCAATCTATTATGACTGGAATAATTCACTAATGCTAAGTCATTCAGAGGGACCACGAAATCAAGGACTACATACAAAAGAAATAATTAATGAACTAGTTGAGTATTTTGTTAATGTGGGAATAAATGTTCAATTTGTGTACGATGAAGTTGGGTTAGAAAAATTCCATACAGTTATTTTCCCTTATTCATATAGTGTCAAAAATGGTGTGATTGAAAAGCTTAAAAAATGTGAAAATACATATGTGATTGCAATGCCACTTATGAACTACGTAAATGAAGATGATTTACTCCATATGGATTCTTTACCTCATAATATCAATGCTGAGTTTGGAGTTAAAGTAAAAGAATTTAATGCAATAGTCGATGGAAAAACAGTAGAGTCTGAAAGTTACGAGTATAAATATCTTACTGAAGTGGTTGAGTGCGAAACGGCAACTGAATTAGAAAAGTTTGACCATGAAATTTTAGAATCAGCGATTACTTGCAATGTTATTGATAATACATCATTTTACTATATTGCTGGAATGTTAGAAAAGAAATCATTACATCAATTGTTTGATAAATTGTTTGGAAAGCAATATGACAAATCTAATAAATTAATTCGAATGAGTTTCGAACTTGAAAACGAAAAATACAAATACATTATTAACTTTGGAGATGAGATTGTAGACCTAGCTTTAGAAAGTATTGTATGGAGTACATCAGAAGTCAAAGGTAGGTTATGCAAATATGATTTTAGTATAGTAAAAATAATTAAGGAGTGAGATGAATAAATTTATAGCGATGTTGACCTTTCTAATTCCAGGAATTGGTCAGTTGGTGAACAAAGAGTACAAAAAATCTGTAATTGGTTTAATGTATGCATTATTGGAATTTAGTTTATTAAAGGAAATAATAATTCCGACTTTAAGTAGTACTTTTGTTTATCAAAATAGTGGGAGTAATGCAGGGAATTATACGATTGGTGCAGTAGAATATCAAGATGATTCGTTCCTAATTTTAATTGGTGCTGCCTTTAGTTTATTATTGCTAGCAGTTATGGTAATGATTGCGGTCGGTTTTGTACGTGATTATGTAGTAGTTGCCAATGCTAAACAAGATGGGATCGAATTACCTTCACTACGAACAAGAGCAAAAGATTTGGCTCCTGACATAATACCTCATGCAGTAACGGTGCCTTATTATTTATTAATGTTTATGTTTTTAATAATCCCAGCATTTGTATCAATAGCGATAGCATTTACCAATTTTGAAAATGATATAATTCCACCGGCATTCTTAATCAATTGGGTTGGTTTTCAAAATTTCAAAGATTTAATTTCAGATCCAATAGCATTGTCTGCTTTTACAGAAACCCTTCAGTGGACAATTGTATGGACAGTGGGAGCTGCAATGACGAATATTGTTGTTGGTATTTTCTTGGCAGTAATTACAAATGGGAAGAGAATAAAAGGGAAAAGGTTCTTTAGAACAATATTTATTCTGCCATGGGCAATCCCAGGATTTTTGACTATTTTAGTATTCCAAATATTCTTTAGTAAAGTAGGAGCAATGAATACATTCGTAATTCCACTCTTCACTGGACAGGAATATAATGTTGCAAATGCAATTGGATTCTTGATGGATCCTCAATTAGCTAGGAAGACAATCTTGTTTGTTCAAGCATGGTTAGGGTTCCCTTACATCTATTTATTAGTAACAGGGATCTTGCAGGCAATTCCATCGGACCTATACGAAGCAGCAAATATTGATGGGGGTAATCCCTGGACAAATTTCTGGGATATAACTTTTCCGGCAATATTTATGGCTGCTTCTCCGATATTTATAATGCAATTTGCAAGTCAGTTCAATAATGTTACAATATTCTATTTACTAGGATCTTCAGTGGTTAAACCAGTAGGTGCAACATACAGTCCAATTGAAACAATATCATCCTTAGGTTACCAATTAACCTTAGATGGAAAATTTGCGACAGCAGCCGTTTATACACTTATTACAAGTATTGTTGTCTCCAGTTTACTGCTATTTTTCTGGATAAAAACAGGTGCATTTAAAAATGAGGAGGTGTACTAATATGTTAAAAATTAGAAAGAATTTAGGGTTAATATTTTCTTATAGTGTGCTTGCTATAACAACTATAGTAATCTTATTTCCTTTATTTGTGACGATACTGTTAGCCTTTAATGCGGACAATAGTTTATATTCCCAATCGATAATTCCGGAAAACTTCACGCTTATAGGAAACTTCCAGTCACTATTTACCGACACTGATTATATCCATTGGTATATCAATACATTTTTATTAGCGGTTGCAACAATGATAATATCAACCTTTATTATTACGGTTATCGGATTTATATATTCAAGATTTAGATTTAAATATCGTAAACTAGGAGTTAGTTCTTTACTATTAATCCAAGTAATCCCCTCAGGTTCAACTGTAATTGCATTACTAGCTATTGCTAACTCGATTGGGATATATGAATCAGATGGGATATTAAGCACATATATTTATATGACGATGATTTATGCAGTTGGATTAGTTCCAATGAACACATTACTTATGAAGGGATATTATGATTCAATCCCACGTGAGCTTGATGAAGCGGCTCGAATAGATGGAGCATCTAATTTTAGAATATTCCTAGAAATTCTTGTTCCTCTTGTTCGGCCAATGATTGCAGTAGTTGCACTATTTTGTTTTCTAGCACCAATTGGAGATGTTATTATGCCGAATATAATAATAACTTCATACGCATCAGAGACCAGCACTTTAGCATTAGGTTTAAACAACTTAATTGCTGATCCAACAAATTCTGCATATAACTTATTTGCAGCTGGTTCAATTCTTGTAGCGATTCCAGCAATAATATTGTTTTCATTCTTGCAAAAACATTTAGTTGGAGGATTAATATCAGGAGGAGTAAAAGGATAATGAGTAAGATAGAATTAAGAAATGTATGTAAAAGGTATCCAGGACAAAATGAGGATACAGTTAAAAATGTGAATTTGGCAATTGAAGAAGGGGAATTTATTGTATTGATTGGATCAAGTGGATGTGGAAAATCAACCACACTTCGAATGATAGCAGGACTAGAAACAATTCGCTCAGGG
>JBKDZL010000068.1:0-12152 GCA_047971145.1 Erysipelotrichaceae bacterium
TCTTCTAGTTTCTTTTTGTCAACACCACTTACAAAATAGACACCATATTTTTTAAATAATTCTATTGCATCTTTATAAATTTCAGTATCAATAATTGCTGCCTGCTCACTAGCACAAATCATTCCATTATCAAAGGCTTTTGACATCGAAACATCATTAACTGCTTGTCTTAAATTACACGATTTCTCTAAGTAAGCTGGAACATTACCAGCCCCAACACCCAAAGCTGGCTTTCCACAAGAGTAAGCTGCTTTTACCATGGCATTACCACCAGTTGCTAAAATAGTCGCAACATCGGGATGATTCATTAGCTCTCCAATTTTTTCTTTAGCTGGCTCTTTAATCCATTGAATACAATTCTTAGGTGCACCAGCTGCTACTGCAGCATCATAGACAACCTGAGCTGCTGCTACTGAACTTTTTTGAGCTGAAGGGTGAAAAGAAAAAACAATAGGGTTTCTAGTCTTAATTGCAATTAAACTCTTAAAAATTGTGGTACTAGTCGGGTTAGTCACAGGTGTCATTGCTGCTACTACGCCAACTGGCTCAGCAATTTCAGTAATTCCCGTTACCTCATTATCACTCACAATTCCTACTGTCTTTAAATGTCTCATATTATTTACTACATACTCACAAGCAAATAAATTTTTAGTTGCTTTATCTTCAAATACTCCTCTTCCAGTTTCATCAACTGCTATTTTTGCTAAAGCACCATGTTTATCTAATGCTGCCACTGAACACTTAGCAACGATATAGTCAATTTTTTCTTGATCATAACTTTTATATTCCGCAAGTGCTACCACTGCTTTTTCCACTAAATCTTTTACTTCGAATTCATTATTTTCTTTTTTCTTTACCATATTTTTCTCCTATGTGATTAATTTCACATTATCATTTAAACACATATAATAGAGCTTGTAAATAGAAATTGATATTTTTTTCACAAGATAACGCTTACATTATGAATTTTATTAAAATTATAACTCTCGAAGCTCATTTTCTAATAAAATAGCTTGATAATTTTGATATTTATCTTTTTCAAATTTCACAATTGTTTTTAAAGCTGTACCCTTTTGAGCTACACTTAAATAATCTAAAGAATTGAAAGCCATGACATTTATTTTATCAGTAGTTAATTTTAAATACTTTTCTTTCAAAACTATTGTTTTATAATTATTGATAACTAAACCAAAAGTTGGACACTCAAAACCAGATCCATATGGTTTAAAGCTATCCCATAACTCTAGAATTTTATTATCAATACTATCAGTGTAATAGACGTAATCTAAATATATCTTATTATTACAATCTGTTGTGGCTAAGTTTGTAAATCTTTCTTTGAACTCCGATAATTTATCAAGATCAAAACTAATGCCAGCTGCCATATCATGGCCACCATAACTATTAAAAATATCACTAATTTCATCTAATTTCTGCTTAAGGTTAAAACCTTCTATTGATCTAATAGAGCCCTTATATTGATTTTCTTGTTGTGATAAGACTACTGTAACCTTATTAGTTTCACTTTTAATTCTTCCAGCTACAATTCCAACTAAACCCTCATGAAAATCCCCTTCAATAATATTTACTTTATCAGTAGCTCTAACTTGCTTCAGCGCAGCATTTAATTCACTCTTAGACAATTTCTGTCTTTCTCTATTTATAGAAATAATTTCTTGATAAAGTGTTAGTGCTTCTTGATAATTGCTATTAATTAAAAATAAGAGAACTTTATTGACATTATCCTTTAAACGACCCACAGCATTAATAGCTGGACTAATATAAAAACGTAAATCATCATCATTTAATTCTTTCTTATAAAAATCACGCAATACTTTATATGCTGTTAGTGTACCTTTATTTAATTGCTTTAAGCCTTCAATGACATAATATCTATTACTAAAACGCAAAGGCATAACATCACTAATTGTTGTCAGTGCAACAATACCTAATAGCGGTTTGAACAATTCAACATCATATGACAATTTACTAGCCAAAGCCTTAATCATTTGATAAGTTAGTGCCCCCGCACAATAACTTTTAAAATTAGTATTATCATCAAGACGCCACGGATCAACAACAGCAAGGGCATTAGGGATTTGCTCATTAGCCTTATGATGATCAATAACCAATACTTCAATGCCAATACTATTAGCATAATCAATAGCATCAAAAGAAACAACACCCTGATCCACACTAATCACCACATCAATATCTTTAGCTTTTATTTCATCAAAAGCTGCTTGGTGTAAACCATAGCCATATTTAAAACGGCTATTAATAAACATTTTACAATTAAAACCCATTTTGGTTAAACCCATATAAGCAATACTGGTGGCCCCGACTCCATCACAATCATAATCACCATAAATCATATATTTTTTATCCTTATTATTAACTAAAAAATTTAAGAGTTTCTCACCATCAATATACTTGGAAAAATCACTCTCATCACTAGGGTTTAAAAATTTATCAACTAAAGCTTTAGTTAAGTAACCATGACTTGCCAAAAAATTACAGACATCTAAAGGATAGCCAGTTTGATCAGCCAACCGACTTAAAAATAATTTATCGAATTTCCATCTTTTAATAACCCAATCTTGCTTTACCATAGATTTGTCCCAATCAAACTCATTATCGGTAAGGTCAACATCACCAAAAGCGAACTAACTGAAATAATCGCTGCACTATAACGATAATCTAAATTAAACTGTTGTGCAAAAATTGCAACAGTATTACCAACAGGAGAGCTAACACATATTAAAACAATATACTTTAAAGCAAAATCAATTGGAACAAACACCAGAACTAAAATAACTATTAAAGGCAGAACTATTAATCTAATAAAACACACTTTCCAAACCAGAGCTAATTTGAAATAAGATAAATCAATATGCGCCAAATAACAACCCATAATTAACATCGCAACTGGAGTATTTAAAGAAGCAATCCCCCCCATCGCACCCAAGATAACACTAGGAAGCTGAAAACCACTAAAATAAATTGTTAAACCAAGGGCAGTCGCAATGACCGCAGGATTTAAAAAAAGACGTTTAATACTAATCGATTTTCTTTGAGTTAAAAGAATTTCACCATAAGTAAACATAAAGAGCCAATACACAATAATTGGACCAATTAAATAGAAAACTGCTTCTTTACCTAAAACAGCACTAACAATTGGAATACCAAAAAAACTTAAATTAGTAAAAACAACAGAAGCCTGTTCAATCACTTGATCTGACTTAAAAAATAGCTTAGCTAACAAAATATATAAAACATTCCATGCAACTGCAACCAAAATAATCAAGGCAAAACTTTGAAATTCTTGATGATTATAAGTTTTTAAAAGAGAATTAATGATAATAATTGGCGTTACAATATTTAATAAAATACTACCTAATTGTCTAGTTCCACCCAAATCTAACCACTTCTTTTTTGTTGCTACAAATCCCATCGCAATTAACAGTGCCATGATTAATAATTGTGTGATTAAAGTATTAGTTATATCCACTTATTTTCCTACCATTTCTAATATTTTCACTTTTTGTTTTTCACAATCTTGATAGCCTAATTTAAATAATTCAGCAATGGACTCAGCACTAGCTGCTAGTCTTTCAACATTTACTTCTTTCGTTGGTCTTATTATTAAACCCTCACCTCTATCAACTATATTGTTTATTTCATTGATTTCATCATGATAAACTTTAACTCTATCATTAATTGCTTTTAACATTTTAGGATACCTGCGATACAATATGCCCATTATAAACTGTAATTTTTTACTATTTTGTTTTCTGGTGTAACTGCTAGGCTTAGTAGTGATAAAAATAGTTCTTTGACAATCATTTTCTACACTTCTAAAGACAGGAAACATTGATTTTATCCCACCATCGAAATATCTTTCTTTATTTATTCTAACCGCTCTTCCGGTAACTGGCAACATATTGCTAGCATGCAAGAAAGGATAATTAATCTCTTGATTCTTAAGCCAGATTAATTTATCTTGATCAGCATTATAAACGCCAATTTCTATTGGCTTTCCTTGAGCTAATTTATTAAAGTCTAAAGGTAGTAACTCTTTACAAATATGATATATCATCCTTTGATAACCAACAAATTGTCCCTCTCTTAATAAAGGTCTAATTCCTACATTGATTTTTTTTGGTAATTGTTCTGTTAATTTTTCCAAAGCAACTACATCTTTAGTTTCAAAGTAAACTAACAAAAGTGCTGCTGCACTAATGGCACACTTATAATCAAATTCAATATTGTTTTCCAAAAACCATTTTAAACATCCCGCAGTATAAGCACCTCTCATACCACCACCTTCTAATACTAGTCCTGTTTTCATACTCACCTCATTACATTATCGGAGCCATCAAATTTAAGATAGCTCTAATTATTTTAATAAAGATATTAATACTTCTAATATCATCGATTGTGATCAACTCACTTACTTCTATTGTTTCTATAATATCTTCCTTTAAATCAGCTAAACAACGACTCTGATAAATAAGCACTCCACACTCAAAATGTAGATAGTAAGAACGATAGTCCATATTAATAGTTCCAACATAAGCTAAATTATCATCAATCAACATAGTTTTCAAGTGCATAAAACCTGGTTTATACTCATAAATTTCCACACCATTATTAGCTAAGTATTCATAGTTAGATTTAGTAACTTGATTAACTATTTTTTTATCAGCAATACCTGGTACAATTATTTTAACATCAACACCACGCCTAGCAGCCAAAGATAATCCCACTTTTAATTCTTGATCTAAAATTAGATATGGTGTAGTAATATAAATGGAATGATTAGCTCGATTAATTAGTGATAAATGAACATCTCTGCCCACTAATTCACCATCAGTTGGAGAATCGCCAAACGGACAAACAATACCATTACTAATAATATTATGTCTTTTAGAGCAATAAGTTTTATATTGTTTCTCTATTCCAACTCCTTCATAAAACATTTGCAAAAATAAATAAACTAAAGAATCAACAGCTCTACCCTCTAATCTAACACCGCCATCTTTCCACTTTCCAAAAACAATTTTTCTATCAATGTATTCATCAGCAATATTAATTCCACCTGTATAGCCAATTTTACCATCCACAACCAAAATTTTTCGATGATCCCTATTATTCATATAAACCAACAAAATTGGTTTTAACTTATTAAAAACTTTAACTTTAATACCAGAGCTAATCAATTCTTTCTCAAAATTTTTGTCAAACCAATGAGTCACGCCAAAATCATCATATAATAAATAAACTTCTACTCCCTCAGCAATTTTTTCTTTTAAAAGAGTTAAAATTTCATGCCACATACTACCAGGTTTGATAATAAAAAACTCTAAAAAGATATATTTTTTAGCATTTTTAATATCTAACAACATCTTTTGATACATAAAATCACCACTAGAATAATAAGAAATATCAGTATCATTATAAGTCGTACTATAAGCATGATTTCTTAAATAATTAAAAATTCCATAGACTTCAACATTTTCCTGTTTTAATTCCTTTAAAATTTTTTCTTCATTTTTAAGTGCATAATGCTTCATTTGTATATTTCTTAATTCTTGTTGGCGTAAATTTTTAGGAATTCTTTTCCCTCCAAAAAACAAATACAACACTCCACCTACTAAGGGTAATAATAACACTACCAAAATCCAAGCAATTTTATAACTAGGATTTAAATCTTTATTAATTATATAGATAACAACAAAAAAAGAAATAATTGTCATTAAAGTATAAGCCATCAGGTAATTTAAAGATAGAAAACTAATAAGCGACAATAAAATAGCTACTTGTATTAGCATCAAAGAACCAAATAAGAATGACCTTGAAAGCAATAAAGTTACTATTTTTTTCATAATTTTACCCACATATTACTCATTATACCAAATTAATGATACTATTTTATATTATAAGCATTTTTCTTACTAGAAATTTACGACTACTAAGAGCAGACTTTATTTAAAATTTCAATAGCTTCTTTTTTGCTCATAAACTTTGCGACAGGATAAGTACCATGTGCTTCTTTAAAAGCAGCTTTAATTATTTCTAAAATTTTCTCTTGGTCAAAAGCAGCTAATGATTTGGTAATAGCCATTTTATCATTTAAATTATGGATACTTGCCACAAACTTCTCACTGCGCTGCTTGATACTATCATTACTTTCACTTAAACCAACAATATTAGCTAGCACGGCAAAATCTGCTTGGCAAACTTCCTGATAATAATCCATAATATGTGGTAACAATACTGCATTTGCCAAACCATGTGCGATAGAATATTTAGCACCAATATTATGGGAGAAAGCATGAACATAACCAACATATGTTCTGGTAAAAGCCATACCTGCATAAAAAGATGCCAAAAGTAATTTCTCTCTAGAATCAATATCACTAGGTGTTTGATAAACAATTGGTAAATGCTGATAAATCATTTTTATCGCAATTTCACAGTATCTTTTAGTTTGCACGGTTGCATAATCACTTATATAGGATTCTAAAGCATGAGTAAGGGCATCCATGGCAGTCTCTACACTTATTGATCTTGGTAAGCCCACTGTTAAATCAGGATCTAAAATCGCAACGCTTGGTACTAATTTTGGATCAATAATTGTCGTTTTAGCATGGGTTACATTGTCTGAAATAACTGCTACAATAGTTGCCTCTGAACCTGTTCCTGCAGTTGTTGGTACACAGATTAAGTTTAAACTTGCCTTCTTAACTTTCAATAACCCTTTTAATTTTTTACTTGTTACATTGTTACTAGCAGCGGCGGCTACAACTTTAGCAGTATCTAAGACACTACCACCACCAATCGCTATTACACTATCACAATCCTTAGAAAATTCTAGTGCTTCATCAACAATCGCAAAGGTCGGATCAGGCTTGACCCCTTGATAAATAACTACTTCAATATTAGCTTTTCTTATTGAGGTTATTGTGTCATTTATTAATCCTAATTTTACAATATTTTTGTCTGTGATAATCAAAACTTTCTCGCTTCTTTGATACTCTAATATTGTAGTAATTTCTTTTATTTTTCCACTACCAATATAAGTAACTGGTACTGGAAAATTCATAATCCTCATAATTGGTTTAATTATAGTTGTTTTAATTTTTGCTAATAAATGCATTATATTTTCTCCTAAATATTTATTAATTTAATCATACTATCAAAAAATTAATTACTAAATCATATTTTTTTAATATAACATAACTATTCGTTAATGACAATTTATTCACTACAAAATATCCAGTAAGAATCAACTCAAAATACTAATTCTGCTATGTTTTTTATCTTGTGTTTATCTTTCAGATGTGATAATATAACAAAGCGCCCGAGTGGTGAAATTGGTAGACGCAGTGGACTCAAAATCCACCGGTAGTGATATCGTGCCGGTTCGATTCCGGCCTCGGGCACCATCAAATATTTAAAGACATAGTCAAATACTAAATAACTATGTCTTTTTTATTAATTCCATTTATTTGCTGTATTAACTGATATTTTCTTGCAACGACACACTCTATTTCTAAAGCAGAGATATTATTTTATATTAGTAAGTGAACTACTCATACTAGCTTCTAAAGCTTGATAAAGTTGATTCAATAAAAATTTATGATTATATCATTTTCTGAAAAAATGTAATAGCCATTGTCTTTTTTATATTAGCGGTTTTAATAAATTTTGAGTAAGATAAAAATCTCCTATTGAAAATGGCATATTATAAAACAGAGAATTGCTTATCATGTAGCTAGTTCTAAAAGTGGCTGTGCAATGAATATTGTTGAGGTTGCTTGTATCCATGAGCCTAGCTCACTAAAAATTTGTTTCAATCGTTCATGATTATTTACTCCACTTTTTTATCTCTGGTAAATTAAATTTTCGTGATGATAATTTATGCAACTAGAGAAGCATACGAAGTAGTAACAAGTATCGAGAAATAATTCAAGACAAATTTCAAAAGCTTAAATATTAACCGCATCATTTAGTGCGATTTCTTAATATCGCAAAAACAATAATCATCTAAAAAAATATTGACATGTTAAATTGCCAATATTTTTTATCAATATTTAAAATAAAACTCACTAACAACTTAACTTAATCATTAATACCAATGACAGTCATTTCTGTTGGTTCATTTAATTTTTTCTTAACTTTTTTAGCTTTAACTTTAGGTTTATAATTATTTCTAATATATAACCAAAGCTGAGCAGCTACAAATAGTGAAGAGTAAGCACCAGCAATTAAACCTATAAATATTGCGATATTAAAAGTAAATATCTCAGATGATCCCATGGTTAATAAGAAGATAATTGGTAATACCGTCGTAATGGTATTAAACAATGATCTCATAGCTGTTTGTTGCAAAGATAAATTAACAATATTAGTATAATCGATGTTAGAAATAGTCGGTTTTTTCCAAGAATCAATATTTTCTCTGATTCTATCAAAAATAACAATAGAGTCATTAATAGAGTAACCAATAATAGCTAAAATAACTGCGATTAGCTCTGAATTAAATTCAAATCTAAAAATAGCGAATATTGCGATAGTAATTGCCACATCATGTAAAAGCGCAACAACACAAGCAATGCCATAATCCCATTTGAATCTAAAAGAAATATACAACATCATTGCCAACCAAGCTACCAATGATAAAATAATAGCATTATTGATCAACTCTTTACCTACAACAGGAGTAACTGTATTATCATTAGGTTCTGTGCCATAAAACTCAGTCAATTTACCTTTTAGCTCATCCATTGCCTCATCAGTAACAGCTTCATCTAATGTAACTGTAGCTCCTGAGCCATTATTGGTAATTTGTACTTTTGATGGTTCATAACCAAACTCGCTAAAAGTATCATTAACACTTTGAATACTCAAAGTTTCATCCGAAGTAATAGTGAAGTTAGTTCCACTGACAAAATCAATGCCCAAATTTAATGGACCATTACCATTACTGACATTTATAACTGAGCTAATCATCCCAATTAAAATTATGGCCAAACTAACAAAAATTAATTTTTTACCACCTTTAACAAAATCAACATTTTTAAAAGGTCCAAAATATTTGCGCTCTTCTCTTTTAGTTAAATCAGGAATTAAATCTAACTTAACCGCAAACCAAGTTTTTTTATTATCGAGAATGCCAGAATTAACTAAACTTCCCAAGATTATTTTAGTTAATAAAATAGTAAAAGTTAAGGTACAAAAGATAGTAATCATAAACATAGTCGCAAAACCTTTTACAGCTCCAGTACCAAAAGCATACATAATTACAGCTGCAATAAAAGTAGTGAACTGAGAATCAAAAATTGCCCTAAATGCTAAACGGCTACCCTCTTTATAAGCTTTCTTAACTGTCCTACCTAAATATAATTCATCTTTAATTCGCTCAAAGGTGATAACATTAGCATCAACTGTCATCCCAACACCCAAAATTAAAGCTGCAATACCTGATAAAGTTAAGACACCACCCATCATATTAAATATTAGAATATTAAAGAACACAAAAGCCGCTAAAACTATAGCTGCTACTAAACCACTTAAACGATAAAAAATAATCATAAATATCATAACTGCCAAAACGCCAATAACACCAGCAAACATTGTAACATTATAAGCATTTTGACCATACTCTGCACTAACAACATTAGAGTACAGTTCATTTAATTGTACTGGTAAAGAACCAGCGTTGATCAAATCTGCCAACTCTCTAGCTTGCTCTACTGTAAAGTTTCCTTGAATTATTGCATCACCACTAATGGCTGAACTTACTGAAGCTGCAGAAATATATTTTGGAGTGCCACCCGATTCAACAATTTGTTTCTCTTTAGCGTAGCTATCAACACCTTCTTCAAAATCTAGCCAAGTTACTATTAAATTTTTATCACTGCCAGCTGCTGCTAGTTTACCTGTAACTTCACTGAAAAGCTCACTATCAGCAATACTTAAACTAACAATAGGGACACCATTATTGTATGCTAAACTAGCTCCACCCTCTTCTAAAACGGAAGCATCCATCAATAAATTATCATCGATATCTCTAAAACTTAGGTTGGCTGTTGTAGAAATGATATTTTGAGCTGACTCCATATCACTAACACCAGCTAATTGGATTCTAATACGATCGCTACCTTCGATGGTAATTTGTGGTTCACTTACCCCTAGAGTATCAATACGCTTATTAATACTACGGATTACCGATTCCATAGTTGGTAATTCATCACCTTCATTTAATGGTGTTACTTGGTAAACTATCTCAAAACCACCATCTAAATCCAAGCCTTTAGTAATACTATTGGTAACTGGCAGCAAATTTGTAGCTAATACCGCTACCAAAGTAATTACTGTTATTGCTACAAAAATTAATCTTCTTTTCATAATCGCCTCTCAAACTTATCAATTTAACTTATTAATACTATCATATTGTCAATAAATCTTCAACCGTTTTAGTTAAGTGGTTCTTTGATTTTTAACACTATTTCCTTAAATAACTTACCACGTTCTTCATAACTATTAAATTGGTCATAACTAGCACATGCTGGTGATAATAGGACTATGTCACCTTTTTGCGATATTTTTAAAGATTCTTTAATCGCAGTTTCTAAATCATTAACCATAACAACACATTCATGTAAATCTTTAAATTTATTTTTAGTATCACCATAGGAAATGATGGTTTTAACATGACTTAAATAAGGCTTTAAATCAGAAAAACTCAAACCTTTATCATAACCACCAACCAACAATATTACTTCATTTTGAATAAAGGATTTTAGCCCAACAATTGTAGACTCAACATTAGTAGCTTTAGAATCATTATAATATTTCACACCATTTAAAGTCCTGACAAATTCAATTCGATGTTCTATGCCTTTAAAATCTCTAATACCCTCACCAATATCACTGCTGCTAACACCCATTAAATAAGCCATCGCAGCTGCACTCATCGCATTACTAACATTATGATCACCTACTAGCCTTAAATCCTCTAGATTGAATAATTTAGTTTTTTGTAAATAGACACTATTATCTTGAATAAATATGTCAGCTACCTGCTTTTGTGATAAGGTATAAACTTTAGCATTAATATTATCACAGTATTTCACAACATTAAGCTCATCTAAATTCAAAATAAAGCTATCTGTGTCATCCATATTTTGATAAATTAACTTTTTGGCTTGATAATAATCTTCGACATTAGTGAAATAATCTAAATGATCAGGAGTTAAATTTGTTATTGTCGCAACTTTAGGCTTAAAACTAGGACAACCCAACAATTGAAAAGCTGCAATTTCCAAAGCTAAAAAACCACTAGTTATGTCATTATTAATTAAATCAGCTATTGGTCTGCCAATATTGCCTACTGCATAACTATTAGGATACTTTCTTTTAAGTAATTCAGCCAACAAAGTAGTAATGGTAGTTTTTCCATTGGTCCCAGTTATCGCCGCTATTTTAAAATCTCCATATTTACAGGCAATTTCAATTTCATTATAAATTGGAATTTTTTTATCACTAAAAAATTTCACAAATGGTACATCAGTTTTAATACCAGGATTTTTAACAATGAATTTCCAATCAATATCTTTTAATAAATCAGGATGGCTTTGATCATATATTACTATTTTTAAGTCTCTTAATTCTTTTTTTTGCTCAATTATGGCCAAATCTGTTAAATAAACCTCAAAATTATGATGTGCTAAAAGAATTGCTGCCGCAATACCACTGCGAGCAGCCCCAATTACTAATACCTTTTCCATTAGAAGAAAAACTCCCAGCCTAAGCCAAATACCAATGCCATCAAACCTACCATCCAAAACATAAAGACAATTGAAGTTTCACTCATCCCTGATAATTCAAAATGATGATGTATTGGAGCCATTTTAAAAACTCTTTTTCCTCTTAATTTAAAAGAAATAACTTGAATAACTGAAGACATAACTTCAATAACAAAAACAAAACCTAAAATTGCCACCATAAATTCATGATGGGTAACCAAGCCAACACCAGCCAACAATCCACCCAAAGCTAAAGAGCCAACATCACCCATAAACTTGCGTGCTGGCGCTTTATTGTACCACAGATATGCTATTATAGAAAAAATAACCGCCACT
>JBKDZL010000069.1:0-16870 GCA_047971145.1 Erysipelotrichaceae bacterium
AAAAAAAGTCATATCATCTATGTATTGAAAAGTTCCAGTAAAATATTCCAAATCAGCAACACAATGCTCACTCTTAACAGTTTCAGAACTATAATCTAATCTCTCACCGTCAATAACTAAAGCATATACTCCATTAATACCACAAGATTCAGACCACTCCATTTTAGTATCACCACTTATCACAGTATCTACAGCATAAGTGCCATCTGCATTCATATACAAAGTACTTGTAGTTTCAGTATCTGAAATAGTAAAAACATAAGCTTCTGAATTATACAATTCATAAAATTTCTTATTGAGCACTTCCATTGATTTCATGGTTCCCGATTCACTATTACAGCCACTCAATAAAATCACAAATAATAAAATTAAAATGATTTTTTTCATATATTTCCCCTTTGGAAATAATTATAACATAATCAAATTTAAAATTAAATATTTCTTCTAAATATCTCAAAAGCCAATACACTAATAGCGCTAGTACTAGTTAAAGCATTTTTAAAATCACTGCCATAAGGAATATAAATACTACTATGACATTTACTCAAAACTTGTTTACTGATGCCACGTTTTTCACCACCTACTACAATTAATAATTTATCACCAAATTCAAAATCAAATAAGGAAATAGCATTTTTTCGATCTAAGGCAACAACTTGATAATCATTTTCTAAAAAATAATCTAATAATTCATTAGCTTCATCTTTAATAATTAAATCTATTTTGTCCAAAGCACCAGCACTGCTACGTAAAATGATTGGCTCTTGCTCAATCATTAAAGCTCTAGGAATAATGAGTTGTGTCACACCACTGGCATATAAACTTCTTAAGCTATGACCAAAATTATAAGGATCTTCCACCCCATCTAATAAATAAACAATATCACTAAAATCCTCATAACCATAATCATAATTTGAGACAATAGCACAAACACCACCATGCCCTACACCAAATCTATTAGTTAGTTCAATTTTACTTAAATAATTTATTTTAATTTCTTGGCTTTTGGCAACTTTGTCGATATACTTCAAATTGCGATCATTTATTAATTTTTCTTTCGCAAAAAATACTTCAAAGACATCTCTTTTATGATTAAGCAGAGCAGACTTAACACTAATACTGCCAATTATAGTTAACTTAGTCATTAATTTTCCTCAACATATCTTGGGAATTAACAATAATTTCTTTAGGTAAGTAAATCACACTCATTGGTTTATTAGCCACTTCTATTTCTTCTTTATCCTCATTATAAATTTTACTAATAGTAAAACTTTGATTTGCTTTATTAGGTCCAAAGCACTCAATCGTATCACCTATTCTAATCACATTACGGACTTGAACTTTGATTAAATCACTATCAGAGTTTAAAACCACGCCAACAAATTCATGATTGACACCAGCACCATTAATACCATAAAGATGGCCATTGTGATCAGGAATTGCCTTAAAAAAGCCATCAGAAGCTAGACGATTTTCTGCTGAAGCTAAATAACGTTTAAATTCAGGAATTTTAGCAAAACAGGCTATTTTATCATGATAATACAAATCAATAAACTCTCGATAAGTAGAAGCAACACTGGCCAAATAATAAGCTGATTTCATTCTACCCTCCACTTTCAAACTAGCAACACCACAGTCTAATAAATCCTTCAAATAATCAATTGCTTTCAAATCTTTAGAACTCATAGAAAACAAAGTATTTTTATCACTAACTAATTGATCATCGTGATATAAGTAATATTTCCAACGACAACTCTGAGCACAGCCACCTCTATTGGCATCTCTCAGGGTCATCTCATTGCTAAGGGTACATCTACCTGAATAATTCGCACACATGGCACCATGCAAAAATACCTCTAAAGGTAGTTGAGATGTCATTTGCAACTTCTGGATACTTGCAATATCTAACTCTCTTGCTAAAACTACTCTATCTGCTCCTAATTCTTGATAAAATTGAACATCCAAGCTATTTAATAGTGATAGTTGGGTACTCATGTGAACTTCAAATCTACATTTCAGTTTCTTGGCCAAAATAAGTAAGTAAGTAGAAGCCACAATAATCGCATCAACTCTTATTTCATCTAAATATTTAAGATACTCTTCAATTCCCATTAAATCTTCATCATGAAAAATCATATTAACTGTCACATAAATTTTTTTATTTAAATTATGAGCATATACAACCGCAGCTTTGATATCTTCATTAGTGAAATTAGAAGCTCTAGCACGCAGTGAAAAAGACTTACCACCTAAATATACAGCATCAGCACCATAATCTAAAGCGATTTTACATCTAGCTAAATCGCCAGAGGGCATTAATAATTCTGCTCTATTCATTAGTAATTTCCTCTTGAGTTTTTTTAGTTTTCAAGTTATGGTAGCCAGTATTATAATCATGATTTTTTACAAGCGGTAATAAGCCCCGAGCTTGCTCCAAACTACCGCCAGCTATCAGACAATGATATGCTGCTACTGTAGCTTGTAATTGAGAGCTAGATAAAAATAAGGAATCAATAATTAAATACTTAACTTTCAAATTAATTTCTTTAAAATACTCCAAACTTTCTAAAATCCAACCAGTATAAATGCTTGTACCTAATTCTTCCTCTAAAATTGGCATTTTCAAAGACCTAGTTTCTTCTTGTAAAAAATAGTTTCCTTTATTATTAAAATCTTGATTAAGATAAGCAAAATAATTAGTTAAAAACTTGCGCTTAGAGTAACTCATATTCAAAAACCCATGAATATGCATACCAAAATCAGCATAATTATCACCCACAATATTTAAGATATCTTTAATTGGTAACTCTTTAGCAATAATCACAGCTTTATTTAATTCCTTAAATACTTCGGCATCTTTTTTATTAGTAATTAGTGTATCAGCTTGATATATTAATAAATCTGTCATTTCTAATGATTTTGCTAATTGATAAACTGCTAAAGAGCAATAAACAATTCCTTTAACACCAATTTGTTTTAGCTTGATTAGTGTTTCTTTAATTATAGCTAAATCATCCTCCTCTACCATTTTATTAATTACCACCCAAAATTCTTTCGAATTATTTTTAATAATATCTTCAATTTGCTCCAAGGTAAAATAAGTATTTGCTTTCCAACTATACCCTTTTAGCGATAATAACCAGACATCAATATTTATTTCAGATATTTCCTCAATATTACTTAAAGTTGAAATTAACATATTTCTCCATTCTAAATTTTCTCTTATCATTATACTTGATTTTGTTATAATAAAAAAGGAGGTTACTATGAATAAAGAACTTTTTGAGAAAGCTTATCAAAGTTTAAAAGATGTTGTCGTTAAAACTCCTTTATTAAACTATTCCAATTATTTTGATTTCAATTGTTATTTAAAACTAGAAAACTTACAAAAAACCGGTTCCTTTAAACTTCGAGGTGCCTATAATAAAATTTCAAATTTAAGCTTTGAGCAAAAAAACAAAGGAATCATTTGCGCAAGTGCAGGCAATCATGCCCAAGGAGTAGCCTATGCGGCTAATCAATTAAATATTAAAGCAACTGTTGTGATGCCTAAAACTGCACCACTAGCAAAGATAGATGCCACTAAAGCTTATGGTGTTGAGGTAGTATTAGCAGGTAATAGCTTTGATGAGTGCTATCAAAAAGCCAAAGAGTTACAAAAAGAAAAAAACTATTTTTTTATTGAACCTTTTGACGATGAAGAAGTAATTGCCGGACAAGCAACTATAGCCATGGAAATCCTAGAGGAACTAACTGACTTTAATTATATCTTGGTTCCAATTGGCGGTGGTGGCTTAATAGCTGGTATTGCTCAAGTACTTAAAAATTTCAACAAAGACTTAACAATCATTGGTGTTGAAGCTGAAAATTCTTGTTCAATGTTAACCTCACTAAGGTGTAACAATATTACTACCCTAAAGAGCAGTGATACCTTTGCTGATGGTATTGCCGTTAAAAAAGTAGGAATGCTGCCTTTTGAAATTTGTAATGATTTAATCGATGAAATAGTTTTGGTCTCAGAGCTAGAAATAAATCAAGCAATTCTCTTTGCCTTAGAAAAATTAAATATTGTCTTAGAAGGAGCTGGAGCTGTGACACTTGCCGCTTTATTAAACAATAAAATTCCTTTAAATAAAAGTGATACAGCCTTAGCTATTTTATCAGGTGGTAATATTGATGTAACTTTATTAGCAAATCTAATTGAAAATGGTTTAAAAAATGATCATCGCCGTATTACAATCGGCACTATTATTGATGATAAGCCGGGTCAATTAAATAAATTATTAAATATTCTCACTAATCAGCAAGCAAATATTATTAATGTCTTCCATGATCGCTATCATCCTAACTCTAGTGCTAAAACTTGTTATGTAGAGCTGACCATTGATACTTTTAATCAAGCTCATATTAACAATATCATTCAAACTTTATTAAGTAATGGCTATGATTATTTAGCTTAAAACGATTTAAAAAAGACTTTTTCTAATGCCTTTTTTTAAAATTTCAATAAAAGTTTCTAGTATTTCTTTATCATAATCAGTAAAAGTATTCTTTTTCGGACTATCGATATCCAAAACTCCATAAACTATATTATCAATAATAATTGGTAGCACAATTTCACTCTGGCTATTCACATCACATGCAATATGATCAGCAAACTCTGAAGTATCATTAACTATTATTGTTTCTAATAAATTAGCGCTACTACCACAAACACCTTTACCAAAAGCGATTTCAATGCAAGCCGACTCACCGATAAAAGGTCCTAGATGCAAAGTATTTCCCTTAGCTAAATAATAGCCAATCCAATTAGTTTCAGGATAATACTGTTTTAATAGTGCAACTGAATTTGCCAGTAATGATAAGGTAGTTTTACTATCATCAACAAAACTCTCAAGTATTGCAAGTAAAGTTTTGACATCAGTAATTCTATTGTGTTGATACATAATTTTTTCCTTTCTGAACTTTCAAAAATATTTAGCCAATTAACACATCATCGCTAAGTAAACACTTAAGCTTCTTTTTACTTAGTGTCAATAAGATACTTTTATATTTATTTACTCTATTATCGTAGGCTAATTGTTTGCCTACAATAAATAAATTTGCAACTTCAATGGCAGCCATTAAATTGTCTTGTAAATCATAACGATACACTAAATAAATTTTACCATCATTCTTAATTAATCTAGCCAAGTGCTTGATTAAAGCTGTTAAAGATAAGCTATCTAAATGTCTGGCTTTGGTAATATGCAAGTTTGCATTTTTTGTAGAATTTTCAAAATACGGAGGATTGCAAACCACAACATCAAAAGTTTTCTCATCATAATCCTTGACATTAACACACTGAATATTACTACTATCAAACATATGCATGTCAACATTAAATTTAGCCATTTCAATAGCCTTTTGATTAATATCAATACCAGCTACTACTGTAGCAGATTTATAATAGGCATATAATATCAAAGCTCCATTATTACAACCAACATCAAGAACACTTTTGCCATTTAATGCTGGCAAATAATTACCTAATAAGGAAGTGTCGGTGTTAATTCTAAACATATTTTGATTCTGAAATAAAAAGATATTAGTGTTAGCTAAATAATCTAAAGTAGCAGCACTAGGTTTTTTAATTGAGTAAATACAACCACAATAATCCTGTCGATACATTGCAAATTGCTTAGAAATAGCTAGAGCTTTTTCCATTCCACCACCTTTTTTAAAATCGCTAAAGAAATATGGTGTTCGATATTTATTCTCTAATTTCTCACCAATTTTATTTAAAGCTAGTGAATCTTTTTGTCTTGAAATACTCATAACAGTTGTGAAATAATCAAAATTATGCTTGTCCGCATAACTCCAAGCTTCTTCCATCCGCTTTTGATAACAAATCAAACAGCGCTCACCACCCTCTTTAATATCCTTTAGAGCAAAAAAATCATGTTGATATTCTTGATTATACTCAGTATGAACTATTTTAATATTAGGATTAAATTCTGCCACAAACTTTTTAAGTTCAGCTAATCTTCTATTATATTCTTGAAACGGATAGATATTAGAATTATTAAAATACAGGGTTAAATCAAAATACTCAGATAACATCATTACTACCCAACCATTACAAGGTGCACAGCAAGAGTGCAGTAATAAAGATTTTTTATTTTTCTTATCTTGTTGAGCTAAGGTTTCACTCATAAGATTAAAGTAAAAGTGTTTACTTTTATTCATTAGTAATAAACATACTATCACCAAAACTAAAAAAACGATATTTAGAATTTATAGCATGGCGATAAGCCTCCATAATTAACTCTTTGCTTGCAAAAGCGCTAACTAGCATAACTAAAGTACTCTTTGGTAAGTGGAAATTAGTAATAAGTCCATCAACTGCCTTAAATTCATATCCAGGATAAATAAATATTTCAGTAGCACTATCCTCAGCGACAAAATTGTGAAATTTTTGAAAATTAGCTTCTAGAGTACGACAACTAGTAGTACCTATTGCAATAATTCTTTGCTTATTTTTCTTGGCATTATTTAATATTTCTGCAGCATTTGCATCAATCTGGTAATATTCTTTATGCATTTGATGCTGATCAATTGAATCAACTTTAACTGGCCTAAAAGTTCCCAAACCAATATGTAGAGTTAAATCAACCACAATTACGCCTTTAGCTCTAATCAGCTCAAAAATTTCTGGAGTAAAGTGAAGTCCTGCAGTTGGTGCAGCAGCAGAGCCAGCAGTTTTTGCATAAACAGTTTGATAGCGATTAGCATCAGCCAATTTCTCATGAATGTATGGCGGTAATGGAACCTCACCTAAGCGATCTAACACCTCTAGAAAGATTCCTTGATATATCATTTGAAAAACTCTAATACCCTCAGCTTTTACTTCAATACACTTAGCTTTTAGCTCTCCCTGATTAAAACTAACAATCGTATTCAATTTAACTACTCTAGCATTACCAACTAAACATTCCCAATTATCACCATTTTGATGCAATAAAAGTAACTCAACCCAAGCACCAGTTTCCTCTTTAGTACCATATAAGCGAGCTGGTATTACTTTTGTATTATTGCGCACTAAAATATCGCCTTTTTTGAGATAAGCAATAATATTATGGAAGTATTCATCTTTTAATTCTTGAGTTTTTTTATCAACAATTAAAAGTTTAGAATCCTGTCTTTTGGCTAGTGGTCGCTGAGCAATTAATTCTTCCGGTAGCTCAAAATCAAAATCTTTAACTAACATTAAAAACCTCGATGTACCTTATTATCAAGATTAAGTTTCTTAAAAAATTCATTTTTAAAATCTAGGTAGCGATCTTCTTTTATAGCTGCCCTTACCTCACGCATTAATGATAATAGAAAATGTAAATTATGAATTGATAAGAGAGTTTTTCCTAAGCCCTCATTACACCTATCTAAATGACGCAAATAAGACTTTGTAAAGTTTTGACAACAATAACAATCACACTCAGGATCTAAAGCACTAAAATCTTCGGCATATTGTTGTTTTTTAATATTAATTCTACCACATGATGTCATAGCAGTTCCATGTCTGGCAATACGGGTTGGTAGTACACAATCAAACATATCAACACCTCTTAATACGCCCTCAAGTAAGGCATCATAAGAGCCAACCCCCATTAAATAGCGAGGCTTATCAGTAGGCAAATAAGCAATTGCATAATCAATCATTTTATACATCGTTTCTTTATCTTCACCAACACTAGTGCCACCAATTGAGTAACCATCAAAATTTAATTTAACTGTTTCTTCAGCTGAATATTTTCTTAAATCTTCAAACTCACCACCTTGAACGATACCAAAGAGTGCTTGTTGCGGATTATTATGAGCTAGCTTACCTCTTTTTGCCCATCTTAGTGTTCTTTCAATAGAGTTTTTCATATATTGATAAGTAGCAGGATAAGGAGGGCACTCATCAAAACTCATCGCAATATCACTAGCTAATTTATTTTGGATTTTAATAGAATCCTCTGGCGCCATAAACAACTTATCACCATTTAAATGATTCTTAAAAGTGACACCCTCTTCACTTATTTTTCTGTTTTTACTCAAAGAAAAGACTTGAAAGCCACCACTATCCGTTAACATTGGCCCATCATAATTCATAAATTTATGAACACCACCAGCTTTGTCAATAATATCTTCTCCCGGTCTTAAATGTAGATGATAAGTATTAGCTAAAATAATTTGACTACCTACCTCTTTTATTTGCTCAGGAGTTAAAAATTTAACACTAGCTAGAGTGCCAACTGGCATAAAAATAGGAGTTTCAATTACTCCATGTGGTGTTGTTATTTTTCCCAGTCTTGCACCTGACTGTTTACATTGATGTATTAATTCATATTTAAACATAATTTTCTCCCTAATAATTATAACATAATTTGCTAAATTAATAGATTTTTGATAAGATTTTAAAAGTTAGGAGATAGAATATGTCAGGAAAAAGATTAAATATTGGAATCAGAGAAAAACCAAGCAAGGGGAAATGGTTTGTCTTAAGCTTCCAACATGTTTTTGCGATGTTTGGCTCTACTATTTTAGTGCCATTATTAACCGATATGTCACCAGCTGTTGCCTTATTTGCATCAGGGGTTGGTACGATTATTTATCAAGTATGTACTAAGTTTTCAGTACCAGTTTACTTAGGATCATCATTTGCCTATATCGCTGCAGTGAATTTTGCTAAAGAATCAATGAATGGTGATATTGGTGCTGCCCAAACTGGTTTGATTTTGGTGGGTATCACTTATGTTTTAGTTTCTTTATTAGTAAAAATTATTGGGAAGAAATGGATAAACAAGTTGTTACCACCCATTGTTATTGGTCCCATGATTGCCGTTATTGGACTAGGCTTAGCAAGTACCGCAATTTCTCAAACAGGATTAACTGTTCAAGCTTCAGCTGATCCTGAAAACTGGAAAAATATTGTCGTAGCAATATCAACTTTTGCCATAGCTGCAGGTATTTCTACGAAAGCCAAGGGCTTTTTAAAAATTGTTCCTTTAATATTGGCAGTAATTGGGGGATATATCCTATCTGCAATTCTAGGTATCGTCGATTTTAGTCAAATTATTGCAACTCTTAAAAATCCTGTAGCCTTACCTGATCTTGCCTTACCATTTGAATTTTTAGGTTTTGATAGTTATAAATTAAATTTTGGACCAGAGGTTTGGGCAATTTTACCTTTAGCATTTGTTACTATTGCAGAGCATATTGGTGATCATACTGTTTTAGGTAAAATCACTGATAAAGATTTTTTACAAGATCCAGGTTTAGATAGAACTCTAGCTGGAGATGGTTTTGCAACTATCTTCTCTGCCTTTGTTGGAGGACCAGTTAACACGACTTATGGAGAGAATACCGGTGTAGTTGGTATGACTAAAGTTGCCTCAGTTTATGTTATTACAGGTGCTGCAGTTATTGCGATAGCTTTATCTTTTATTACACCTTTAACTGCACTAATACAAAGTATACCTAATGCTGTTTTAGGTGGTATGTCAGTTTTATTATTTGGTACTATTGCGTCTAATGGCTTAAGAGTATTAGTTGATGCCAAAGTTGATTTTAATAAACAGCGTAATTTAATTATTGCAGCTACTATGCTAGTAATTGGCTTAGGAGGAGCAGTTATTCAATTCTCATCACTAGTATCAATTACTGGTATGGCCTTATCTGCATTGGTTGGTATTACTTTAAATTTAGTCTTACCAAAAGAACATTAGTTTTAGCTAAAATATTTAATAAAAAAAACCATTGAAGTTAATCAGTGGTTTTTTTATTAGCTTGTTTTATTAGCTCTTCTATTCTATTAGCCTTATCTAAATTATCATCGTAGATAAACTTTAAATCAGGAGTCTTATAAGTAGACAAATGCTGAGCTAGCTCACTTCTAATGAAGCCTTTGGCCCTAATAAGAGCTTTTAAGCATCTATCCTTTTGAAATTGATTACCATGAACAACATAGAATACTTTAGCAACAGATAAATCTCCTGTCACCTTTACTTCGGTAATAGTGATTAAACCAACATCAGGATCATTTAATTTAAATTGAATGATTTCAGCAAGATTACGATAAATAATATTAGCTAAACGTTCTTGTTTAATTTTCATTATTGTTCAACCTCAACATCACCATAAGCCTCAATTAAATCTTTTTCTTTAATATCATTAAAATTAGCAATTGTTAAACCACAATCATAACCAGCAGCTACTTCCTTTGCATCATTTTGGAAACGTTTCAAAGAAGATAATACGCCATCATAAACTACTACACCATCTCTAATTAATCTGACCTTGCAATCCTTAACTATCTTACCATCGGTAACCATACAACCAGCAATAGTACCAATCTTACTAACCTTAAAGAGCTGTCTTACCTCTGCCTCACCTAATAAAACCTCTTTATATACTGGTGCCAACATTCCTTTCATTGCTGCTTCAATTTCTTCTAGTGCTTTATAAATAACATTATGAACTCTAATATCAACACCTAATTCTTCAGCTTTTTTTCTGACAGCTGCACTTGGTCTAACATTAAAGCCAATGATAATAGCATTAGATGCATCAGCTAACATTAAATCTGACTCACTAATAACTCCAACACTAGCTCTAATAACATTAACACTAACAGTATCTAAATCTAACTTCTCCAATGAACTTTTCATCGCTTCAGCTGATCCTTGAACATCAGCTTTGACAATTATTTCAATAGTTTGAACTTCGCCACTTTCAACTTTTGAGGCAATATCTTCTAAGCCTTTAGCTGAAGTTTCTTTACGATCATCCATTATTTTTTGTTGTGCTCTGGCAACTCCAACACTACGGCCTTCCTTATCATCTTTAAAGGCTTTAAAAGTATCACCAGCCTCAGGAACATCATTTAAACCAATTATTTCAATTGGCATGGAAGGACCAGCACTAATAATCTCAGCACCCGTATCATCCGTCATTTTTCTAACACGACCATAACTAGCACCAACAACAACAGTATCACCTTCATTTAAAGTCCCATTTTTAACTAATAAGGTTGCTACAGGACCTCTTCCTTTATCTAATTTAGCTTCAATAACACTACCAAAAGCTTCCTTATCAGGATTAGCTTTTAGCTCAGCTACCTCGGAAACTAATAAAATATTCTCTAGCAATTCATCAATACCAATATTTTGTTTAGCACTAACGTTACAGAAGATAGTATCACCACCCCACTGCTCAGTAACTAAACCATGATCACTCATTTGTGCAGTAATATTATCAACATTGGCACCTTCTTTATCAATCTTATTAACAGCAACAATAATTGGAACACCAGCTGCTTTAGCATGATCAATTGCTTCAATAGTCTGAGGCATAACTCCATCATCAGCCGCTACCACAATTATACAAATATCCGTAACCTCTGCACCTCGTGAGCGCATAGCTGTAAAAGCTTCATGACCTGGGGTGTCTAAGAATGTAACAGGCTTACCCTTAACATTAATTTGATAAGCACCAATATGTTGAGTAATTCCACCATGCTCACTATCAACAACCTTAGTTTTTCTAATGGTATCCAACAAAGTAGTTTTACCATGATCAACATGCCCCATTATTGTCACAATAGGAGCTCTATTAACTAAATCAGCTACTTTATCATCAGCATCTTCCAAAGCATTCTCATCAATTATTTCTTCTTTAGTTGCCTCAATACTATACTCTAAACAAATTAAACTTACAGTATCATCATCTAAAACACTATTGATAGTTACCATATTGCCTAACATAAACAGCAATTTAATAATATCACTAGAATTCTTATTCATTTTTTCTGCCAACTGACCAACTGTAATACCCTCAGTATAAGTAATTTCAGTAACAATTACTTCAGCTTTATTGGCTGCACTTTGTTTATTATGTGCCTTTTTTCTATTAGGATTCCTATTAGATCTATTGTTTCTTCTTCTAGCCAAAATAACACCTCCTATATTTATTCTATTTCATTTGACATTTTCTCCAATTCAGTATAAATACTCTCACTGATATCAGTTGCGAGGGCTTTATTAAGCGCTCGATTTTTACGGGCTAGAGCAACATTTTCTTTACTCAATTTCAGATAAGCTCCTCTGCCATTTGCTTTACCTTTAGTATCAATTTCTACGATACCCTCAGGAGTTTTAACGATTCTAATCATTTCTTGTTTAGGAAATTGCTGGTGCGATACCACACATTTCCTTAAAGGTATTTTTCTTTTTTTCATACTTACTCATAATCGTAATAATCATCATCATCGTATTCATCATAGTCTGTATACTCATCCCATTTTGAATCATCCATATTACCCTCAATTTCTTTCATTTCCTCTTCAGAGTAAACAGGTTTGACTTTATGTGCTTCTAATTCAGCTAATTTCTCTTTAAGTTCTTTTGCACTAAGTTTTCGCTCTTCCTCTTCACTAGTTTTCTTTTTACGGGTTAAAGTTTTCTTTTCATCATTTTTTGCATTAGTGTCAGCTAAATTTTCTAATTTTGAAACATAGTTAGTAGCTTTAGCTTTTTCTGCTAGTGATTTCTTAGCTTTTTTAATTTTCTTTTCAATTTCAGCTTCTTGACGCTCTTTCTCTACTTGCTCTGCCTCAGCTTTTTTAGCTTCTTCCACTTGTTTAAGTGCATCTATTTCTGCTTGTTTATTTTTTTCTTCAGCTTCAAGTTCAGCTTTTTTATTTTCAGCTTCAAGTTCTTTAACTCTCAAATCAGCTTCAACTTTTGCTAAGAATAATTCAGCATCTTGACGCCATGTAGGTAACTCCTCATCAGCTTGATCTTCCGTCTTAATATCAATTCTCTGATTAGTTAATTTGACAGCTAATTTAGCATTACGACCTTTTTTTCCAATAGCTAATGATAATTGATCATTATTAACAATAACAATTAATCCTCTTTTTTCCTCACCCTCGATAATACCTACTACATGGGCTGGAGAAAAAGAGTTCTTAACTAATTCAACTAAGTTATCACTCCACTCAAAAATATCAATACGCTCACCTAAAATCGCCTCACTGATAGCTCTAACTCGACCACCATTAGCCCCAATACAAGCACCAATTGGATCGACATCATCACGCTTAGAAAAAACTGCCATTTTACAGCGTGAGCCGGGATCTCTAGCAATAGCTTTAATTTCAACAATACCATCTGCGATTTCAGAAACCTCATTTTCAAACAATCTTCTAATTAAATTAACATCAGCTCTTGAAACTAAAACTTGAGCTCCCTTAGATTCCAAATTAACCGCTGTAATAACTACCTTTAATTTTTGTCCTTCAAAATAACGCTCATTAGGAATTTGAGCTGCTCTTGGTAAAACAGCTAGTGCCTTCCCTAAATTAACAACCACAAATCGCTCTTCCACTGACTGCACAGTACAAGTAACCATTTCATATAATTTTTCAATATATTCATCATAAACAGCTTTCTTTTCTGCTTCTCTTATTTTTTGTTTCATAACAGACTTAGCTAAGACAGCTGCAGCTCTTCCAAAACTAGCAATATTAATATTTTCCTCAAAAAAATCATTTTCTTTATACGCTTGATTAATTTTGTGAGCTTCCTCTAATTCCATTTCTAACTCATCGTCTTCAACTTCTTTTAAAATTAATTTTTGCCTAAATAATTCTAAATTACCACTATCATCTATATTAACTCTAACTAAAGCATCAGCAACACCACACTCTTTACGATAAGCTTTAATCATGGCTTCACTTAGGGCATCAACAACTACATCTTTAGAAATCATTCTTTTGTCATTTTCAATTTCCTGCATTGCTTCAATAAATTTATCTATTTGAATCATAATTCCTCCTATATTTTTACACTTAATTGCATATCAGCAATATTTTCATCATTAAATTTAAAAGTCTTTTTAGCACCTTTAACAAAAGTAGTTATTTTATATTGATCATTTTCAAACTCCAAGGTACCTTGAACTTCCATCAGCTTCAAAATGGGTTGTTTAAATTTCACTAATACATACTTACCTAAATTTTCCAATCTTGCCTCTGGGGTACTTAAAGCCTTATTAATACCACCACTACAAACTTCTAAAAAATAATCCTCATCGACAATACTTTCATCAACAATATTATCAATAGCACTAGACACCGCAGTGCATAAATCCAAGTCTACTGCTTGGTTAATACCCTCAATAACAACTTGCAAGATTTTATTGCCATTACTGATTTGCCATTGGACATCAATAATTTCGGCATTGATATCCTTAATAGCCACAATTAATTTACTTTTTAACCCTTCCATAGGCTCCTCTCAAAAATGAAAGAGTGGTGTCCCACTCTTGTTTCATATAAATAATAACATATCAACTACATAAAAGCAAATAACTCTCAATAATACCAATAAAATTAAATTATTTATTTTTATTAGAAATCAGAGATTTTCTAACTATCAATAAACCACCA
The DNA here is from genome assembly GCA_047971145.1 of Erysipelotrichaceae bacterium. Classification (GTDB taxonomy): domain Bacteria; phylum Bacillota_I; class Bacilli_A; order Erysipelotrichales; family Erysipelotrichaceae; genus JBKDZL01. The sequence continues at coordinate 14,474 of JBKDZL010000069.1, forward strand.
GCTAACAATAACAACATACCAGCAATAACTACATAGCTACTAACACCAGTATCTGGTAATGTTGGTGTTACTTTTTCAGTAACAGTTAAAGTTATTGTAATCTTTAGATCATTACCTGCATTTCCTCTTATTGTAGGAGACTTAACATATGTAAGGATAACTGGATATTCTCCAACTTTAGCTTCTAGAGCATCACTATTTACCGTAATACTTGGATTTTTTAAATATTCATTAATAGTTAAATCAAAAACTCTAACTTTAGATTTAGTAATAATATTTTCAGCAGTTATAGTTGGAACTTCAGATATATCTACGCTGAAATCATTAGCATTAATAATATAATTACCCACAACTACATAACTTCCATCATTAATAAGAACAACTTGAGTAGCAATAGCTGTAGCTGTATCAGCATTAGTATCATCTAAGCTATACTCAACAATATAAATTCCTGCTTTATTAACATCAACAGCACCATTAACCACAACATCATCAACACTTAAAACATCAATATCATCACTAGCACTAATTATTGTAGATTTTGGATCAAATTCTACACCATCATTGCCTAAAGGTAACTCAATAAATGGAGTTACTTCTAAAGTAGGTGCTAAATCAATCACTTGCGCATGCGCAACTGTAAATTCCCATGTATAAATTGTATTTGATCTAGAAGATGACCAGTAAAATGCTTGTCCTTCATTTGCTGTTACAGTCAATGTATAAGCTCCTTCTTGAGCAGTAAGATCTGTAGGTAGCTTAATACTTGTACCTTCACTAAATGGATAAACACTACTAGTAATGTCAGTCTCTGTCCCGCTTGGATCTTTTAATACATAAGTAAATGGTGTTACAGAACCAGTATATGCATACGTCTGATTTAAAATTGGATGACCTTCAATTACTACTTGAGCATTTGAAGCGAAAGGATCCGCCACCACTACTGTAGTTCTCTGTTTATGAATATCAACACTATTATCAGCATTAGCATCTAGAGCTGTAACAAAATTATACATATCTTCACTTATAGCAGTAATCTTATTGTCATTGATCGAAAGAATTGTTAATGTACTTAAGTCTTTTAAAGAAGCAGGAAATTCTTCAAAACCACATCTATTAATGAAAAGCTCTGAAAGACTTGAAAGTGAGCTTATAGTAGCTGGTAAGCTTTTTAACTCTGGGTTGTTTTCAAGAACAAGCATTTTTAATGCACTAAGATTACCAATACTATCAGGTAATTGAGTAAGAGCATTATCTGAAACTCTAATTTCTTCTAATGAAGTTAAATTTCCTATATTACTTGGAAGTGCAGTTAAAGTAACATCATTTGCTATTAAAAATTTTAAGTTACTTAAATTAGTAATACTATCTGGAAGTGTAGAAATAACATTCTTATTAAGATAAAGTATACTACTATTTGAAATAGAAAAATATTCTAAATTTACAAGATTTTCTATTTCACTAGGAATTTCTTTTAACTTATTACCATTTAAAGTTAATTGTTTTAAACTAGTCATCGTAAATAACTCTGCTGGAAGACTTGAAAAGTTATGTCCGTTTAGAGAAAGTATTTCTAAATTACTCAGCAGTGAAATACCTGTTAAATCATTAATTGCAGTGCCACTAGAATCAGACTTTTTATTATTAACATTTAATTCAACAACAAAATCAATCATCGGTTGAGTTAGAATAGTATTAACAGTTGTCCCTGGAAATATATAGCCTCCTCCACCATCATGATCATATGCTTTAGCAATTTGCTCTGCAACTGCTTTAGCAAGACCTGAATCAGGGAATGTTTGAGCTATTGTTTCTCCAACAGCTCTTGTATTGTAAGACAGTTCAACAGTCTGTCCTTGTGTTGGTACAACATCTGTGGTTTCTTCTGCCAAAGCGTTTAGCCCAACTGAAGATAATACCAACAGCAATGAAATACTAAATTGTAAAAATTTGATTTTCATTTTTTCCTCCTCATATAATTATTAAAAGCATTAATACCTCAAATATATTATATATTTTATTAAAATAAAGTCAACTACCCATAAACCAGAACCTGAATTATTATCCAAATTTCCATTTTTTAAATTTAATGCATTAAGCCTAAGAAATGTTAAATTATAGGTGTGCTTTTAAGAAAGAAGTTATATTTATGATTAAGTACAGTAATTTTAATTTTACCACTATCTTGGAAACATACTAAACTGCATTTACTTTTTAAGTCCATGCAGAAATAATTGAGATAAAGTAATTGTCATTAAAATCACTGTGGTTGTTGGGCAAAATAATTATTGATAGCATACTCAAACTTTTCAAATAATAAACTCTCTGCTTGTTTTGATTGTGCTGAGTTTGGAACTAAAGTATCAAAGCTATGATAAGCCCCCTCAAATACATGAT
>JBKDZL010000070.1:0-5627 GCA_047971145.1 Erysipelotrichaceae bacterium
ACCTTGAATGCCTCCGTGTATTTGCACCTCACTACCCACAACATATACCGGCTCAACTGCTAAGTTATTGTTTTATATTAATTTTTGATAAGTTGCTTCTGCAACTTTGGCTAATCTTGCTACTCTTTGGGCAATCACCTCATCACTCAAACGAGTATTAGCATCATCATCTGCTACTTTCATACTAGTATCTAAATGAATTTTAGTAAAGCCAGCTTCAACATAACAAGCAACTAAATCCTCAGCATTTTTCATTGCCTCAGCTTCATTTAAATGAGTCCACGTCAATGGCCCTAAATGATCACCACCCAAGAATAGTTTGTTTTTATCAAAATGATATTTATCCGCAATCTTCTCAACATACTTTCTAAAATCCAAAGGTGTCATACCAGTATAGCCGCCAAATTGATCACTCTGATTAGCAGTACTTTCAATTAGAACACAAGAATTATCGGATTTTGCTCTTTTAATAACAGCTTCAATCACAAAAGGACTTGCACTACAAGCAGAATAAATACCTATTGCTTGATTATTTTTTTGTTTTTCTACTATTTTTAATAGTGAATTAATATTTCTCATAAATAACCTCCGATAAAATTATAACACTATTATTATATACTTAGTCTAAACAGAGTTAATAATGTAAAACAGTTGCTTAAATTTATAAAAAGATTTTTAATTATTCTTATTTTTATTATTGAATATTTTGCTAATATCACCAAAAAAAACATTAAAATCCCTAGTCTTGATTAAACGGTCTAGCATATTCAAATTTGAAGAATACTCAGATATTATTTTGCAAAGTAATTCCAAATCTTTATCACCATCTTTTTTAGTCTTTGTAATTATCAAAATTTTAATTATATCACTATTCCATAATATAGAGCTATTTAATGTAACTATATAACACATTCTTTGTCTAAGTAATCGATATGAGTCTTGTAAGTGAACAACTCCATTTCCTAATTCATCTGATTTGAAGGCATTATCACTATCAACATTGCACTTTAAATAACCGCTATCGTGAAGTTCATTATATAAATTAAATAAAACTTCATCTTTAGTTGTGCCGTAAATATTAGTTCTAAAAAATTCTTTTTTAAAATAATCATTCACATTAAAATTTACATTCATTTTTAATATGTTCTCAATTTCTTGTAAATAATTATTGTTTTTAATTGTATATGTTGGTACAGTGCCAACTGTATTAATTTTATATGTAGAAACCAATAAATCTAAATCATCAGCTGTAGATAATTGCTTATCGTATTTTGTGAAAAGCTTAATTTGATGGTTTGTCCGTGAAAAATATTCTTTAATTTCATTCATATACATAATATACTCTGGGCGCCCTCCAGCACTAATAAAAGCTATTTTTTTATTTTGTTTTTCTTTTAATTTATTAATTTGAAAATTAAAGTATAATACAAGATAACCAAATTCATTAATATCTACTTTTACATCAAAATTATGTTCGATTATTTCTACAGCTGAGTGTGTTATTTTTGTAGCAAATAGATATCTTCTTATATTTTCATGAGCTAAAGGATTTCGAATTATCATATTTACTTGTAATCGTTCAATCATTAATGATAAATGTAAATATAGATATTGATAAAATTCTTTGTCATTTTTAAAATTCAAATCAAAATTAGTGAAAATTTCTTTGAAGATTAAATTAATACATAAACTTAATTTATCATCGTGATTTACTGATGAAATTTGTGTATTTATAACTCTCTTACTCTTTAATTGAAGTGTATAATATAGCAATTCACCAATAGGTAAAATAATATTATATTGTTTCTCTAATTTTTTAATTAAAAATTTCGCTGCTTCATAATCAATAGTTTCAGCAAGCTTTGTTTTAGTTATTTCTTTTTCGTCGACATAATTATTTAAATTACATCTTTTTAGTCCTATCAAAATATGAATAGTTAAATTATTTAAAGATAATTCAGACATTTCAAAATTAAATTTAGTACAGGTGTCTTGTACTATTTTCAAAACATTTGTTGATTCTTCTTGTTTATAAAGTGGGTTAAAGATTTTTTCTCTTATATCATAATTTGATCTCTTATTAAAATGAAAAAAGTATTCACTGATGCATAATCTTTTATTCATTTCTTTTCCCTTAATAGAGATGCCCAGATTTGATTTTGAATTAATTTCAAGACGAAAAGTTAACAACTGCTTTTTTACTTCCAATATATCTTGATTAAGTGTACTGCGAGATACATATAGCTCATCAACTAAAGTTTCTATTTTAATATAATAATCTGACATTAATAATTTTTTGATAATATAATTAATACGCTCATACTTATAAATAGGTATACCTTTTTCTTCAATTAATGATTGGTGAAGAAAAGTATCAAATTTTTTATATTGGAAATTTTCTGGAACTCTCAATAAATATCCTTTAGAAGGTTTGGATATTATTTCACAATCTATTTCTTTAAGTAAATAATTGATTTCACACATATAACTTTTAATTGTTCTTATTGATACGCCAATTAAAATCGCAAGTTGACTGCTAGTTAAAAAATCAGTTGATAGAATTAAATGTTTTAGCAGTTTTGATTGCTTAACTTTTAAACTTCGCATAAATTGATCCCTTCGATATTGACAAGACAACACTTGATTGTGTTGTCTTGCTTAATTATATTTTACAATAATTTAATAATGACGCCAATAATACCGACCGCTATTGTTAACAATAGTATCATGCTTGCTTTCCAACCCTTTTTAAGTAAATAAAACATTAAAAGAGTATATAACAATGGTAACAATAGTGGGAATATTTGATCTAAATATGTCTGAATCGGAAAAGTAGCTTCTCCTACTTTAATTTCATACACAGTAGCTAATTTTACCATTTTAGCACTCATAGCACCAACAACCATTAATCCTACAATTGTTGCTGCCTTACTAACTTTTTGCAGTATTCCACTATCTTTAGCATTACCTATTAAAGACATCCCTGACCTATATCCAAAATGTAAACCAAAATATCTAACTAGCAAATGAGGAACATTAAATATTACTAGAAATAATATTGCTCCCATAATACTACCTTGTTGCGCAAGTGAGATTCCAATACCACTAGCAATAACTCGAATAGTACCCCAAAATAGCGAATCACCAATTCCAGCTAAAGGCCCCATTAGTCCTACTTTAACACTATTTATTGTTGTTACATCAAAATCAATATTTTCACTTGCTTCCATTTCTAATGCCACACTTACGCCAGTAATAACACTCACAACATGTGGTGTTGTATTAAATATTGACATATGTCTCGTTAGTGCTTTTGCTCTATCTTCTTTAGTATGATAAAATCTTTTAATCGCTGGCCACATTCCGATTGCATATCCTAAAGCTTGTTGGCGTTCATAATTATAACAATTCTCTAAGATAAATGAACTCCAAAATAGTTCATTTAACATTTTCTTTTCATCTTTTATCGTAATTTTATTAGACATCAAACAAATCCTCCTCTTCTGAGTTGATCGCAGTAGTTGTTATACCTTTATTTTCAAATATTATTACAAAAGCTAATACTACCCCCATAATTGTTACTGCCAAAATTGGTAGTTGCAAATACGCAATCAAAACAAAACCAAAAATAAAATATATAAAGTTTTTCTTATTCATCATAGGCTGTAATAACAATGCAAAACCAACCGCAGGTAGTAAGCTTCCTGCTACAGTTAAACCTCTCATAATATTATCTGGGATAGATTCAACAAAAACACCAACAGCCTCAGATCCAAATAATATAGCTATAAAAGCTACTATGAAGTACATCAAAGATTGTAATAGTAATCCTCCATAATTTAATAATTTTATTCCTTTAATGTTTGCATCGCTGGCCAATTTCATAGCAAAATCCATAAACCAACTTCTAACAATAAAGAGTACAACCTTAATGGACTGAGCAAGTATCGCAATAGGAAGAGCTAGAGTTACAGCTATTGCTACTCCACTACCTGACATAATTGAAAACGCTGTAGCTAATCCTGCTCCTGCTAAACTATCAGGTGGCACAGCAGCTCCAACTTGAATCGCTCCCATAAATAATAGTTCTAAACTTGCGCCAATTAAAATTCCAGAATTTAAATCACCTAGTGCAAAACCAATAATTGGACTAACTACTAACGGTCTAATAACCATCGAAGTTCCACTCATTTTTTCTAGTCCCCATAATGTACCTAGAATTAATCCTACCACTACTGCTTCATACATAATACTACCTCCTTTTTATAATTTATCTCTTAAACTTTTATAAGAAATTAAATTTGTGTTTGGCACTTCTTGTACTTCAATTTTATAACCCTTTTTTTCTATTTCATCTAAAATTGAAATTTCATCTTCACTCAAATAAACAGCTTTTGCAAACTTCTTTCTATTTACCGAAGACTGTAAACCTCCTAAATTAATTATTGGCTTTTCTTTTAACAATGCCAGTAACCTATGTACTGATTCAGGATTCTCGCACACAACAAATACTTTCATATTCTTTAATTTATCATTTTGCAAAAGTTTTGCTGCTTCACTTATAGATCTTACAGCCAGTTTGACTCCATCTGGACAACACATTTTAATTGTTGTTTTTCTTAATTCATCAGAACTAGCTTCATCGCTTGCTATGACAATCGCCTCATACGATAAAGCACTCTTCCAACTATAAGCAACTTGACCATGTAATAATCTGTCATCAATTCTTAGCTTCAAAATCATGGTTTTCCCTCCTATTCAAAATCATCTCCATTTTTATTTATTGTCTCTAAATAATCATTCACATAAATTATTTGATTTTTAGCATTATCAATTGCTTTTCGGATTTTATCTTTATCCCAGTAAATACCTGTCACTAGCAACTCTAGCAATAGCGGTAAACTAACACCACTTATCAAATCAATCGATTGCTTTTTTAATCTTTTGATTACTTCTTGATTTATACTACCGCCAAAAAGATCCGTAAATATTAGTAACTCATTGTTGATATTTTCATTCAATAATATATCTAAATTATCTCTAAAATCCGAGTCATCAATATAGGTGTTAAGATATATAATATTACTATTATCTCCTAAAATAATATTAAGTGCAGAAGTAATACCTTCAGCAAATTTGCCGTGGGTAACAATTAAAACTTTTTTCATATAATATCTCCTATACGCTTTTTTGAATATAATTATTAATATTACTATTTAAAGACCTACGTAAATCTCTGCCTTTACTATTTGAAATCTCATAAGCAAAGATTTGGACAAAAGTTAATAATTCTAAAAATTTAAAATCTTTGCTTTTAAATTCTAAATAACAATCAGCATTATCAACTTTTAAATCACCAATTAAACTACACCCACCAATTTCATTTTTTAAAAATTTTGAAATCTGTTTCGCTTTTTCGCAATCCTCATCCTTTTTCACAAAAATGACAAAGAACATCTTATGACTAAAAGCATTTTGAGGGCCATGAATGAATTCCTCTAATTCGAAGCTTCTGGTCATCATCGGTACCATTTCCATAATTTTAATATCTAATTCATTCGCAAGAGAAGAAAAATCATTTGCTCCAGCAATCACAATAATTTCTTTACTTAAAATTTTGAATTTAT
>JBKDZL010000071.1:0-2230 GCA_047971145.1 Erysipelotrichaceae bacterium
AATCGTCTTTTCTAGTAGCGTTACTTGCAAGTATACTTTGATAGTATGATTTAATATACATTTTACAATGTTCGTTTATCTCCTCATCTGTCGGACATATTGATAATACAACGGATTTTAATGCATATAAATCGCCATCATAGACCAATGAGTCTAATGAACTTGTTCGGTTATCTTTTGATACAAAACTAATTGTATATGAAAAGTGAAGGCCATTATATGATATTGATACAAGTGCATATTTATCATTCATGTATTCATTGTATGGACTCTTGCTAATTAATGGATTTATAAACCTTACATAATCTGTATCATAAATTTCACAAAGGCTTTGTATGCTCTTATCATCACTTGAATCAATTGTGCTTCTACCAACACACATATCATATGCAATCGAATACATATCATCTTCAATATCCATTTTCACTCGCTCAATAATATCAATGCGTTTATTACGCAATGTATCAAGTTCAGCACAAAGCTGTAATTTAGCAGTTTCTAAGTATACATAAATTTGGTTTATTAACACCTGAGGATCATCATAATTTAATTTTATTTCCCCCGTGTAATGGATTTTTACCCCATCTGTATTTTTGAGAAAAAAATCATATTCAATTTCTCCATTTTTATTTAACTTAAATATATTTACCTCATCATCATCACGAATTAAAACATCAATTGCCGTACAAATAAGACCGGCTGTAAGTAGTATTCCCGAAGCTGTTCCTCCACTTGCTAACTCTGTCATTCCTACTAGCAATATAACCCAATTACCGGTTTTTGCCATATCATTTAATAATTGTGGGAAACCACCCTCGTCAGCATCAAATAAATTCTCAAGCTCTAACACATCCATTGTCGGCTTTAGCACCACAGTTAAGATAATTCCTGAAACTCTAATTTTCTTCGCGCTTATATCTTTATCTTTTAGTGTTTCTAAAATGTCATCATATGCTCCTTTTATTGACATTCCACTACTAACATCGTTTTTTACACCGGTTAACTTTTCAAGCACATGATTTATTTTATTTGCTTGCTTTGTTGTCAGCTTAGTATCCATCAGTCCTGACATATAGCTCGACATCTGGTTGTTATCAATGTGAATCTTAATCTTTCCTGGCTCTTTGTGTGAAGTCCCAATATGCTCAACTAGACCTCCCGTTGATACAACAAGTGAATCAATTTTACTATCGTTACCCTCAACTGTTAGAAAATTTGATATTACTTGTGCAGGACCGACATTAAGACCCTCAACTTGCTTGTTATACTCTTCTTCACTTACAAAACGTGTTGTTCCGTCATCATTATATAACTCAAAAGTTTCATCACCGACTTCAAACTCAACTGTTATACCCATATTATATAACTGGTTTTCACTAAAGTTAGGATAGTTTTGTTCTAACCAATCATTAGCTACATCATTTGCCGTCTGTCCTTCTAATTTCCCACAAGGTAGATTTGGATCAATCGGTGTAATTGTCACCCCTTCTCCATCCTCATCTATCATTGAGATTGAATTATTAAATGTTTTACTCATATTTCTCCTAATCTATATTGTATTCAATTGTTTTCTTTACATCCTCAAGTACATTTTCTACAGCATTTTTTTCACTGCCAAGACCCTCGGCTCTTTCCATCAACGCATTTATTGATTTTCCATCAGCTGAGTGTAAATGCTTTTTGATATTTTGAATAGCTGTATCCATTGCATCAAAATACACTTCTTTCTTATTGCTAAATGTTTCTGCTTCTTGTGAACTATAATCATTTAACTTCTTAATAACGTATTTTTCACCCTTTGTTTTTCCCATACTATTCTCCTTTTATTCTAATTAGCAATCCCTGCCTAGTTAATAAATATGCTTCATTATCAATAATTAGTTTTTCCCTATTTTATACTTAAATACTTTTTGGTAGATTGATCACCTAGATAGATTTATTGTTTGGATAATTTTACAAACTTATTCAAATCGTTTGCAACTATAATATTATTTGTTTTAATTATTATCATATACTCAACATTTGATAAATCAGCTATCGTTTGAAGGCATTTTGATTATCAAGTATTTATTCGGTATAAAACTACATAAGGATTAAATTGCCCCTAATTCCACTCTAATTGTTATCTTTCTTAAACTCTTATTTAGAATAAATCATTGAATATTTTGTGGTAATTAATAGTAACATCAATTACATCTAGTTTATTACTGTAATAATTTCTCCAAATTAT
>JBKDZL010000072.1:0-57718 GCA_047971145.1 Erysipelotrichaceae bacterium
TAGTACGAGCATTCGTTCTAGTTCTTTGACCTCTAGTAGGTAAACCACGACGATGTCTAATTCCTCTATAGCTACCAATTTCCATAAGTCTTTTAATATTTAATGTTGTCTCTCTTCTTAAGTCACCTTCCACTTTATACTTTTCAATTGAAGTACGAAGTGCATTGACTTGATCATCAGTTAAATCTTTAACTCTGATTTCTTCACTAATATTGTTTTCAGCTAAAATTTGTTGTGCTCTTGAGCTACCAATACCGAAAATATACGTTAATGATATTACAACACGCTTTTCACGTGGAATATCTACTCCTGCAATACGAGCCATTATTTATCTCCTTCTTTTATCCTTGTCTTTGTTTGTGTTTTGGATTTTCACAAATTATCATTACTACACCCTTACGTTTGATAACACGACATTTATCGCACATAGGTTTTACAGATGGTCTTACTTTCATAAGTTTTTCCTCCTTGCTTATTACTTATGTCTATAAGTAATTCGCCCACGTGTTAAATCATACGGTGAAATTTCTACAGTAACGCGATCACCTGGTAAAATGCGGATGTAATGCATACGGATTTTACCAGAAACGTGAGCCAAGATCACATGTCCATTTTCTAATTTCACATTGAATTTGGTATTTGGCAGAACTTCCTCGACAATACCATCAATTTCAATAACATCTTGTTTTGACAATACTTACCCCTCCTTATTTTCTAACTTTGTTAAAACTTCATAGCCATCATTTGTAACTAAAATAGTATTTTCATGATGAGCACTTAAAGATTTATCTCTAGTAATAACTGTCCAATTATCACTCAAAGTCTTAGTCTGTGGCTTACCCACATGTAGCATTGGCTCAATAGCCAAGGTCATACCAGCTTTTAAAATAACTCTACTATTAGTAGCATAATTTGGAATCATAGGATCCTCATGTAATAAACTACCAACTCCATGACCAGTATAATCAAGGGGCACTGAATATCCCATATCATCACAATACTCACCAATTCTAGCACAAATATCTCTAAGAGGCACACCAGCTTTGACAAGCTTTAAACCCTCTAGTAAACTCTGCTCAGCAGCCGCAATCAAATTTTTAGCCTCAGCAGTAACTTTCCCTACAGGATAAGTTCTTGCAGCATCACCATGATAGCCATGATACTTTGCGCCAACATCAATAGAGATAATATCTCCCTCTTTTAATTTAGTCTGGTTAGGAAAACCATGAACTAAAACTTCATTAGGACTAGCACATATACTATAAGGGAAACCATTATAATTGAGAAATGAAGCACTAGCATCATTATCTTTTATAATTTTGGCTGCTGCTTGATCTAATTCCAAAGTAGTAACACCCGGTTTAATCATTTTAGCCATTTCTTGATGGACTAAGGCAACAATTCTGCCAGCTTCCCTCATAAGTTTAATTTCTCTTGGTGATTTAATTGAAATCATTTTAAATCTCCTAATTGTTTAACGACTTCTTGCCAAACTTCATTACTACCCTTATCAGCATTAATATCCAACAATAAGCCTTTATCACCATAATATGATAATACTGCTAAAGTAGATTCATTGAACTCTTGCCAACGAATAGCCAGCTTTTCTTCAGTATCATCACTTCTTTGAGTAAGGGTACTCTGACAAATATCACATACACCCTCAACACTTGGAGCTTTATAATAAAGATTGTAAATTTCACCACAATTAGAACAGATTCTTCGACCTACTATTCTTTTAATTAAAGTATCAAAAGTAACTGTCAGATTGATAACCATTTCAGTGCTCTCATTACGTTTAAATAATTCAGACTCTAAAGCTTCCGCTTGAGCTAACGTTCTAGGAAATCCGTCCAATAAATAACCATTTTGACAATCAGCAGCACTAATTCTTTTAAGTACCATTTCAATGGTAACATCATCTGGCACTAATTTACCAGCTTTGATATAATCATTAGCTAAGTTACCTAAAGCACTACCTGAAGATATTTCAGATCTAAACATATCACCACTAGAAATATGAGCAATATTATAATATTCTTTAATCTTCTTGGCGATAGTACCTTTACCAGCACCAGCTGCACCTGTAATAATTAATCTCATAGTTTAATTAGAAACTCCTTTTAAATCCTTTATAATTTCTTTGAGTTGATTGACTCAATAAACCTTTGACAGTCTCCTGTGCTACACCAACAACAATAATAATACCTGTTCCACCAATACCAAAACTTGATGGTAAATTAGTAAACATTGGAATCAAATAAGGTAGAGCTCCAATAAATGCAATAGAAAGAGCTCCTAAAACGGTAATACGATTCAAAACTTTGTTAATATACTCTTTTGCTTCATTACCCGGTCTAATACCTGGAATATAAGTACCATTTTTACTCAAGTTCTCCGCAGTCTTTTCAGGATCAATTTGTAATCCTGTATAAAAGAAAGTAAAGATTATAATAAGTAAAACATAAATACCCAAACCAATTGGTGTGCTGAAATCTAAAACTCCACTTAAGAAAACATAAGCACTTGAACTAGTTGAGAAGAAACTCATAATAGTCAAAGGTGCAATCATTACAGCAGAAGCAAAAATGATTGGAATTACCCCAGCAGAATTAATCTTAAGCGGTAAATAATTTACATTTTTACGACCCACATTAGTTGAGCTAGTAGTATATTGAATTGGAATTTTTCTTACCGCATTACCAGTATAAAGTAATAATATTACAATTAAGAATTGGATTAAAAGATAACCAATAAAACCTAACATACCACTAAAAGCCGCCGATGCATCACTGCCATCAACTAAAGTTGAATAAACTTGAGCAAAGCTTGCTGGATAGTTCGAAATAATACCAGCAAAGATAATCATTGAGGTTCCATTACCAATACCATGCATGGTAATTCTATCACCAATCCATAATAAGAACAGTGTACCAGCAGTCATAATAGTTGCGACATATAAATAAGTCGTAATACTATTATCAGCTAAGATACCATAACTAACATTAAAACCATAAGTCATAACCGCTGATTGAGCAAAAGCTAAAATCACAGCCAAGTATCTAGTTATTTGATCTATTTTTTTCTTACCTTCAGCTCCACCATGTTTCGCCTGATCAGTAAGATAAGGAATAACATCCATTGACAATAAATTAATAACAATACTTGCAGTTATGTATGGTCCAACTCCCATTGCAAAAATCGAGAATTGTTCCAAAGCTCCACCACCCAAAAGATTTAACATCCCAAAGATAGAATTAGAGCTAGCACTATCTAAAATCGCACTTGTATCTACTCTAGGTATAGAAATTGCTGCACCTAAACGATAGATAAAGAACATAGCTAAAGTAAACAAAATACGATTTCTAGTTTCTTTATGTTTAAAAATTTCTATAAATTTATTAAACATGATTATAGAACCTCTGTTTTTCCTCCAGCTTTTTCAATTGCTTGTGCAGCTGAAGCGGAGAATTTGTGAGCTTTAACAGTTAATTTCTTAGTTAATTCACCATTACCTAATACTTTAATACCACTTAGTTCTTTCTTAATTAAACCAGCTTCCTTTAAAGCAGCAACATCAACAGTAGCGCCATCTGCAAATTTATCTAATTGATTAACATTGATAATTGCAAATTCTTTTCTATTGATATTAGTAAATCCTCTCTTCGGTAAACGACGATATAAAGGCGTTTGTCCACCTTCAAAGCCTAAACGAACTCCACCACCACTTCTAGCATTTTGTCCTTTATGACCTTTACCAGCAGTTTTACCATGACCGCTACCGTGTCCACGTCCAATTCTTTTAGAACTCCTACGAGCTCCTTCTGTATATGACAGTTCATGTAGTTTCATGATATACCCCTACTTTCTAACATTTTCCGGCTTTAAGCCTCGAGTCTTAGATACCATATCTAAAGTTCTCATTTGTTGTAATCCAGTAATTGTAGCTCTTACCATATTAATTGGTGTACGAGATCCAATACACTTAGATAACACATTTTCGATTCCTGCTAATTCTAATACCGAACGCACAGGACCACCAGCGATAACACCAGTACCCTCAGTAGCCGGTTTTAAGAATACTTCACCAGCGCCAAATTTACCAGTAATAGAGTGCGGAATAGTACTTCCCACCAAAGGTACTCTGAAAACATTTTTCTTAGCATCTTCAATAGCCTTTTTGATAGCATCAGGTACTTCATTAGCTTTACCTGTACCCATACCAACACGACCTTTTTTATCACCCACTACTACAAGTGCAGTAAAGCGGAAACGACGTCCCCCTTTAACAACTTTAGTAACACGGTTGATAAACACTACCTCTTCTTCAAATTCTTTATCTCTATTATTTTTGCGTGGTTTGCGATTGTTACTTCTTCTATTGTTGTTAGAATTTCTACGTTTTGGTTTATCCTCAGTAGTTTTTTCCTCATTATTAGCTTCAGTTTTAACTTCGCTAGTTGCTGCAGCTGCCTTTACATTCTCAGTAGGAACACTATCTTCCTTAACAACAGCAGTTACTTCTTCATTGATTAGTTCTTTCTCTGTCATAGTTCCTCCTAGAATTCTAAGCCTGCTTCTCTTGCAGCTTCTGCTAATGCTTTAATACGACCATGATAGATATAACCCCCTCTATCAAATACTACATTTTTAATTTTAGCTTTTTTAGCTAATTTTGCGATTTCACTTCCTACAGCACTCGCCGCTTCAATATTTCCACCATTTTTGATTTTCATTGAAACACTACTAGCAGCAACTAAAGTTTTGCCTGCCAAATCATCAATGATTTGAGCATGTATATGCTTACTAGAGCGGAAAACTGAAAGACGGGGAGTAGATGCAGTACCGCTAACTTTTCTTCTAATTCTTTTATGACGAAGAACTCTTCTGTCATTTTTTGAAACAATTTTTGCCATAACTTATATCTCTCCTTTCCTCTACGCTGCAGTTTTTCCTTCTTTACGTCTAACATATTCACCTTTATAGCGAATTCCTTTACCTTTATATGGTTCAGGACGTCTTACTGCTCTAACATTAGCCGCAAATTCACCAACTCTTTGCTTATCAATACCCTCAACTACCACCTCAGTAGTAGAAGGACAAGCTACACTAATTCCCTCTTCGATTGGAATTAATACGGGGTGTGAATAACCAACACCTAATCTTAAGTTTTTACCTTCAATCGCAGCACGATATCCAATACCAACTATTTCTAATTCAATTTTGTAACCCTCACTTACTCCAATAATCATATTATTGATTAGAGCTCTTGTTGTACCATGAAGTTGCTTAGTATGCTTTTCTTCATTAGCACGGCTACAATTAATAGTACCCTCATTATTCTCTATTTTAATTAATGGTGAGAATTTTTGTGACAAAGTTCCCTTAGGTCCTTTAACACTCACTTCATTACTAGCGTCGATACTAACTTCAACATCGCCAGGAATGGTAATCGTTTTATTACCGATACGTGACATTAGTCTCTCCTTTTACCACACATAAGCTAAAACTTCGCCACCAATTTTTTTAGAACGAGCAGTTTTATCGCTTACAACTCCAGTAGAAGTAGAAATAATCGCAATTCCTAAACCATTTAAAACTCTAGGTACAGAATCAGATTTTGCATAAACTCTTAAACCAGGTTTAGAAATTTTCTTAATTCCTTGGATTACTCTATCTTTACTTGCAGTATATTTTAATTCAATTGTTAACTCTTTTTTAGTATCACCTGTTACTTCATAACTGTTGATATATCCCTCTGCTTGGAGAATTTTAGCTATTTCAACTTTTAAATTACTTGAAGGAATTGATACTGTATCATGCTTTGCATGATTAGCATTACGGATACGAGTTAGTAAATCCGCAATAGGATCAGTCATATTCATTTACTTGCTCCCTTCTACCAACTAGCCTTTTTCACTCCAGGAATTTGCCCTTTATAAGCTAACTCTCTGAAACAAACACGACATAATTTGTATTTTCTCAAAACTGAATGTGGTCTACCACATTTTTCACAACGGGTATATGCTCTAGTGCTAAACTTAGGAGCACGCTTCGCTTTTTCTTTCAATGCTTTTCTTGCCATACTCTTGTCCTCCTACTCAGCAAACGGCATTCCCAAGCCGCTTAGTAAAGATTTTGCCTCATCATTAGTTTTAGCACTAGTGACAATAACAACATCCATACCTCTCATTTTTGATACTTTATCAATATTGATTTCTGGGAAAATAATTTGTTCTTTAACACCTAAGGTATAATTTCCTCTACCATCAAACGCTGTCTTTGAAACACCTCTAAAGTCTCTTACCCTTGGTAATGAAACACTAACTAACTTATCTAAGAAGTTATACATTTTACTACCACGCAAAGTTACTTTACAACCAATAGGCATTCCTTCTCTTAATTTAAAGTTAGCAATTGATTTTTTAGCAATAGTACTAACTGGTTTTTGACCAGTGATTTGCTCCAACTCAGCTAAAGCATCCTCTAGAACTTTAGGATTGGCAATAGCTTCACCCAAACCAATATTTAAAACAATTTTTTCAACTTTAGGTACTTGCATGATAGAAGCATAACTAAATTCTTTCATTAAAGCTGGAACAACATCTTTTTTATAGCTTTCTAATAATCTATTCATTAGTTATCCTCCTTTATAGTTTTACCAGTTTTCTTGTAAAATCTAACTTTTTTGCCTTTTTCTTCTTTATAGCCAACTCTACTTCCAGTTTTAGCTTTAGAATCATAAATCATTACATTAGACACATGAATTGGTTTTTCAAACTCAATTACCCCACCATCCGGGTTCATTTGTGAAGGTTTAATATTTTTCTTAACAATATTAACACCCTCAACAATTACTTTATCTTCTTTAGGAAGCACATCTTTAACTTTAGCGATAGTACCTTTAGAAGAACCAGTAATTACTTTAACTTGATCACCTTTTTTTATCTTCATTTTCTTACCTCACCTTACAGTACTTCCGGAGCTAATGATAAAATTTTCATAAAATCATGCCCCTTAACACTTCTTAATTCTCTTGCCACAGGACCAAATATTCTTGTTCCTTTTGGCGAATCATCATCTTTTAAGATAACTACAGCGTTATCATCAAATTTGATATACTCACCAGATGCTCTATTAACGCCATACTTAGTGCGGACAATTACCGCCTTATGTACTTCGCCTTTTTTAACACTTCCACCTGGAGTTGCTTGTTTAACTGTAACAACTACAACATCACCGATATTAGCACTTCTTCTGCGAGACCCACCTAAACATCTAATGACTAATACTTCTTTTGCCCCAGTGTTATCCGCAACTCGACATCTACTTTCATTACTGATCATATTTTAAGTTCCTTCCTTTCTGGGTTAAATAATAACTGCCTTTTCAACAACCTTTACTAAACGGAAACGCTTAGTTGCAGATAAAGGTCTGGTTTCCATGATTTCAACCAAATCACCAGCCTTAGCTTCATTAGTCTCATCATGAGCTTTAAATTTCTTAGAGTATTTAACTCTTTTCCCATATAATGGGTGTTGTTTCGAGGTAGTTACTTCGACAGTAATGGTTTTATCCATTTTGTCAGAAACTACAGTACCACGATAAACTTTACGTGCTGATCTTTCCATTTTCTACCCCCTACTTGCTTTCTACTATCTGTCTTTCAGTTAAGATAGTTTTGATTCTAGCAATATCTTTTCTTACAGTTTTAATTCTTGCTGAATTACTTAATTGGCCTGTAGCCTGCTCGAAGCGTAAGTTAAATAATTCTTCTTTAAGCGTAACAACTTCTTGATCTAATTCTTGATTGCTAAGCTCTCTTAATTCACTTGCTTTCATTATTCAACTTCTCCTTTCGCTACAAATTTAGTTTTAACTGGTAATTTATGAGAAGCTAAACGTAAAGCTTCCTTAGCAACTTCCTCAGGTACACCAGCAACTTCAAACATAACTCTTCCTGGCTTAACAACTGCAACCCAACCCTCAGGCGCTCCTTTACCAGATCCCATACGAACTTCTAATGGTTTTTTAGTAATAGCTAAGTGAGGAAATATTTTAATCCAAACTTTACCACCACGCTTCATATATCTTGTCATTGCAATACGCGCTGACTCAATTTGTTGTGAGCTTACATAAGCACCACTTTGAGCAACTAAACCGTACTCACCAAAATCTACAGTTCTGCCACCCTTAGCACGCCCCTCATAAGATAAACGATGAGGACGACGATATTTTGTTCTTTTTGGCATTAACATAATTATTTTCCTCCTTCGTTATTATTTCTTTCTGGACGAGGACGATGATTTCTTCTCGGACGTCTATTTCTATCGAAAGTTTTAGAAGCTTCAGGGTCTTTCACCATTTCGCCATTTAAAACCTCACCACGACAAATCCAAACTTTTACACCTAAGCGTCCATAAGTAGTATGAGCTTCAACCCAAGCATAATCAATGTCAGATCTAATTGTATGTAGAGGGACAATTCCTTCAGAATATCCTTCACTACGAGCAATATCAGCACCACCTAATCTTCCAGATACTAAAGTTTTGATTCCTTTAGCTCCAGCTCTCATTACTCTTTGAATAGCTTTCTTTTGCACTGTTCTAAATGAAGCACGATTCTCTAATTGCTCAGCAATACTTCTAGCAACTAATTGTGCATTCAAATCAGGATTCGCTAATTCAATCACCTTTAAATTAACTTCTTTTTTGCCAGTTAACTTATTTAATTTCTTAGTAACTTCTGCAACTCTAGCACCATTATTACCAATAACAACACCCGGTCTTGCAGTATACAAAATTACTTCAACATGATTTTTAACACGCTCAATTTCAACTCTTGCGATATAAGCATCATGTAATTCCTTAAAAATAAATTCTCTAATTTTAACATCTTCTAATAATAGAGTGCCGAAATCCTTCTCAGCATACCATTTAGATTCCCAATCACGGATAACTCCGACACGCATTCCTATTGGACTTACTTTTTGACCCATTTCGACCTCCTATTCTCTTTCTGCCACAACAACAGTAATGTGACTTGTTCTTTTATGAATTGCTGATGCTGAACCTTTAGCTCTTGGCATCCATCTTTTAATTGTCACTGACTCATCAGCATAACAACTTTTAATATATAATTTAGTTTCATCTAAACCATGGTTATGAGTGGCATTACTGACTGCAGATTTCAATACTTTACCAGCTACTTTTGCAGCATAGTTAGGAGTAAACTTCAAGATCGCAGTTGCTTCTTCAACACCCTTACCTCTAACTAGATTTAATACCAATCTAGCTTTACGAGCAGGAACTCTAACCGTTTTTGCTTGTGCTTTAACGTCCATTAATTAGTTCCCCTTTCCATCGCCATGACCACCAGCTTTTCTTGTTGGTACAAATTCACCTAATTTGTGACCGACCATATCTTCAGTGATATAAACTGGAACATGTTCTTTCCCATTATGAACCGCAAAGGTATGTTCAATGAAATTTGGGAAGATTGTTGATCTTCTCGACCAAGTTTTAATTACTTCTTTTTTACCAGACTCATTAAGCGCCTCCACTTTTTTCATTAAGTGAGCATCGACAAATGGTCCCTTTTTAACACTTCTACTCATTTATATGAACCTCCCTTCTACTTTCCATCTCTTCTTCTAACAATTAAATCATTAGATTTTTTCTTCTTGTTACGAGTTTTAACACCCATAGCTTTTTTACCCCAAGGGGTCATTGGTGATTTACGACCAATTGGACTACGTCCTTCACCACCACCATGAGGATGATCATTAGGATTCATCACTGATCCTCTAACAGTAGGTCTAATACCACGCCATCTGTTACGACCCGCCTTACCATAATTAACCAAACTAAAATCTTCATTTCCTACCTGACCAATAGTGGCACGACAATTAGCTAATATTTTTCTAACCTCACCACTTGATAATCTGACAGTAACATACTTCTCTTCAATACCTAAGATTTGAGCTGATGTCCCAGCTGATCTGGCCATTTGGCCACCCTTACCAGGTGTTAGCTCCACATTGTGAACAACTGTACCCTCAGGCATATTTCTCATTTCACATGAATTACCAACTTTAACATCTGTTTTAAGTCCTGAGTAAACAACTTGACCTACTTCTAAATTTCTAGGAGCGATAATATATCTTTTCTCCCCATCTGCATAATGTAACAACGCAATATTTGCCGTCCTATTAGGATCGTATTCAATTGTTGCTACCTTTGCAGGTACATCATCTTTATTTCTTTTGAAATCAATGATGCGATATAACCTTTTGTGTCCTCCACCAATATGTCTTGTTGTAATGACACCACGGTTATTACGTCCTCCAGTTTTACTTAATTTTGTAGTTAATGACTTTTCAGGTTTATTAGTAGTGATTTTATCATGTACTAAAGTAGTCATTCCTCTACGCCCTGGAGTGGTCGGCTTATATTTTTTAATAGCCATATTTCTAGTTCCTCCTTCGCATATTATCCGGATATAGCGATTTCATCCGATACTTAGTCAATTAATCAAATAATTTAATTTCGTGACCTTCAGCAATTTTAACAATTGCTTTGCTCATAGCACTAGTTTTACCAACACTACGACCAACTCTTTTAGTTTTAGGTTTAACATTAATCATGTTTACTTTTTCAACTTTAACTTTAAATATTTCTTCAACCGCTTGCTTTACTTGAGTACGGTTAACTCCCTTAGCAACTTCAAAGGTAACTTTATGATTGTTTTCATACTCATGCATACTTTTTTCAGTTACAATTGGACGTTTAATTACATCTCTTGAATTCATTATGCAAATACCTCCTTAAATTCACCAGCAGCTGCTTTAGTGATAACTACTTTATCAGCATTCATTACATCATATACATTTACTCCATCCACCAACAACATCATTGCATTAGGGATATTACGTAATGACAACCAAATGTTTTCCAAATTCTCATCACAAGAAACTACAAATAATGTTTTTCTCTCTAATTTCAAATTACTCATAATTTCCATAAAATCTTTAGTTTTTGGAGTTGTCAACTCAAATTTATCAACAACTAACAAATCTTTATCTAAAACTTTTTGACTTAAAACTGACTTAATAGCTAAACGTCTAACTTTTTTATTTAAACGATAAGCATAACTTCTTGGTGTTGGTCCAAAAGCAATTCCACCACCACGCCATTGAACAGCTCTAATAGAACCTTGACGAGCACGACCCGTACCTTTTTGACGATAAGGCTTTTGCCCACCACCTTTAACTTGACTACGGGTTTTAGTAGCGTGAGTTCCTTGACGCTCAGAAGCTTTTTGCATTACCACCGCATCAAACATTGCTTGTTTATTAGGAGTAATACCGAAGATTTCATCTGCTAAGGTAATAGTTCCTACTTTTTCACCTTTTTGATCCAATACATTTAATTTAGGCATCTTCTATTATTCTCCTTCCACTACTGCAGCTGTTTCCACTGGTGCTTCTTCAACTTGTGGTGCTTCATTTTTTGAAGTTTCTACCATCGAAGAATAATCCACTAAACTAACTGCTTCTGTATTTTTCATTCTTTTTACAGTTGATGTAATTGTTAATAACCCACGATTAGGTCCTGGCACATTACCTTTAACTAAAATATAGTTTTTCTCAGTATCAACTTTAATTACTTCTAAACCTTGATTAGTAGTAGTAAAGCCACCCTCTTGACCAGCCATAACTCTACCTTTATCAATCTTACCCTTACGAGAGGTAATACCACCTGTTGCTAGTGATCCAACTCCTCTATGATGCATAGAACCATGAGATGCAGGTCCTAATTTTTGGTTATTTCTCACTACTGCACCAGTAAAACCTTTTCCTTTTGAAGTTCCTTGCACATCAACATAATCACCAGCAGCAAATAAATCAGCTGCAATAATAGCACCTACCTCATAATCATTAGCCATTTGCTCAGAACGAATTTCTCTAATATAACGCTTAGCACCTGTCTTAGCTTTCGCCACATGTCCTAAGTGAGGTTTAGTCGCTCTAGATTCTTTAATGTTTTCCAAACCAAGTTGAACAGCAACATAGCCATCATTCTCGATTGTCTTCTTTTGTAAGAGGACATTAGGTTCTACTTCTATTACCGTAACTGGTACTAAAACCCCCTCTTGAGTGAAGACTTGAGTCATTCCTGATTTGCGTCCTAAAATTCCTTTCATGTCTTAACCCTCCTCTTACAGCTCAATCTTGATATCGACACCACTTGGTAACTCCAAACGAGTTAAGGCTTCAATAGTTTGAGCCGATGGACCGATAATCTCGATTAAACGTTTATGCGTACGCATTTCGAACTGTTCACGTGAATCTTTATATTTGTGAACCGCTCTTAAAATTGTAACCACTTGTTTTTCAGTTGGTAGTGGTACTGGACCAACGATTTTTCTCGCACCATGATCGCTTACTGCTTTAACAATTTTTTCAGCACTAGCATCTAAAGTTCTATGCTCATAAGCTTTTAATCTGATACGAATTACATTTTTAGCCGCCATGAATTTCCTCCTGTCTATTCTTGATAGACCTGCTCATTGCGAATTCCCTAACTACACGTCATGACAACGGATTCTCGTGTGTCAGCAACCTCGCACATCAATGCAGATACCCAATAATAATACACTATTCGAAAATTCAATGCAAGGAATTATTGTAGATTTATTGTATTTTTATATTTCAACAAAAAACAACTTCTTGATAATATCTAAATAAAAAATAAAATACTGCTGTTGAGTTGTAATAATACTTCTGTTAATTATCCAACAATACTAGCCCACCTACTAACTCAATCTCAGTAGTTAGTCAATTAATTAATATTTTATAACTTGTAAGGGCTTCATTTGATTATTATGATAAATAATTTTGATTTTTCATTGCACTGACCAGATATAAGCGTATAATGAAAAATGTTAATTTAGGGGGTATTATCTATGGAATTATTATTTTTTGTTTTAAATAAGCTAGATTGCTTAGACGATTTATTAAAAGGATTTTCTGATAATAAAATATCAGGTGCAACAGTTATTGACTCTACAGGCTTAGCTCATCTTTTGGCTGAAAACGATTATGGTTTTGGTATGTTAAGAACACTATTAGATCTATCACGCTCACAAAATAAAACAATCTTTATGGTTTGTGAAAAATCTGAAGTTAAAAATATTGAAAAGATTATTGAAGAATCAGTCGGTAATTTAAATGAGCCCAATACGGGGGTTTTATTCACGGTTCCTGTCAGTTATGTCAAGGGTATTATAAAGGAAAGTGTGTAAGAGATGGAAGAAGCATATTATTTAGCAATCGTTTTATTTGGCGGCCTTTTAGCAGGACGTGTCGCCAAATTATTTAAGCTACCAAATGTT
The DNA here is from genome assembly GCA_047971145.1 of Erysipelotrichaceae bacterium. Lineage (GTDB taxonomy): Bacteria > Bacillota_I > Bacilli_A > Erysipelotrichales > Erysipelotrichaceae > JBKDZL01. Next base: position 13,396 of record JBKDZL010000072.1, read on the forward strand.
ACAGGGTATTTAGTGGTAGGATTGTTTCTGGGTCCATCTTTTTTTGGTCTTTTACCACATAATATTCTAACAGAGTTAGATTTTTTGGCCGAAATAGCCTTAGGATTTATTGCTTTTTCCATTGGTTGTGAATTTAAAATTAATTATTTTAAAAGAGTGGGTTTTACTCCAGTAGTGATTGCCTTATTTGAAGCTTTAGTTGCTGTATTCTTTGTGACTGGCTTTTTAATACTAGCAGGCTATGATTTAGCTTTTTCCATTGTTCTAGGCTCAATTGCTGCTGCCACTGCCCCAGCAGCAACCATTATGGTTATCAAACAATATAAAGCAAAAGGACCACTAACTGAAACTTTATTGAGTGTTGTCGCACTAGATGATGCAGTTGCTTTAGTAGGCTTTGGTCTAGCAAGCGCTATTGCCCAAATGATTATTTCTCATCAATCAACATCACTAATTATCGCAATTATTCATCCATTATTAGAAGTTGGTGGCTCATTATTAGTTGGAGGTTTACTTGGTGCACTATTTGCTATTCCAATTAAATATTATAAAGAAGACTCAAATCGCTTAATTTGGTTAATAGGTTTTGTATTTATTGCTATTGCTATTGCGACTAATTTAAAACTATCAACTCTGTTAACTTGTATGTCTATGGGGGCAGTTTTAGCCAATGTTTCCAGCAGAGTATCATCTGTCTTAAAAGTACAAGAAGCTTTTACTCCACCTTTATTTTTATCTTTTTTTGTCTTATCAGGTGCCGAATTAGACATCAAAGTTTTAGCTAGTATTGGAGTTGTAGGTATTATTTATATCATCGCTCGTACTAGCGGAAAAATTGTTGGAGCATATCTTGGGGCAAAAATCATGAATGCTGAACCTAAAATTAGAAAATATCTTGGCTTTACCCTTTTACCACAAGCTGGTGTTGCTATTGGTTTAACACTAATCGCTCAAGATATCGTACCAGAGTATGCTCAAACCATAAGAGCTGTTGTCCTCTGTGGAACTCTAATTTATGAAATTATTGGACCAACAGTTTCCAAGTTAGCTCTACAAGCTGCAGGTGAAATCAAAGAATAAATTAAAAACCTTATAAAAGGTTTTTTTTATGCCTATCAATACAATAGCTTAAAGCCAAAAGAAAAGGTTGTCTTAGACAACCTTAGACAAATCATTATAACTTATTTCTGTTGGTGTTTCTCGACCAAAGACAATGGTTAAAACAATAGCAGTTTCAGTTTCATTATTCATGCTCTCAACTTTACCATCTAAACCTCTAAAAGGTCCACTTTCAATCTTAACGATATCACCAACTGCAAAATCAACCACATACTTCTTATCACTTAAGCCCATACGACGTAAGATTAAATCCATTTCTTCCTCAGAAACTGGGAATGGTTTAGCACCACCACCACTAGAACCAATAAAACCAGTTACTCCTGGAGTATTTCTTACCACATACCAAGACTCATCAGTCATCAACATTTTTACAAATAAATAACCGGGAAATAAATTTTTAGATTTTTCTTCTTTTTTATTTTTCTTAATAACAATTTCACTCTCTTCAGCTACCAAAACTTCAAATAAGTGATCTTCTAAACCCATAGTCTCAATTCTTCTTAACAGATTTTCTTTAACTCTATTTTCATGTCCTGCATAGGTATTAACAACATACCATCTAACATCTGGATTTTCATTAGTTATTACTGTACTATTATCAATCATCTTAACCACCCAATCCTAATAATCTTAAGAATAGACCTACTATAAAATCAAAACCAATAAAGAAGATACCAAAGAAAAATGCAAATGATAAAACAATTACAAAATCTTTCAATAATTCTTCTTTTTTAGGCCATCTTATTCTTTTTATTTCTTGGGCTATACCCGAAATACTAAACCATTTCATCTTATCACCTACTTAGTTTCTTTATGCAAAGTATGAGCATTACACTTCTTACAATACTTTTTTACTTCTAAACGCTCACTTTTGCTTTTCTTATTTCTTAAAGTTGAATAATTTCGTGAGAAACATACACTACAAGTTAATATTACTTTTTCTGCCATTATAAAAACACCTCACTCAATTGATTCTAATTAACTTTATCATAATCATTTATTATTGTCAAAAGCTTAGTTCTAAATTTATTTAGGGTGTTATCCACCTTCTTGGTAGTACAATTATGTTTTTCTGCAATTTCTTTATAAGAATACCCTTCAAACTTACGCTCACATACCACTACCTCTTCGGTACTAAGTGATTCATATACCTGAGTAATCGCAGCTTTAAGTTCTTTTTCAGCCCAGTAATAATCACCACGGAACTCATATTTTTTTGATTCAATTAAATCGCCTATGGAAGTAGTGCCATCTTTAAAGCCCTTCTCATCTAAGGATAGCGCCAAATATAATTCTTTTTTTCTAATATATTTATTGCATTCTCTAATTATTTTTCGCTCCAAACAAAAATTAAAATAAGTAGAAAATTTAGCTCCTTTATCAGGATTATATCTATAAACACACTCATATAATAAAACTATTGAGCTTTGAACTAAATCTTCAAATAAATACATTTTGCAAACAACATCATAAATTAATTCATGGATACGAAAATAAATTAGTTTTTTATAACGATTAATTAGTTCCTCCATGGCATAACTATCCCCATTGTTAATTTGCTTAATTAAAATTTCATCTGATAATACCATTTCTATCTCCTCGCTTTATTTTTTTTGGATTCCTGTAATTTCATATAGCATAACCCCTGTTGCTACTGAGGCATTTAAGGAATTCACTAAACCTCTCATCGGTAAGCTCACTAAGTAATCACAGTTTTCTTTTACTAAGCGAGATATCCCTTTTCCTTCAGAGCCAATTATTAAACAAATTGGCATGTTATAATCAATTGTCTTATAGTCCTGTCCACCTAATTCTACCCCTATTATCCAATAACCTTGATCTTTTAAGTATCTAATAGTTTGATTAAGGTTAGTTACTTCCACAACTTTAACTGTGTTAATGGCGCCTGTTGATACTTTTGCAACAGTAGCGTTTAAAGAAACATTACGATTCTTTCCATATATTACACCTTCCACTCCCACAGCATCTGCCGTTCTTAAAATAGCACCCAAATTATGAGGATCTTCCAAACCATCCAACATAACTATTAAGCCATTTTTTTCCTTAGTATTAATTATTTCATCAATATCATATGTTTGATATTCGGAAATCTCTAAGGCTATTCCTTGATGCTTATCACTACCAACAGTTTTTGTTAATTGGTCTTTTTCTACTACTTCAAATTTTAAATGATTTTTCTTAAACAAAAATTTAAACTCATTTAAAGTATTGTTTGTGACTAAAACTCGATTGATATTTTTAATTCCTAATGCTTGTTTAACAGAATTCTTACCGTAGATATAATTTAACATACTGGCTCCTTAAAATAGTCTAAGGAGGCTTGCCACAACTCCTCTAACCTTTCAAAATTTTCACTAATATGAAGATAGCCCCATAGTGCTTCATAACCACTGGCAATTCTATAGGTCAAAACGTCAACATTTTTGGCAACGGAGTTAGCTTTATAATTGCGACCTAAATGATAAATCTTTAACTCATCTTCATTACAAAAATCTTTACTTAATAAATAAGCCATTATTGCCGCTTGTCCTTTAGCACTTAAATATTTAATAGACTCACTCTGTAAAGCTTTGGCTTTAGTAAGACCTGATTCCACTAAATATTCTCTTACTTTAAGAGTCATAACTGAATCCCCTATATAAGCTAGAACTCTACCATTTAATAAATCTACCCTCATTACAAGATTTTTCTTTCTTGTAATTTCGCTCTAAGACTATCCGCTAAATCAAAGTCTTTTGCTGTTTTTGCTTTGAGCCAGTTTTGATATAACTCTAAATCTGAAGCACTTAATACTTCTAACTCTATCATAATACCTAAGATCTTCAACATCTCTAAAATAGTATTGTTAACTTTACTTAGTTTGCTAATTTCTGTTTTGTCATCTCTAATTAATTGATTTAGTTGTTTGATTGTTTCGAAAATTACCATAAAGCTATTAGGAGTATTTAAATCGTCATTTAAAGTTTTAATAAACTCAGTGAATATTTCTTGGTCAAAATCACTATCGTTATAATTAGCCAGTTGTAACTTTAAGCTAGCCTGTTTTAAAGCTATTTCAATTTTTACTAACTCACTCTTGCTCATTTCAATTATTTCTGAATTTATATTTAAGGGAGAGCGATAATGTGAACTCAATAATACCCATCTGGTAACATTAGCACCATAAGTATCAATAAAGTCCTTAGCCCACATGGTATTACCTAAAGATTTGCTCATTTTACTACCATCAATATTTAACATTCCATTATGTAACCAATAATTAGCAATCTTATCATGACAACAAGCCTCAGATTGCGCAATCTCATTTTCATGATGAGGAAATTTTAAATCCATACCACCACCATGAATATCAATTAAGCCATTAAAATAATCCTTAATCATAACCACACACTCAGTGTGCCAACCTGGTCTACCCTCACCAAAATCAGACTGCCATTTAATACCTTTTTCTGTTTTCTTCCACAAAGTAAAATCTAAAGGATTTTCTTTTTTAGTATCTTCAACTATTCTTGCTCCTACTTCTAAATCTTCAGTTTTTTGCTTAGATAGCTGACCATATTCTTTTATTTTATTAACTCTAAAATAAACATCACCATCAACTTCATAAGCAAAATCAGAAGCAATTAAGTTCTTGATAAATAAAATAATTTGATCCATAGTTTTTGTAACCATTGGCATCGCATTTAAATCTTTAATATTTAAATCTGCCCTTAAGTCTAAGTAAGCTTGTAAATACCTTGCGGTAATCTCACCCTCACTAACTCCCTCAGCTATTGCTTTATTAATGATTTTATCATCAACATCAGTAACATTAGAAACATAATCAACATCAAAACCCTGAGCCTCAAAAACTCTTCTAAGAGTATCAAATACCACTAAAGGTCTAGCATTACCTAAGTGAGCATAATTATAAACTGTTGGGCCACAAACATACATACTAACCCTATTGGCAATAATGCTTTTAAATTCTTCAATTTCTCCACTATAACTATTAAAAAAAGTAATTTTATTCATCAATTTAATCTTTCCTTCTTAATCTAAAGCTTTAACTTTAACAACTTCTAAATATTCCTGTGCAATACTTATTTGTTTTCCTCTGAGCCAATTTTTTACTTCATTTACTTTAATGATTGCGGGTATCCTTTGAGCTAAGTCCACTATTCGCTCACTAGATGATTTATCAATAATAACCGCTTGATCATTTGCATTATAAAAACCTGCCAAATGCATATAGTTTTCATCATTTCTCACTAAATGTTTACCATCATTAAATAAATAAAATCCTTGTGTTAAAAAGACACATTTACGTTTTTCAATATCGCTATTAAATTCCTTACGGTTATTGATAAATTCATTGTTAACACTTAGTATTAAACCATCACCATTTAATCTATCAATGCCCCACCTGACAATTTTCGGTCCATCTTTAGTAAGAATAATTACCTTGTCGGCAGGCTTCACTTCTCCAAAAGTTACCTGTGTGAGAGCTTTTTTGTCATATTTATCAATTAACATTTGACAAATATTCTTAAAATAAGGTTTATTTAAATCTTTTTCTAATAAATATCTACTTATCATGTATCTATTATACTTGATTTATTTTGTTTTCTCTAGTAGTAGAGCATAAAAAAAGCGACTTTCGTCGCTTATTGTATTCTATTGTTTAATCAAGAATTTAGCAGTTCTTACCATTTGGCTTACATATGAGTTTTCATTATCATACCAAGCAACAGTTTTAACTAATTGTTGATCACCAACAGTAATAACTTTTGTTTGAGTAGCATCAAATAAAGAACCATATTTAATACCAATTACATCACTTGAAACAATTTCGTCTTCAGTGTAACCAAATGATTCATTGCTAGCAGCTTTCATAGCAGCGTTGATATCAGCTTCAGTCAAACCTTTTTTACTTAATACTACTTGTAACTCTGTACAAGAACCAGTAATTACCGGCACCCTTTGAGCAGCACCATCTAATTTTCCTTTTAGCTCAGGAATTACAGAAGCAATGGCTTTAGCAGCACCTGTAGTAGCTGGAATAATATTAGCAGCAGCAGCTCTTGCTCTTCTTAAGCCTTTACGATGAGGCGCATCTAATGTATTTTGATCATTAGTATAAGCATGGATAGTAGTCATTAAACCAACTTCAATAGTAAATGCATCCATTAAAGCTTTAGCCATAGGAGCTAAGCAGTTAGTAGTACAACTAGCAGCAGAAATAACTGTTTCACTGCCATCCAAAATATCATGATTTACATTATAAACAACTGTTTTTAAATCGCCAGTAGCTGGAGCTGAAACGATAACTTTTTTAGCTCCCGCTGTAATATGAGCTTCCGCTTTTTCTTTTGAAGTAAAGAAACCAGTTGACTCAATAACAACATCAACACCTAATTTACCCCAAGGTAAATTTACAGGATCTTTTTCTGAATAGATAGTAATTTCTTTACCATCAACAACTATACTATTATCACTATGAGATATTGAATCAGCCTTATAAGTACCTTGAGCTGAATCATACTTCAATAAATGAGCTAAAGTTTTAGCATCTGTTAAATCATTAATAGCAACAATTTCAAAATCTGCATCTCCAAACATTTGTCTGAATGCTAAACGTCCAATACGTCCAAAACCATTAATTGCAATTTTTACTGACATTTAATTTCTTCCTCCTTGATTATTTAATCAATGTAATTATACTACAAAAGCATTAAAAGTCAATTGATAGTATTCTAACAATAGTGCAGAAATTCTAAAGAAATCAAACAGATGTTACACTTTTGGTCTTTTTTATATTAGTTAGTTATAAAATATTCTTCAACTATTTGATTAGGACTTCTAAAACCTAATGTTTTAGTATGGTTAATATTCCATCTTAATGAAATAGCTAATATAATTTAGCTAATCAGACTTGAGCTTTGATGACATAAAAACCTTTATTTTTTTTCAAAATCTCGACATGACTGTAATTAACCTTTAATAACTCAAAAGCAGACTTCGCACCATGACTTTTTCTCATAACAATAATCAAATCACCATGATTTAACAAATGTTTTTTAGCATCAATCAACATTTTATTAACAATAACTTTACCAGCTCTAATTGGTGGGTTGATAATAATACTATTATATTTTAGCTCAACATTAGAATATATATCACTTTTAAATACCAAGGTATTAACATTATTATTTAAAGAATTCCAAGTTGATAATTCAACAGCTCTATCATTAATATCTACCATATGAACATTTATTTCAGGATTTAATTTACTTAGAGTTATTCCAATCAAGCCATAACCACAGCCTAAATCTAAAACATTTCCAGTTAATTTATCAATAGCTAAAGCTGATAAAAGTGTTAAACTACCAGTATCTATTTCAGCTTTTGAAAAAACCCCATTATTACTAATAAAGCTAAAATTATAGCCCTTAAATATAAAAGGAATAACTATTTTATCATTCTTTAAACTACTATCGTTTTTAAAATAATGACTCATATAACAATTATAACACTAATAAAGCAAGAAAAAAGCCCAATTTCTTGGACTTATTTCATTATTTATAAACTCTTAAATTATTTAACTTCTACAACTGCGCCAGCTTCTTCTAATTTAGTTTTAATTTCAGCAGCTTCTTCAGGCGCAATATTTTCTTTAATAGCACTAGGAGCATTATCAACTAAATCTTTTGCATCTTTAAGTCCTAAGCCTGTCACTTCTCTTACTACCTTGATAACCGCAATTTTTGTTCCGCCTGCTTCTTTTAATGTTACAGTTACTTCACTAGGAGCTGCATCTTCTGCTACTCCAACTGCAGCACCAGCTGCTGCTACAGGAGCAGCTGCTGTTACTCCAAACTCTTCTTCAATTGCACTTACTAATTCATTTAATTCTAAAATTGTCATTTCTTTTAAGCTACTAATAATATCGCTTTTGTTTAATTTTGCCATGTTTTTTCTCCTTTATAATTATTCTGCATCCTTAGAGTCTGCAATTGCTTTTATCGCATATGCGAAATTTCTAACTGGTGCTTGGAAACATCCAAGTAACATAGAAATCATACCATCACGATTAGGTAATTTAGAAATTTCATTGATACGACTTTGATCTACATAACTACCCTCTACCAAACCAGCTTTGATTTTTAATGCTTCATGTTTTTTAGCGAAATCAACTAAAATTCTACTTGGCGCAACTGCATCACTTGAAAAAGCAATAGCATTTGGACCTTTTAGATGTTCTAATAATTCTTTAAAACCAGCATTTTCAGTCGCTCTGGTAGCTAATGAGTTTTTGTAAACTTTTAATTCCACATCTTCAGCTCTTAGTTTTCTTCTCAAATCAATAGTCTCAGTAACTGATAAACCATGATATTCAACAATAATAGCTGATTCTGCACCCTTAAGCTTGGTTTCTATTTCAGAAACTAGTTCTTCTTTAGCTTTTAGAACTTTATCGTTCATTTTGGCCTCCTTCTTTTCTCTAGCCAATATACCTAAATAATAAAATCCCACCTCAAAGACGTGGGATTGAAAAGTAATATTCTTTTCTACCTCGGTAACATATTAAGCTTACGCAGTTACTGTCTTTGGTATATTGATACTTAATTATTATATAAAATAATTCTAGTTTGTCAAGACTTTAATGCCAGGACCCATAGTAGTTGAAACTACACAGTTTTTAATATATGTCCCCTTAACCGCATTAGGTCTAGCTTTAGCAATTGCATTATAGATAGCTTCAAAGTTTTCTACCAAGGCTTTTTGACTAAAAGATTTTTTACCGATACGACAAGATAAATTACCTTCTTTATCAACACGATATTCAATTTTACCTTTTTTAATATCATTGATAGCAGTAGTTAAGTCCATAGTTACAGTTCCAGTTTTTGGATTAGGCATTAAACCTTTAGGCCCCAATACACGACCTAATTTCCCTAGTTCTCCCATCATATCAGGAGTTGCCACTATGACATCAAAATCAAACCAACCACCTTTAATCTTTTCTAAAATTTCAGCATTACCAACAAAATCAGCACCTGCTTCTTCTGCCTCTTTCTCTTTTGCTCCTTGAGTTACCACTAATACTCTACTTGTTTTACCAGTACCATGAGGTAAAACCATTGCTCCTCTAATTTGTTGATCAGCATGACGAGGGTCAACATTTAAATTAAAACTAACCTCTACTGTTTCATCAAATTTCGCAAAACTGCTTGCTTGAGCTAATTTAATTGCCTCAGCAACTTCATATAATTTGTCTCTGTCTACTTTTTCTAAAGCAGCTTTATAATTTTTAGTTAACTTTGCCATAATTATTCTAACCCCTCTACTACAATACCCATATTTTTTGCAGTACCAGCAATAATTTTAATTGCTCCTTCCAAATCATTAGCATTTAAATCAGGCATTTTATATTCTGCAATTTTCGCAACTTCTTCTTTAGAGATAGTAGCTACTTTTTCAACTTTAGCACTACCAGATCCCTTTTTAATTTTACATGCTTTTAATAACATAGTAGAAGCTGGTGTTGTTTTACAAACAAAATCAAAACTTTTGTCTTCATATGCAGTAATAACTACAGGAACTACATCACCCATACGATCTTTAGTAGCATCATTAAATGCCGAAATAAACTGAGGCATGTTAATACCAGCAGATGCTAATGCTGGACCGGGTTTAGCTTGACCGGCAACGAATTGTAATTTACTTACTTTCGCAACTTTTTTACTCACAATAATTTTCCTCCTTTTGTGGTTAGCGGTACTAATGAAGTGTTGCTCTTCTACCGCCCATGCATAAATATGCTTTTATATTCTATTACTTTACGGCTAAAAAGTCAAATAGCTATAACCTCTTGTTATATTTCTAGAAAAATCAAACAGATGTTACACCTTTGATGCTTTGATATTAGTTTGTTATAAAATATTCTTCAACTACTTGATTAGGACTTCGAAACCCTCATATTTTTATCTGGATATCATTATAATCTGTCAAAGTGATACCACTGAAATTTCATAAAATAAAACATCGCCGATAATTGACGATGTTTTATTTATAATTTACTAATTATTTTTTAAATATTTTTTTCTATTAACTAAACCAGCTATTGCCAATATTAGCGCTAAGGCAGACACATAAATCATAGTACTATCAATTCCTGTTTCAGGTAAAGTTTCTATTATTTCTTTGTATTGCGCAGTAACCACTAAGTCTGCAGTTATATTACTAAAATCTACATCCCAACCTGTAAATTCGTAACCAGATCTTGTTGGGGCACTCGGCTCAACTGCTGCCTCACCAGCATTAATAGTTTGAGTATCTAAAACAGTGCCATCAAAATCTTGGAAAGTTACAGTAAATTTTTCTATATTCTTTTCAAAGATAGGCTTAATACCTTGAATATTATCAACTAAGAACACTCCTGAAGTTCGAGCATTCACAGGGATTGGCAATTCTTCCCAAGCAGCTGCATTCACCCCTGTATCAAAACCAGTGGTATCCCAACCAACAAAAGTATAACCTTCTTTCACCCAATCATTTTGCTCATCATTAAGAAATTCTAAGAATTCAGATTTTGTCATTAGAGATTTTGCCGCTAACCAATTATTTCCACTTGAAAATAATAATCCCTCTTCTTCCAACTCTACAGCAAGTACATCATAATTCGCATAAATATCGCCAGTGAACAAATAATAATTACCCTTGCCCTTAGTAAAAGAAGCTTCAGTTTGATGCAACCTATCGGCACTCCAAGAAAAAGTCTGCACAAATTCTTCATGAATGCTGAGTTTTACACTATCACTCATATTGTTGACTACTCCATACCATGGAGCATTATATAAAAAGATTTTATAAATGGTGTAATTTATTTCTTCAATTGTTGATGGAAAAGTCGCTACTTTAAGTCCGTTTTTAAACCAGAATGGTGCGCTGACCACACTAGTAACACCCTCTTCAATTTCAAAAAAAGAAAAACCAGTATTCTGAAAAGATAATAACCCAAGACCACCAACTAACGAACCAGGAATACTTAAAGTTTTTTCCTTAGCATTATCAGCAGTTGAAGCCATTGATAATTTGTCACAATCGATAAATGCTCGTTCTCCAATATATTCCAGCCCCGGTGGGAATACTACTGTTTCCAAATTAATACTAAAAGCAAATACCTGATACTCTATAGATTTCAAAGTATCAGGTAAAACAAGTTCTTTAATATAAATTGAATTTTCAAACGAAGATTCATTAATGAAAATGATGTTACTTGATAATTTTAAACTCTCAATTTTGTTATCTCTAAAAGAGGCAAAATCTAAATATAGAACACTGTCCGGCATTGAAACCGATGTTAAATTTAGACCAGAAAAAGCGTTTCTAGATATTACAGTAACAGGAACGCCTTCGATTGTATCAGGAATGTTTAAAATTCCACCATTTGCTGCAATTTTTGCTTTTCCTGCATCTGAAAAGCCAGTTAAAATAGCTCCATATGGGATTGCTGTTAATTCCCATGTTTCAGCTGTGAAGTGTTCTTTAAATGTATCACTACCACGGTCAAATGCTGTCGCAGTATCTAACTGATAAGTAAAGTCACTATCTACAAAAGTAGTATCTCCAGTTCTTACTTCAATATTTAAAGATACATCTGTAGATGTTTTACCATTATTTTTTTCTGTTTCTTTAGCTAGAACACTTACATTAATGGCTGTAAAGATGAAACTCATAACTAAAAAAGTTTTAATAATTCTCTTCATACTTTTCCCTATATTCCTTTAATTAAATATTTATCAATGTTGAAACTATTTTCTCATTGTTAAAAGAATATCCTTTCTATTTCTTTTTATAATTTTATTACTATTAATTATATATGTCAACAAAAATCCGATTTAAACTTTACTAAAGTAAGCTGTAAAATTAAATTAGAAAATAGTTTATAGCTGTTTTTTTGATTTAATTTTACTACTTATCACTTTTTTACATTATTTCACTAAATATAGGGCTTAATTGCGCCTTTTTTTATTTACAAAGTGAAATTTGTTGCACTTACAGCATTTTAAAAAATGATAAAAATAAAAGATAACCTTTATTTAAGGCTATCTTTAGTCTATTTCTAGTCAATGGAGCATATGAGGGTAATTGAACCCCAGTATCCAACTTGGAAAGGTCGAGGTCAACCAATGAACTACATCTGCCTATATGGCGGTCCAGACGGGGATCGAACCCGCGATCTCCTCCGTGACAGGGAGGCATGTTAAACCACTCCACCACTGGACCGTTAATGGCGGGGATGAGAAGATTTGAACTTCCGCGCCAGTTTCCCGACCTATACCCTTAGCAGGGGCACCTCTTCAGCCACTTGAGTACATCCCCGTTTGGCTTAAAAAACTTGAGTGCTATATAATATTACCATAGAGCTTTAAAAAAAACAATACAAAAAAGTATGAAAGTTTTAATTATTAGATTAAGTGATAATTACTATAATATATTATTAAAATAATATATGCTCAATCATAATCTAGAATACATTGAAGTCTTGTAAAAATGATATACTCAACAGCAATAAAGAAATCTTACTAAAAATTATTGACAGCCAAAAACAACAAGCAGTAGCACATTAGTATAATAATACAAAGATAAAACAATAAAATTCAGAAACTTGCAATCTGAATCACCATTGCAATAAATATCAGAATTAACACAATATAACTTTCAAGCAACAAAAACACAATTACTAAGATTAACAAAAAGAAAATGATTACAAGAAATAAGATATAACCAAATACTTGTCTTATAATATCTAATAAGCAAGGAGCTACAAACCATGTGGTCAATCATTTTATTTATAATTTCAATCGCAAATTTTTTCTACTTTAAAAAGAAAAAATATATTATGTTTATTAAAAAATTGACTAGCATTCAGTTTCTTTATATTCATAAAATAACAAAATATACTATCTGTTATTAAATAACTTTATAACCACCAACCGGTCTAATCTTTAGCTGATGGCAACTTCCACATCCAAAAACCTCTTCCATGGCTTGTTTATAATCTTGTAGCAAGTTATTTGGTACAAAAGCTTGAATAGTACCTGCAAAACCTCCACCATGTACTCTACTTGCACCTAAAGTGTTTAAAACCTTATCACTCATTGCTAATGCTAAGGAAATATTTTGCTCTTGAACATTATCGTTAGTATAGACATTTTGCAAATATTTAAATGAGCTATTTCCTGAGGCATTAACTAAGTTTATAAAAGTTTTTATATCGTTATTTGCCAGAGCTTTAGCTTCTTTTATTGCTCTTTGATTTTCTGCAAAAAAGTGGCAAGCTCGCAAAATTGCTCTATCTCCCATAACTTCTCTAAGCTTATTAATATTCTGATAAAAATCAAGCTCATCAACTTCTATTAAATATTCCTTATCAAAATAGTTCGCTATTTTTTTCATTTCCAAAGGAATCGCAGCATACTCATCTGTTAAATCGGCATGTGATCCCTTAGTATCAACAATACAAAGAGTAAAGCCACTAGTTGTAAAATCATAGTTAACTTTATTAATAACTGGTTTACTTTGATCTTTAAAGTCAATATTAATAAAACCTCCTACACTACTTGCCATTTGATCCATCAAACCACAAGGCTTATTAAAGTAAATATTTTCACTATATTGACTTATTTTGGCAATATCTACTGCATCTACTTTATTATCATTAAATTCACCTGATAGTATCGTCCCAACTAAAACCTCAAAAGCAGCTGATGATGATAAACCAGCTCCTTCAATAACTTGAGAGTCCATATGACAATCAAAACCACCTATTTTATAGCCTAATTCCGTAAATCTGAAACACATACCTCTAATTAAAGCTTCAGAGGTTCCCTCTTCTTCTGGTAATTTAGCTAAAACAGTGGCATCAATTTCATAACTACCAAAGCCCTCAGAAATAATTTTTATTATTTTGTCATTACGTTTAGAAACAATTCCTACTAAATCTAAATTTATCGCAGCTGCAAGCACATTACCATGTTGATGATCAGTATGATTTCCACCAATCTCAGTTCGACCAGGAGCACTATAAATAGCACTAGCACAATAATTAAAGTTTTTCTCAAAATTTTCTAAAAGTTTTTGATATCGTTTTTTCTGTTCAACTATTAAATTTTCATCTTGATAAAGTTTTAAAAAAACTTTATCATATTTAGTCCCATTGATTTCTTTAATTATCATTTTACTCATATCTATTCTCCTATTGATTTAATAATAAAACTAAGCTTAATATCTTGATTTACCAGTATTTTGTGCTGATTTAAAACCAGAGCCCCCCAACTATTATCGCCACCAACACCATCTGCTTTGCCATAATCGTAACATAACTAAAGTATTGATTAAGCAAATATTCTTAATGAAGAGTACACTCTAATTAATAGTAGAGTAAGGTGCGTGTATATACGTTTAATTATAGCATAACTAATCGCAAACGAAAAAGCGGTAATTAGTAATGTAATCAAGGAAGATGTAATGCTTAAAATCATTATCAGTAATTGTATGAATGTACCAGATAATAATTATGAAATGATGATTTTTACTGGTGCATGGTATCGTAAGTGACATGTCAATAAAGCAAAACTTCACTATGGTATTCAATAACTTCGCAGTAATTCTAGCCTCAATTTAACCCCTCCTTCACTCTTAAAAGAGAACATTGTGATGAGGCAGCAGGAGAACTTCAAGAATATACTGAACATATTGGTGATTTTAAGACCAGAATATTTATTTTAAATAGTACTTTTTATATTTATTAAAATCGGATTTTTTACAATTAGTTTTAATAATCGTTCCCAATTCTGTCTGTTTAATGACTTCAACTAAGCCATGTTGTTTAAAGTAGCTAATAATATTACTTTTATCATAAGGAATCAAAAATTGGACATCTAAATAATCAGTAAATAGCTTGTTTTCAATCAACTCTAATAACTCACTCATATTCCAACCAGTTAAAGATGATACATAACATGCTTTACTATCAATAACACTATCACCTAACAAATCACTCTTATTATTTACCACAATAATTGGAGTATCAGAAACCCCAAGATAAGCGAGAGTTTCATTGGTAACTTCTATGTGTTGCTGATGATTTTCATTAGCAACATCGACAATATGCAAGATTAAATCAGCTTCCACTACTTCCTCTAGTGTTGATCTAAAAGCTTTAATTAATTCATGAGGTAATTTGTTAATAAATCCTACTGTATCAATTAGTAAAAACTCTCTATTATTAGCTAAGCCAATTCTTCTAACTGTCGTATCTAAAGTCGCAAACAACATATCTTTGGCCAAAACTGATTTATCGTTTTCTTCTTTGCTATTTTCTAAAAAATAATTCATAATACTACTTTTTCCCGCATTAGTATAGCCAACTAAAGCCACTAATGGTAGTTGACTTTTATGACGTTTTTTCCTTTGAACTGCTCTTTTGGCAACTACTTTTTCTAAATCTTTATTTAAAAGATGAATTTGTTTTTCTAGCTTTCTTCTATCTAATGATAATTGGGTCTCACCTGCTCCCCGATTTATACTGCCACCACCTTGTTGTTTATCACTATTAGTATTTAAGCCAATGAGCCTTGGCATTAAATACTTTATTCTGGCTATCTCTACTTGGAGTTTAGCTTCTTGAGTCTTAGCTCTAGTTTTAAAAATTTGTAGAATTAAAGTAGTTCTATCTAAAATTTCGACATCAATTATTTTTGCTAAATTCCTTAATTGAGTAGGTGACAATTCATTATCAAAAATAACGCAATCAGCATTATTAATTTCTATTGCTCTAGCAATTTCCTCAACTTTACCACTACCTAAATAATACTTGGCATTGATCTCATTGACATTTTGCACTACCTCAGCAATAACATCAATTTCACAAGCAAGAGCTAAATTTTTAAGTTCTGCCAATAACTCTTCAAAATCATTTTGCTTATTTATATTGACTCCGACCACAATTGCTTTATTCATATAGTAATTTTAGCATAAATCACTAATAATTAAACAACTATTATTTGTTCTGGTACGCTTCAATAATTTTTTGGACAATAGGGTTTCTAACAACATCAACCGCTTGCAATCTAACTATTTTAATTTCTTCAATTGATTTTAAAACTTTAATACTTTCAACTAAACCCGAAGTAATATTTCTTGGTAAGTCTATTTGGCTAATATCACCATTTATTACCATTTTAGAGTTAAAACCTAGTCGAGTTAAAAACATTTTCATTTGAGCACCAGTAGTGTTTTGGGCTTCATCTAAAATAACAAAACTATTTTCTAAAGTTCTACCACGCATAAAGGCTAATGGAGCAATTTCAATAATATTACTTTGTAAATATTTTTCCACTTTACTAGCACCAAGAATGTCATTTAAAGCATCATATAAAGGTCTTAGATAAGGATCAACCTTTTCTTTTAAATCACCGGGTAAAAAGCCTAAACTCTCACCCGCTTCCACTGCTGGTCTAGTTAAAATTATTTTTTTGATTTCTTCTTTTTTCAATAAAGAAACAGCATAAGCAACTGCTAAATAAGTCTTACCAGTTCCTGCAGGGCCTATAGAGAAAACCACATCATTATTAATCATCGCATTAAAAAATATTTTTTGATTATTGGTTTTAGGATAGATCATTTTACCTAGATAAGTAGAAACTATAGGCTTTTTATATAAATCATCTAAAGTTACCTTTTGGTTATTTAAAGCTAGTTGGCATAAATAAATTACTTCTCTGATATTAAATTCATGTTGATTAATAATGCATTTGTTAATGGCGAGTATTACTTCTTTAGCTTTTTCACTATTTTCATTTTCTATTAAGATATTCTCACTATTGATAATAAAACTTACTTGTAACTGCCCTTCAATTGTTTTAATATTTTCATCATTATTCCCACAAATAAGAGGTAAACTATTGTTACTTAATTCATCTAAATTTATTTTTGTTATCATAATAATATGATAACTCTAACTTAATTAAACCGCAACCAAAAGATACCCATAATAAAAAACAAACACCGAAATGTTTGTTCAATATAATTTATCTACCTTTTTTTCTTTTTGCTTTTCTTGCAGCTTCAGATTTTAATTTACGTGCAACACCAGGTTTTACATAATATTCTCTCTTCTTTGCTTCAGCAAGGGTACCACTACGAGATACTTGGCGCTTAAAACGTCTTAAAGCATCATCCAATCCTTCATTTTCCCTAAGAATAACTTTTGGCAATTTCACCCCTCCTTCCAGCTTCTGCTTTATTATTATATTATTTTATACTCAGCAATGCAATAGTTATTATTGAATTAATACTCTTGATCAGAGTTGTTTCCACCCATTAAAGCAACCCCTCTACTAGTGCCAATACGATCAGCACCAGCCTCAATCATTGCTTTAAGATCTGATACTGTTTTAACACCACCTGCAGCTTTGATTTTAATTTTACCTTTAGTTACAGCTTTCATTAAAATCACATCACCAACTGTAGCACCACCTAAAGAATAACCAGTAGATGTTTTAACAAAATCTGCACCAGCATCAACAACAGCCTTAGTAGCCAATTGCTTCTCTGAATCATTCAATAAACAAGTTTCAATGATGACTTTTAAAATAATATCTCCACAAGCTTCCTTGACCATTTTGATATCATTAACTAAAGCTTCATACTTGCCATCTTTAAGATATGCAATATTGATAACCATATCTATCTCATTAACACCCTTAGCAACAGCACATCTAGCTTCTGCTGCTTTTGCCTCACTTAAGTTTGCACCTAAAGGAAAGCCTATTACACAACAAACACTAGTATCACTTCCTTTAAGACAAGCTAGACAATACTCTATCCAACAACTATTAACACAAACAGCTTTAAAATTATAATCTTTGGCTTGCTGACAGAGCTGTTTAATTTCCTCTTCAGTCGCATCAGCCTTTAGTAAAGTATGATCAATATATCTATTTAATTCCATAATTATCTCCTATCTAACATTAATTTCGCAACCTTAGCATCACCAGGATAAAAGCTATCTTTCTTTCCTAAACCTCTATCCATAAAGGCTTCTTCGCCTTTTCCTAATATTACCACTATATCATCATTATAGGCAATATTAATCGCCTGTTCGATAGCCATACTGCGATTTTCAATAAAATAATAAGTAGTATCACTAATACCCTCACTAATATTATTCGCAATGGTTTTAGGTAATTCATTACGAGGATCTTCTTCAGTTAAAATAATCACATCACAGTATTTATCAGCTACCTCACCAAGAACTTTACGATTTTTAGCATCTCTTTTACCTGCTGAGCCAAAAACAGCAATTAAGCGATCTTCAGTATTTTTATTTATCTCCTTTAAAGAAGATAGAACATAATCAAAACGCTCACCAGAGAAAGCTTGATCAACAAAAACCAAAAACTGTTGACTACCAATTTTTTCCATTCGTCCTGGAATTGTTGGTAATTTTTTAATGTTTTCTAAAATCACTTCTATTTCTATATTTAAACTATGTGCCACTGCAATAACAGCTAATAAATGATAAACATTAGTTTTGCCATAACTATCACTATCAACAAAATATCGATGATCATCATTAATAAAAGAAAACAATAAACCCTCACGTCGATATACAAGATTATCAGCCTTCAACTCACTACTATTTTCAATGCTATAGCTTAAAACATCAACACTCTTATTTTGATATAAACGAGATCCAGTTTCATCATCAATATTAATGATTGCCAAAGCATCATTAGGCATATTATTTAATAATTTCTGATAAATGCTTAACTTATCATTAGAGACATGTAGTAAAATATTATCTTTATTAACATCTAAATTAGTGAAAATTAAGCGATGGCACTTGATAAAATCTAATTTCTCTAGAGCTAAATTTTCTGCCGAAAGCTCAATAACACAATATTCAACTCCACTTTTAACCATATTGACTAAATGTTCAGCTAATTCCACAGCTTCAAACTTATAATCCTTAATTACTTTACCATTGTAGCCGACCCCATACTGACCAATATAGCCACACTTATATTTAGTGTTCAAAACATTTGACAACCACATAGTAATATTGCTCTTACCATAGCTACCTGTAACGCCAATTAATTTAATATCATTTAACTCTTGATAATAAGCTTCAATAGTAATATGTAAAGTTTTTAAAACATCAGTAACTTTTAAATATAAAATATCCTCTTGATAATGGGCTAGCTCTAAAGAATGTACGATACAAATAGCTCCATTACTAATTGCCTCATCAATAAATTCATGGCCATCATATTTTAATCCCGACAAACAAAAATAGATTGCATCAGCAATTTTGTTTTTGGAATAGGTCATTATTCCTTTAAAATCTAGTTCACTCTCAACATTAAAAATTTCTGTTATCTTCATACTCTCACCTGCAAGATATTATCTATTATATCGTAAACCTCAGCACTTAGTATAGTATTTTGCGGATAATCTCCCATTACATTGGCAGGAAGATATTCCATAGTATGACCAAAACTAAATCCATCTTGATTTTTTTCAACTATGATTTCCACTTTTTTATTTAAAAATTTTTGTAAATATTTATTTAATTGTACATCGGAGTATGCTATTAGTGTTTTTACTCTTTGCTTTTTTTCGCTAGCTGTATTTTTACTAATAAGCTGTTCAGCCTTAGTAAAAGAGCGAGCCGAATAAGGAAAAACATGTAAAAAAGAAAAATCACACTCTTGAATATTACGTAATGACTCTTGCCACAATTCTTCGCTTTCACTAGGGAAGCCTACAATAATATCACTAGAAATATTAAAATCAACTAACTCTGATCTAAGATAATTAAGATTATCTAAAAAAGCTTTAAAAGTATAAGGTCGATTCATTATTCGTAAAATTTCATTTGAGCCTGATTGCAAAGGTATATGTAGATTTTTACCTATTTTAGGATTATCCTTAATAAAGGCAATCAATTCTTTATCTAATTCAGTTATTTCAATAGAAGAAATTCTGATTCTTTTGAGTTTATCAATTTTGCATAATTCTTTTAATAATGTTAAAAGATTAGTGCCAATATCTAAGCCATAACGACCACTGTGAATGCCGGCCAAAACAATTTCTAAATGGTTGTCTGCTAGTATTCTTGCCTGATCAATTGCGCTAGTCAATGGTAGGGAGCGCTCTTTTCCTCGAGCAATTGGAATAATACAATAAGAACAAAACTGATTACAACCATCTTGAATTTTTAAATATGCTCTGGTCTGATTAAATTTTTCAATCGTTAAATCTTCAAAAACACTAACTTTATTATTGATAATTATTGGTTCTTTTATTTCTTTATGATAATTCTCATCTATTAAATTAACCAATTCTTTTTTACCCACTGAGCCAACCAACAAATCAATACCATCTAATAGTTTTACTTCCTCTAAATAACTTTGAACATAACAGCCAACTACACAAATAAAAGCTAAGGGATTAAGACGCTTAGCCCTTGCAATCATTTTTCTACTCTTAGAGCTGGCAACATTAGTTACTGAGCAAGTATTGATGATATAAACATCAGCTATCATATTAAATTCAACTTGTTGATAACCTTTTTTAATTAAACTCTCAGTATAACTAGCCGACTCAAAGCCATTAACTTTACAACCTAAAGTCATAATCGCAAAACTAGGCATGATTAACCTCATAATCTAGACAATTCAGCACAAAAATACTAGCACTCTCAGCTCTTAAAATACGTGACCCTAAAGAAACACTATGATAACCCAAAGAAGTAAGATATTCATGCTCACTACTACTTAAGCCACCCTCAGGACCGATGACAATATTAACACTATTAAAATTGTTGTTTTGCAAAAGCTTCTTTAAACTACTATCAATATTTTCTTTTTCATAGGCAACTATCAATAATTGAGCAGGATAATTACCTATTTCTTTTAAAGTAACGGGTTGTCTTACTAACACTACCTCAGCTCTTTTACATTGTTGACAAGCACTCAGGGCAATTTTATTCCAACGAGCTATTTTATTATCGTCATCATCACTGATTTTCACTACACAATTATCACTAACTAATGGCTGTATTTCACTAACACCAAATTCACAAGCTTTCATAATCAACCATTCCCATTTATCTTTTTTAATTAAAGCAGGCAATAATCTAATAAAGATATGATTATTAATAGAATTTAATGACTCTATAATCTTTAACTTCACTTTAGGATTTATTTCTATTATTTCTGCTAAAAAAGGTTGGCCTTCATAAACAATTCTTAGTTTATCACCAACTTTATTTCTTAACACTCTCAGTAAATGATGAGCTTGATCACAAGATAAGTAACTTATGCCTTGAGTTAAATTATCAACAAAATATTGATGCATTATTTCACTTCCCCATTTAATGCCAAATGTTTTAACTTCTTTAATTCAAAAGGTTTTAATAAGCGATACTGACCAAAATCTAATTTATCAGCACTTAAAATACCCCCTATAGATTTTCTGTGAAGTCTGGTAACTTTATGACCTACTGCTTCAATCATTTTTTTTACTTGATGATTATGCCCCTCATTAATAGTTAGCTCAATATTAGTCCACTCTTCCTTGATATTTTTATTTAAAATCACTGCCTTAGCGGGCTGAGTCTGATAACCATCATCAAGCTTAACTCCTTTGTTTAGCTTTTTAATAGCTTCAGTACTTAATACTCCTTTAATGGTAACTAAATAGGTTTTTGATAAATGATAACGAGGATGAGTTAATAAGTTAGTCAATTCACCATCATTAGTTAAAATTATTACTCCAGTGGTATCATAATCCAATCTACCAACGGGAAAAATTCTATTCTCGGTTGCGATTAAATCTACTATCGTTAATCTTTTATGCTCATCATGGGCAGAGCAAATCGTTTTTTTAGGCTTGTTCATAACATAATAAACTAATTCTTCCTTACTAATTAGTTTGCCATCAACAGCAATTTTATCAGTTTTTTTAACTTTGCTTCCTAGAGCATCAACAATCACTCCATTGACACTAACTCTTTTCTCAATAATTAACTGTTCCGACTTCCGTCGAGATGCTACCCCACTAGCAGCCAGTACTTTTTGTAATCTTTCCATTTTATTCCCCCACTAAATGAAACAAATGTATGTCTTCTTCCTCATTATTAACTTTAAGGGCAGGTAGTTCATCTAAACTAGCCAACTTAAATAAATTTAAAAATTCAGCAGTTACCTGATATAAAATCGGCTTACCAACAGCATCTAAGCGACCAGCTTCTTCTAATAAACCTTTGATAACTAATTTTTTTAACATCAAATCACAACCTACGCCCCTAATCTCTTCAATTTCCACCCTAGTAATAGGCTGTTTATAAGCCACAATAGCTAAGGTTTCTAAAGCAGCATTAGTTAAAGGTGCAGACTTTTCTTCTTTATAAATGCTCTCAGCAATCTGATAGACTTCTGCCTTAGTTACCAATTTATAACTGCCAGCTAAACAAACTACTTCTAAAGCACTACCATTTTGTAACAAAGATTCTTGAAGTTTTTCAATTTCTAATAATACTTCGCTTTTTTCTATTGCCAAAGTGCTAGCTAATTTATCAAGAGTCAAACCCTCATCACCCGCAATAAATAGCAAGCCTTCTATATATACTTTATTTTCCATAATTTACTCCCCTTTGAAAATATAATTCATCATTCTTTAACTGATATACTAAATCCCCGATTTTTATCATTTCTAAGATAGCTAAAAAAGTTAAAATAACTATTATTAAGCTAGTGGCATCCCGACATAAATCATCAAAATTAAATACAGTAGGTAAACCTTTAATGATTTGATACATTTTCTCACTCCGCTCTTGAACACTCATTTCTTTTTCTGCCACTTTAACAGGGAGTGGATCTAATTCTCTTAGTCTGGCTTGACAGCGCTCCATTGCTTGATATAAATGATAAATTGCCTTGGGCTCTATTTTTGTAGTTGATTCTAAAGACCACTCATTAACTAAATAACTTTGCGATCGAGTTAATAGTTTTTGACGCTCTTGTGATAAAATAGCTAACTGAGTACTGGCATCTTTGAAGCGTTGATACTCTAATAAGCGCTCTACCAATTTCTCATGATCAATATCTTGATACTCACTATCTAAAACAGCAGTTTCTCTTGGTAATAATTTCTTGCTTTTATATTCAATTAAAGCAGCCATTTCCACCAAATACTCACTAGCAATCTCTAAGTTAATAGCTTCCATTTCTCTAATAAAAGCAATATACTGATTGGCTAATGCTAAAACATCTAAATCAAAAAGATCTAGTTTTTTTTCTTTAATCAGATGCAACATTAAATCTAATGGCCCATCAAAATTTTCAATTGTGACTTTAAATTCTTGATTTTGAATCATTTCACCACCTGATGAGTTAGTGCAGGCTTTTCAACCACACTACCACTTATAACAAATGCCCTCTCTACCCTTTGAATAAAATCATTGTTTAATTCTTGATTATGATGTACTGTTGCCACAATCATCTTATCATCAAGCAAATCACCCACCTTATAAGTTAAAACAATACCAACAGCAGGGTCGATAATATCCTCTTTAGTTTCACGACCACCACCTAACTCGTTAACTAATTTAGCTAATTCTAAAGCATGTATTTCTGCCAAATATCCTTTTTTATTTACCTTTATTTCAGTTTGATATTTTGCCTTTGGTAGTAGCTGAGTATTTTCTACTACCTGTTCATTACCACCTTGATATTTAATCATTAAAGTAAGCTTCTCTAAAGCTTTACCATTATTCATAACTTCAATTATTTTAGCTCTGCCTTGTTGGTAATCTAAAACTACTTCTGCTTGTTGAAGCATGATCGCTCCACTATCAATTAAAAGCTCAGTAAAATCAGCAGGGCCCTTTCCTTTTAATGTTTCAATTGCTTCTATAACTTCTAGGGCATTACCAATAGCCAAACCTAAAGGTTGGTCCATACTTGATAGTACTGCTTTAGTATTTTTACCATAACTATTACCAATACTAATCATTAACTTGGCTAATTCATTTGCTTGCTCTTTAGTGGCCATAAAAGCCCCCTCACCAAATTTAACATCTAATAAAATGGTATCAGAACCACTAGCCAACTTTTTACTCATAATACTAGAGGCAATTAAAGCAATAGAATCTACTGTGGCAGTGACATCTCTTAGGGCATATAACTTTTTATCTGCTAAGACTAATTTATTATTTTGACCAATGATGGCCAATCCAATTTCATTCACTTGTTTTTCAAATTCTTCTTTAGTAAGTGTGACATTAAAACCTGCAATTGACTCCAACTTATCCAAGGTGCCACCAGTAAAACCTAAGCCTCTGCCTGACATTTTTGCTACCTTAACTCCACAGGCAGCCACCAAAGGAATTAGCGCTAATGATGTTTTATCACCAACTCCACCTGTTGAGTGCTTATCAACTTTAACACCAGCTATTCTGCTAAGATCAATAATCTCACCACTATTAATCATCGCTTTAGTTAAAAAGAAAGTTTCCTCAGCATTCATACCATTTAAAACTATTGCCATTAATAAAGAGCTGACTTGATAGTCAGGGATTTCATCATTGCTATAAGCTTCAATCCAATAATTAATCTCTAATTCACTTAAAGCTAAGTTTTGCTTTTTCTTTTCAATAATATCGACAAAATTCATGATTCTCTCCTATTTACGCTGATATTCTTTAAAAATAAAATCAGCATATTCCACTTCTTTAATCACTTTAAATTTATCATAGTCTATTTTAGGGAAATACGTATCTGCCTCAAATGTCCCCTTAACATGGCTCAAATATAATTTGTCAACAAACTCTAAAGCTTGGCGATAAATATTTGCGCCACCACAAACAAAATACTCTTGATCTGCTTTTTGAGCTTGTACTAGAAAACTCTTAAAATCATTGATATAGGTTACATTATCATAACTAGGCAAATCGTTGCGAGTAGTTATCACATAGGTATGCCTTTTGGCTAAGGGCTTGGGCAAACCTAAAAAAGTGGTAGAGCCCATAATTAAATTATGATTAAGCGTTAAAGATTTAAATAATGCTAAATCTTCTTTAATGTCCCAAGGCATCCAACCATTCTTACCAATTGCCCCATCAGCAGCCAAAGCAACAATTAAACTCAACATTACACACTCACCTTACCAACTAATTTTTCATGAGATTGATAATCCACTACTTCAAAATCTTCAAACTTAAAATCAAAAATATCTTTAACATCTCTATTAATAACTAATTTAGGTAAAGCAAATGGTTCTCTTTTAATTTGGGTATTAACCTGTTCTAAGTGATCTTGATAAATATGAGCATCACCAAAAGTATGAATAAACTCATAAGCTTCTAGATTACACACATGAGCCACCATCGCCAACAAAAGCGAGTAAGAGGCAATATTAAAAGGTACACCTAAGAAAATATCTGCACTACGCTGATATAATTGTAAAGATAACTTTTTACCATCCGAGCTCACATAAAATTGAAAAAACGAATGACACGGAGGTAGGGCCATCTTTTCAACTTCAGCTGGATTATAAGCCATGACAATATGACGACGAGAGAAAGGATTACTTTTGATTTGTTCTACAACATTTTTAATTTGATCAACACCAAAAAAATCACGCCATTGTTTACCATAAACCGGCCCTAAATCACCATATTTTTCAGCAAAAACTTCATCATCCTTTATTTTTTCAATAAATTCATTAAGTGTTTCATTTTGATATGCAGCAGTTTTTTTATAAGCTTCATAAGGCCACTCATTCCAAATTCTAACTTTATTTAAAACTAATGGTCTAATATTAGTTGAGCCACTTACAAACCACAACAACTCATGAAAAATTCCTCTATAAAAAGTTTTCTTGGTTGTCACCAAAGGAAAACCATCTTTTAAATTAAAACGCATTTGATAACCAAAAACTGAATAAGTTCCAGTACCAGTGCGATCACTACGCTTTTCGCCATTTTCTAATACATGTTTAATTAAATCTAAATATTGCTTCATAATTCCTCCTTAGCTAGTAATATTATAACAAAAAATGCTTACTTTATTGTAAGCATTTCAGGAAATTATTGAACATCATTACGAGCAAGAATAGCCGCCGGCTTCTTTCTAAGGGTTAAGAAAACTGGCAATAGTCCAAAGACTAAATTAATAACATAAATAATTAGCAAGGTCAGAACAACTAACCATGGTGTTAAAACATAATCATTGGCAAAATAACTATTAATTAATTGATTAATAATAAAGCACATAAGCAAAATACCAAACAGACCATAAGTAAAGGTAATAATGGTAATTTCTCCAAAAAACATTTTATACATTTCACGCTTTTTCATACCAATTGCTCGATAAACACCAATTTCTTTAATTCTTGTTAAGAAGGAAGCTCTCATAATTAAGAAGACCTCTAAAATTGCGATAACAATAGCAACTAACATAAACACTAACTGCGAATTAATTGCCTCACTATTTTTGGTTAAGAAAATATCATAGTCATTTTGATAATTATCAATAACTTGATATCCCGCCTCTAATAAAGCAGTACTACTTGTCAGCTTATCGGGGCTATAAATGGTTAGACTGTTTGCCTGTTGTAAGCTACGTCTAAAAATCATGTTGGAATTAACATATTTTAAAGCAGGATTATAATGATCAGCACCAGCTTCATAATAACCGACAACCTTTAAATGACTACCCGCAAAGGTTAAATCAGAATACGTTTTATTAAGTTCATAAGTATAACTTTGATCATAATTTATTAAAACTTCATTATCGTTATCTGGCCAACGGCCTTTTTTAATGGTAATATTACTAGCTAATTTTGCATCTAAATACTCAATTGCTTCACTGCTTTCTGGCTGAAAACCACCAAACTCATTACCACCAATTGTTTTATCAACACCATTTAAAAGTGTATCAAAATAAATTAGATTATTGTATTGGCTACTATCCAAATAGATAACCGGCGATTTTGTATCACTAACACCCACTACACGATAACTTAAATAATCATGGCTATAATCACCAATATTAAATTCAATACCTAAATAATCTTCTATATTTAAATAACCTGAGTATGTTAGTGGATCATTAAACTCTGTTTTAAGTTTTTTGAAAGTTAGCAAATCAACAACAATTTCATTAGGGTTTTCTGCTACTCTTCCTGCAATTATAGTACTAGAATCCAATAACTCAGGTTTAACAATAGCCCCTAAAATTTTATTATAATTATAAGAGTAAGCAACTTGGCTATATCTATCTAAGTTTAGATTAAATGATACTATTGAATTACCTAAAAGCACATACTCAACTCCATCTACCTCAGATATCGCTTTTAAATCATCATTGCTAATAGCGCTATTTTTATAAGTTAAATATTCACTATAATTATTAACAAACTGTTCATCATCATGAGTTATAGCTCCCATAATCCGACTTAGTGAAAATAAAATAATCATAGAAGTAATGACAAAACCAACCATTAAAACCTTCTTTAATTTACTATAACTACCAATTTTTCTAAAGCCAAAACGCAAACTCCCTAAAATAGTGAAAACTGATTTGTAGCGTACTTTATATTTTTTCTGATACACGCTTTTTAAATCAAATTCATCTTGATGGTCACCCTCTTTAATAGCTGAGTAATGAGCATCTACTAGCTTAATCATCGAATCATTACTTATGGTTTCAATATTCTTACCATTATTAGTTTGTAAATAAATATTATTATTTTTCACAACAATTGTTGCCTGAATATTAGCTGAACTATCACTATAAATATTTATTTCACTATCATTAAAAGTGGCTCTTTTATGATTTGGTAAATCACGTAAATAAATATTTTGATCAATGCGATAATCTAACTCTTTTTCATGAGTATTATCTTGATCTGAAACAATCTTACCATCCTCTAAAGTAATAATTCTAGTCGCAAAGAATTCAGCAATCTTAGTTTCATGAGTAACCAAAATAACTAGTTTAGTCTTTGAGATAGTTTTAATAATATTCATAATTTCAATGGTATTAGCACTATCTAAATTTCCCGTCGGCTCATCAGCAATGATGATATCAGGATCTTTCACCAAAGCTCTGGCAATACCTACTCTTTGTCTTTGACCACCTGAGAGTGCAGTAACTAAGCGATAACGAAAGCGATAAAGTCCCACTTGTTTTAAAACATAATTAACTCGTCTAGCTCGCTCGGTTTTATTTCTAACACCAATCATTTTTAAGGCAATTTCAACATTCTCAAAAACACTCATCTCTTCAACCAAATTATAATTTTGGAAGATATAACCGATATATTTATTTCTTAGAGTATCAGTACGACTTCCTGAAATTGAATTTAACTTTTTGCCATCAACAAAAATTGATCCTCTATTAACTTTATCTAAGCCACCAATAGCATTTAATAATGTAGTTTTTCCACTACCACTCTCACCCAATAAAGCCACTAAACCAACACTACCAAATTCTAAGCTAGTATTATTAATTACATGTATTTGATTTCGTTTAAAACGATTAAAATACTTATTAAGTTTGACTAATTTAATCATTTTATACATCCTCCCTATAGACACTTAAAGCTGGTTTTTTGAACATTTTACCAGAAATAAATCTACTAATAGTAAATGTTATCAACAATAAAATACCATACAATATTACAAAGTGCTGCCACTGATAATACTTTAAAGTTGGAGCTAAATAAGTAAGATAAAAGCTGGTATCCCTCAATAAATAACAGATAGCTAATAGTCCAAAGTAAACAAAATTAAAGATGATAAACAGCTCCATTGTCACCATAAATCTAATGTCACTGGCTCTACCACCCAACATTCTAACTGTAGCCCAATAAGTATGTCTTGACTTTTGTGTCAACCAAATTACAAAATATGAAATTCCAAACAAGGCCAAAATGATGACAAAAATCATAATCATTGAAACTATGTTATTAACTAGATTAAAAACATCATTAAATTCACTTACTTTAGTATCCATTGAAGATAAAACATTATAACCCTGATTCTCTAAAGCACTAATGGTTTGCTTAATATTATCAACATCTCTAACATATAAAGAAATCTGGCTCGTTGTTTGATGACCAATCAAATCTTTGTAATCTTGAGTACTCATAAAATATGAATTAAGATATGCTTCATTTTCTAAGTATTCATTTGGTTTTTTAAAGAAATCCCCTATTTTATTAGTTTTAAATACCCCACCAATCAGATAATCTCTGTTAATATGATTATTTTTATTTTTAACATCAATATTAATCCAATTATTATCACACTTATTATTTTTACAAATGCCCTTAAGATTCTCACTAATATAAACTCTACCTACCGGAACAGCATCACTTGGAAAAATACTAAAATCATTATTGTAATCTTTATTGTACTCAGCACTGAAATAAGTTTGTTTATTAATTTTTGACTTCACTTCAATGGTTGAATGATTAAAAGCCAACTGCAAAATATTGATATTTGCTTCATCCATATAAGCATATGAATTTACTTGAGTATCAGTGGGAGGAATAACCCCTACTATAACATACTCATCATTACTAAAGAACCTAAATTCATCAACCAGATAGTGCCAAACACTAATAGAGAATGTTTTGCCAAGATAACCCTCAAAGGCACTTGGATCAGTAGTATCAACTACACTAGCTCCATCACCATACATATTAAATACAGCAGGAGAAATTACTATTTCATTACTAGCAGCGGGCATAGTCCCAATTAAACTGCTTGTATCAGCAATATTAATTGGCTTAATTAAACCATAATAGTTCTCCACACCATCAATATAAGCATCAATATGACTATCTAAAATAAAATCAGCACTGATAACACTATTGAAGCGCTCATCTTCCTTAAAAGAGTTTAACTCTTCTGAAGAAAAAACACTATCATCAGTTTTAGTTAAAATAATTCTATCCTCACTTGCCCCAACAAACACTGGAAAATATGAAAGATTATTTAATGCATCATTATTACCCAAATAACTGCCAAAGGCAGCACTTACTCCACTAATCAAAATTAAAAAAACCAAAACCCTTAATGACAATTTGCCCCATAAATTAAAAGTATTACGCAAAGCCAATCTAAAACGATTAAAAATTGAAAGTTTTCCCATTTTCTTGGGAACAAAAGTAATCTCATCCTCTGTTGGCCTAAACTTAACATCTTCTATAACTTTACCGTCACTTAAGGTGACTCTACGAGTAGCATAAGGCTCTACTAAATCGTAATTATGAGTAACACAAATAACTAATTTATCCTTAGATACCTCATGTAATAATTTCATTATTTCTATTGATTGGGCTTTATCCAAATTACCAGTCGCCTCATCAGCTAAAATAACTGGAACATCCATAGCTAAAACTCTAGCAATCGCAACTCTTTGTTTTTGCCCACCTGATAATTTGGATACCTTAGTTCTCTTAAACTTACTTAAACCCACCTTATCGATAAGTGCCAAAATATCCTTCTTTACTTTTCGCTTGCTGCGACCATTTAAAAGACAAACCAACTCAATATTTTTATAAACTGAATAACTACTTATCAAATTAAAACTTTGATAAATATTTCCGACATATTGTTTGCGATATTTTTCAAAGTCTTTTAAAGAATAATGACTTGTTTCCTTACCATTAAGATATAACTCGCCCTCTTCATAACTATCTAAACCAGCAATTACATTTAATAAAGTACTCTTACCACTACCACTCTCACCAATAATAGCAACAAATTCACCTAATTTAAATTCAATATCTAAATTATGAATTCCACTGGCAATAATACCCTTATTATAATAATATTTAGAAACCTTTTCCAAACGTAACATAGCTATCTCCTTAATGATTAGATTCTATCTTATTTAACACTAAATAGCAACTTATTAAATAAATGAAAAAATCGAAATATTAAGAAAGACACTTTGGTAAAAAAACTTAATTTTTCCCACTTTGTTGTGAATATTCCATTACAATTTTATTTGCACTCATCTTGAGTAGCACTATAAAAATATGCTATAATTTTTATATGAAAAAATTACTTGTAGTAAGTTTTGATGCTGTTAATTCTCAAGAATTCAGTAAAGAAATTGCCACACTGCCAAATATGTCTAAGTTATTATCACAGGGTACTTTAGTCAGTGATGTCGATTCAGTCTTTATCTCTAACACTTATGTTTGTCACACTTCAATGATAACTGGAGTTTATCCTGAAAAACATGGCATTATTGATAATACTGCCTTTGAACCTAATAATACTAATCCTCATTGGAATTGGTATTACAATCAAATAAAAGCACCTCATATCATGGAGAAAGCCTTAGCTTTAGGCTATAGTATTACTAATTTGTTTTGGCCAGTAATGGCGAAAGCTCCTTTTAAGTATAATCTACCAGAAATAATTGCCAGAGATCACGAAAACCAAATACTAACCATCCTTAAAAATGGTACCCCTGGCTTTATCATAAAATATTTACTAAAAAATATTAAACACTTTAAAGGTATTGATCAGCCCTCACTTGACAACATTTCCACTGCAGTTGCTTGTGATGTCTTAAAAAAAGCCAAAACTGATTTGGTATTTCTGCATTTAACTGATACTGATATGAAAAAACACTTTCATGGTACCCAATCAAATGAAGCCAAAGCTTCACTACAAAGAATGGATGAGCGACTAGGCAAACTACTAAAAGCTTGTAAAGAGCAATATAGCATTATGATAGTCAGCGATCATAGCCAAATAGATATTCACACCAATATAGATTTAAATAAAGAATATCCTCTTGATAATGCTTGGTGGTATCAAAGTGAAGGACTGGCTTGTCTACTTCACAAAGAAAAACTAACAAAAAAAGATCTAAAACAACTAAACAACTGGGCCAATAATAATTCAGCTATTAAAAAAATCGTCAGTGCTCAGGAACTAAAACAATCTGGCCTTAAGCAAAAATCAGACTTTGCCATTATTGCCAATGCTGGTTATTGTTTTATCCATAGTGATAAAAAACATAAAGCCTGTCATGGTTTCAGTTTAGATATTAAAGATGACTATAAAACTTTTTACTTCATTAAAGATACTAATGTCCAAGAAAACCAAATATTAACTGGTGGCAGCATCTTAGATATTTGTGCTGTACTAACCAAAATTTTAGAAATTGAGCCCTGGCCTATAGAAGGAAAGCTCAATAATAAAATCTTTAAAAAATCCGCAACATAAAATACTATTAAGTAAAATCTAAAGCAAAATTAATGCCTCCATATTTCCATATACTATAATTTCCGAAAGATCTTTCATAACACCAACATCATGATAAGAGATAAGCTCCTCTATAACTAAAGGGAAAGTCGAAAATACTCGAGTATAAACCACAACAACTAAAGCCCAAAATATAAATCCCTCCAAAACCTTAATGAGAACTTATTCAAAAATATTTTCACAGCTACCAATAAAGCATAGCAAAGCGATAGTGTATATTTGAAAATTATCATAAGGGTAATAAAAACTATCTGATGATTATTAATTTTAAAAAAGAAAATATCTTCTTTTTAAATATCAATTAACTTAATCAATAAGCTACTATTATTAAGTATCTTAGATAATCACCATTTTTTAATTTACTAATACCTTCTTTCTTATTAGCACAGACTCTGCTGTATTATTTATACTTATTATCAGCATTTTATTGCAAAAAAGTTAGGGATATATTTATGGTATATTTAAATAAATAGGGTTGTTAGACCTATAAGCATACTACTTATAATAAAATAAAACTAACTTTGAATTATGGAGTTAGTTTTATTTATACATTTAATAATATCGCAATATTACTACTTATTTTTATAGTGTTTTGCTTTTACTTTATTCCTATGAGTGAACTGTCCTTTAGTAAAGTTTGGTCGCATATTATTATAATATCTCATAATAGTTTTAGAGCTAACTTCATAAGTAGCTAATTCAATTTTCTTAGTTGTTTTGTTTTTTGGTTTATTAAAATTAGCCTTAATTGAAGATATTAAACCTGCCAACATGCCAGTTTTTCCAACTTTAGTTGTGAGTGTTTCTTTTGGCTCAATAATTTCCTTTGGCTCTGATGTTACATTGGTAACTTGGGCTTCAACTTTTGGCTCAACTATTTCATCAGCTTCGCCATATAAACTTTTCTTTTCATTAGCACTAGCAAAATGATGGCTAATATAATCTTTATAGATGTATTCTGAATCTAATTTTTGACGCATTACATTATCTCTGTTTAAAAACCAAAAATTAACAAATAAATTACTTAAGATATATATTAAGCAAATGACCACATAAATAATTGCTGAATAGAGCGCCCATTGTGTCCAATGTAAATTGCTAATCATATAGCTACCAAAGAAATAAATAATTAAATAAATAGAACCATTAAATATTAAATAAAATAGTAAAGTAATAACTGGATTTTTAAATAACATTTTAATAGAATAACCACAAGCTTCACCACCACTAATATCATAACGATAAGTAGCTTGCCATTTGTAAATCCATAAAAATCTAAAAAAGATAATAACAGCTACTGAGACCATTATAGCTAAAATAATATAAGAAGGATCAATCATAAATTGAGCTAAAAATAAAACCAAAAGGCAACTTAAAATAGCCACCGCAACTAATATCCCAACGATAAAAACACTAAAAAAGTTCGAAAAAAATCTCTTAATAATATAACTCAATGTTTTATTATTTCTTTGTTTAATTCCTTTAATAAATAAATCTTGAGAAGTAAAAATTAATAAGTTGCCAATACTGCCAACCATATATAAACCAAAAACACAGACAATAATTGATAAATAGCAATGAGGTATCATGCGAAAACCAAAATCAATTACATTAATTATTTGAGTTTCACTAGGGTTATCATTGACAATTCTAAAAACAATTTCTTGATGTTGAATCAAAACAGTTTGATACGCCTCAGCAATACTACTAACCAATAAAAAGGTTAAGAAAAAAGAAAGAGTTAAAGTAATTATCATAATAATAATATAATAAATACCTCTTTTATTTAGATAAGCTCCAATAGTACTAAGTAAATCATTAAAGCTTAATTTACGATTAAACATTTCATTTCTCATAATCAACATAACTCCTTAGCATAATAAAAATCATACAGATTTATTATACACTAATTAATTGTTAACTTCTATAAATTTTAACTATTCAAAGGTTTTTAAAAATTATGAGCTAAAATCAATAATTTAAACTAATTTACAAATAAAAAGCTCATTAAATATGAGCTAGTTATTGATAACTTTAACACTTGAAGCTATGATTTCACTATAATAAAAAGGATTTTCATTTTTTGTCTTAAAGCTTTTAGCAGCAAGATAGCCTTTAATAATAATTAAATCATTAACCTTTAAATCTTTTTGACACTTAAGCGCTAAGTCTTTCCACGCTGTTACACTATAGATATCACTATCATAATTGCCCTCTGAGTTGCTAGAGTTTCTCTCCACTTCAACTTCCACATTTACTACATTTAAACCATGGTCAGTCTTGCGAGTGACAATGGGCTTAACAACACGACCCAACATTACTACACTATTCATTTAATTACCTCCTATCTTATATATAGACAAGAGTTCTAATAATTCCTAAATTATTTTTAATATTGCTTTATTAGTCCAATCTAATTCCCTAATAAAATTAAAATCTTCGACCTTAATGCTCTCAATGAGCTCTAATACTTCTGGTAATTCAACACCTTGCCAATGAAACTGCATTGCACTAATGGCAATTTCTTCAACTTGATCAAAATCCCTAATAAATTTACCAATTAATCTTTTTTTAAGTTGGCTAAGTAGCTGATCAGTAATAGGTTTTTTTAATACTGTTTGAAGATAATCATCCATAGTTTTTGACCAGTTATCATTAATATCATCATTAATTAATAAAAAGAACATTGCCCTCTCACTCACCTCAGCATCAGCCATAAAACTATCATTAATTATCTTATCATTTAGCCATTTTTGATAGATATTATTTGTGGAGGTAAAGTTGGCATCACAAAACATTTTGAAAATTAAATTTCTTTTGATTAATCCAGAACCCACTAATGAGTCAGGCTTAAATTTATAGCCCATCGCAATCTTTCCTTGCGCTAAATTCATCTTAATTTCTTGATACTTTTGTTTTACTTGTAGTGGTTCAACGGGAAACACTTTTTTGATTTCTTTGATTTTAATGAATTCTTTTTGACTTTGATTTTTCTTTATAATTTCTAATATTTCTTTAGGGTTTAATTTACTAACGGCCACTAATAACATATTATTCGGATGATAATTATAACTATGTGCTAATTCTAACTCCTGAGCACTAATTGCCATAATGTTTTCACTATCACCACTAATATCTTGGTTTAGGGGGTAATTATGAAATAACCCTTCAAAAAGACTATGAATCAGTTTACTGCCCGGCATTTGTTGATACATTTTATACTCCGAATCAATTATCCCTTTTTCTTTTTCTACTGAAGCTTTAGAAACCTTAAACTGTTGGACAAAATCTAAAAGTAAATTTAGTGGTTTTTTTAAATCATCATTACTACTAGTAAAATAATATAAGGTCTCATTATAAGAAGTAAAGGCATTAACTGAGCAACCTAAAGCTGTAAAAGTATTCATCACATCACTATGATCCTCATTCTCAAACATTTTATGCTCTAAAAAATGAGCAATACCACTATGAAAATTATTTAAAACTCCATC
Organism: Erysipelotrichaceae bacterium; assembly: GCA_047971145.1. GTDB lineage: Bacteria > Bacillota_I > Bacilli_A > Erysipelotrichales > Erysipelotrichaceae > JBKDZL01. The sequence goes on from JBKDZL010000072.1 coordinate 49,384, forward strand.
AACTTCCTCACTTAAATGTAAAGCACCAAAGTTAGTAGCTAAACCAAAAAAAGATTTGGCAAATTCGGGTTTTTCCCATATTAGTACACTTAAGCCATTTTCTAAGACCTCGATATGATAAGTTTCATTTAACCTTTTATTTACTGTTGTTTTCATCACTACTCCTTTGTTTATAAGTATAAACAAGTTCTAAATTTAAATTTTTAAAGGCTTTGCTGATATCACTTAGTTTTACATCGTTAATTAGCTCTAGTGTTTTATCAAAGGTTAAATCTTTATTGACATGATTTAATTTAAAGGCAAGATTTAATATGCCCTGATAATCATCATAACTGCCACGCAAACTATCAATAATCATATCTTTAGCTATCTTGACCATTTCAGGATTATATTCACCCTTTTGCACTTGAGTAAATAAAGTTTTGACTAGCTCTTCAGTTTCTGCAAGTTTACTACTATCCATGCTTGTGGCAACATACATACCACCCTCAAAGACAAATAAGCGAGAATAAATACTATAACATAAACTACGCTTTTCTCTAATTTCACTAAACAATAAAGAGGTAGGCAACTGACCAAATAAAGCACAACCTACAGCCAAGCTATAATAATCTTTATCACTCATATTGATACTACCATTAAAAACCATTACTAATTGGCTCTGTTGAATATCTGCTTCCTCACTAATACTTTGCAAGTTAGCTTTATTTTTATTATAAGTAACAAGATTAATTTGTTGTTCTACTTTTGGAAAATTTTTAATAAAGAAATCTTTAATCAAAGCTTCATCGACATCGCCGATAACCGCTATTTCATAATAACTATTGTGAATGATTTCTAAATACCATTGATATAATTGATGATTGTCAATGGCCATAACTTCATCCTTATCACCTAAACTATCAAAAGCTAATGGTGTATCGCCCCCATAGATCTTTAAGGCTTGAAAGATAGCATAGCGAGCTGCAGAATCTTTTTTAGCTTTAATTTGATATAATAAATTATCTTTTGCTTCATTAAACAAAACTTCTGTAAAAGCATTCTGTGTAGCATGAGGATGATAAATCATTTCTTTAATAAAATTGAGTTGATCTAAAAGAATGTCCTGATTTAAATACTTGCCATTTATGCCATTAAAAACAAAATCACAGACTAAACTATTTCCCTTAATTGTTCTAGTAAGTGCATAATTAGCACCATATAACTTGTCTAATTTTTTGTTAAGTTCAACTTTATTAACATATTTCTGCGATTGATCCACAACAATGCCACTAACTAAAGCTAATTTACTAATATTCTCCTTAGTTAAAGGTAAATGAAATTGGATACTGATAGTTAAGTCTTTAAATTTTGAAGTAGGATATATTATTAACTGACTATTATTATTTATTCTTGATATTTTCATAAGCTTTCTTTAAGCTATTTGCTAAACCATAACACTTAGCTTTTGGTAAACAACAAACTGCTATTCTTAAACCTCCTTTAATTGCTACTACATAGATATGTTCTCTCATCAAAGCTTCTTGGACTAAAGTAACATACTTTTGCTCTAGTTTCATTGTGATAAAGAAGCCCTCATGATAAGGGTAAAGTGATAAATTTACTTCTTTTGCTTCCTTTAAAATTATTTCGGCACGCTCTTTTAATAAGCTAACATAAGATTCCTGTTCCAAAAGCCACTCAGATTGATTTTCACTCATAATCTTACTAAAGGCTACCATAGCTCCATTATTAACACTTGACCAAATACCTCTAGAAATTGTTAAAAAAGTATTATACATAGTATCACTTGCCAGCTTACTACCTAAGACAATCGCAGCACCTAAGCGCACACCATACATACTTAAAGCTTTAGAGCAAGAAGCTGCCAAAACCACTGTAGTATTATCAGCCAACTCAGCAAATTTATGCAGATAAGCTCTACCACTTTTTTTATCAGCACAATAATCTAAATAAGCAATGTCATTTAAAATCACAACATCATTAGCTAAAGTCCCAACAAAATCAATTATTTCTTGCCACATAGCTTGGCTCATACTATAACCACTAGGATTATGAACTGGATCATTAATTATAATAACAATACGTTTTTGATATTTTCCCACTTCTTTTATTGTTTCTTTTAAACCAGCAACATTAAAACTATCATTATCATCAAACATTGCAAAATTAGCAATCTTTAAATTACGCAGTTTAGCCATAACATTATAATTACCCCAAGCTAAATCAGGTATGATAATAGTTTCACCAATATTTGTGACACTATCTAAAGTTAAACTTAAAGAGCCACTACCACCTGGAGTAGCAAATACTCGATGATAGCCAGCATAACCCTGAGGTAAAATCCACTTGGCCACCGCTGCTAAAAAATCCGGATTACCCTGCATACCAGAGGCATAACTAGCATAATCTTTATAATCTAAATTACTATAAATATCATATACCGATTTAAAAGCCACCAACTTACCATCCTCACCAATTAAAGAGCCAACAGTCGCATTGACAACTTTATCAGGAAATTGATCATCTTTTGCTCGCTTTAAAGTTGCGAAAACCGCATCAGGATTTAAAACCCCATCAAATTTTCGATTAATGAAGTTGGTAGGATTTAAAGCTCTCGCTTGTCTTCTTTTAGAAGTTTCCATTAGATAGCGATACATATCTAACAAATCTTCTTGATTAGAAAGCTCACTATTCTCAATAACATTAGCTAAAATTCTATCTTCTCTATTATTATCATATATTGCAATATCATTATTTTTTTTATAATTCAAAACATCATCAACTATTGTTAATCTTTCTTCTAATAATGACATGATTTTTTTATCAACCACATCAATTTTTTTGCGATAATCATCAAGTTTATTCATAAATCCTCCAATTGATATTATTATACAATAAAAGTTTTTATTTTTTTGGAAAAATTGAATTTACTAATCATTCTCCTCTACCCATATCCTGATTATTAGCTAGAGAGTAGCTCTAAAGTCCGACAAGCTATTGAGTAAAGTGTTAAAATATTCTATACTAATAATAGATATAGTAAGGAAAGTAAAAATGCGGGGAATAATAACACAACACTCAGATAATAAAACTAAATTTCTTTTTAATTTTTGGGGCGATACTAGTTTCCAAAATATTTTAGTTAGCGATGAAAAAATATTGTCTTTTATCGAGGGGAAAACTTTTGATTTCATCCACATTGATCATGACTTTCAAGACTATTTGTATTCAAAAATGAACTATTTAGATCCTGTAGCCCAAGCTACTAATACTATTGATACAATTTACAACCAAGACAATTTTTTAATTGGCTTTAATGCTAGCTATTTTGGCTATATTGATTTATTTAAACATCATAATATTGAAATTAATAAAAAAGTTATCATCATTATCGGTAATAGTAATCATGCTAAAACTCTAAAATACTTACTGAGTCAAAAAACCAGTAATGTCATTATGGTTAGCAGCGAGCCAGAGCTAGGCGAGTTCAACTTTAATCAATTTAAGCTCTTTCCCAAGATAGATATTTTAATTAACACTCTGGATACTAAAGAATACTTACCAATCATAAACCTCTTTAAAATCGCAGCTAAACCCGATATTGTCATTGATTTAGCTTGTAATAGTGGACGATCTGACTTATTAATACAAGCTAAACAATTAAAATGTAAAACTTATAATGCTCAAAGAGCAACAGTCTATACTGCTGCCTATGCTTATAAAATAATTAATAGTGACTTAGAAAACTTTAGAATTGATAATGCATATAGTCAACTACAAAACCAAACTAATATCGTCTTAATTGGCATGGATAATACTATTAAGAGCCAAGTTGCCAATATTCTTGGCCAACATTATCAAAAAGAAATTATTGATACTAAAATACTAGTTGAAACCAATGAAAAATTAAATTATTTAGATATTATTGAAAACTACGGACTTGATTACTACTACAATTTAGAAAGTTTAGTAATTGAAAAACTTAGTGAGCAAAACAATAAAATTATTATCACAAGTGATGGTGTAGTTGACAACTATAACAATATTAAAATATTACAGAAACACAGTAGAATTTATTATCTAAATACTCCTACTGAAAACTTCAATAAACAAATTAGTAAACTTTATTTAAAAAGAAAACACGTTTTTGTAGATTGCACCGATATCACCGTTAACTGTTACAACAATACAACCCTAGATATTACCAATGCCATAATCAAAGAATACGAATATTATTGCTACAAAAAATAGAAACACTTAAGTTTCTATTTTTAACAAGTTCCAAATGATTCAAATTCTACAATTAATTCCATTTTAGCAACTTTTGCTAGGGTTTGGAAAATCGAGCAATACCGACAAGCTAATTCTAGAGCTGCTTTTACTTTAGTTTCACTCTTAGAAGTATCAATAGTAGCTTTAATTGTCACTTCTTCTAACATCTTAGGTACACTATCTCTTTTAACTCCCGAAATATTATATTCAACAAAATTAATACTTAATTCTTCTTTTTCTAAAACATCTAAGAAAGTAGAGTGTAAGCAACCAGCCAATGCAGCTTGTAACAAATCATAGGGTAGAGCTCTATTAGGTGCAATTTCCACCTTATAACTTCCTAAATCTAATTGTCCTTCAAATTCATCATTAATTCTAATTTTCGCTTTTACATTACTCATATCAGTTCTCCTTATATCCCTATCATAACAAAAATATAAATCTCTGGCTATAATATGCTCTACTTTTAAATTTCATAAAACTTTTTCGAAATTTACACAAAATTTACACAAAGTTTTGTTACTATAATTAAGACAAACATGTTAATACTAGTTTTTCATTAATTCCTCTCAAAATTAATAGTCAAGCCGAGCTAACCACTCGGTTTTTCTATACCCTTAAGCTTTATTATGGTAAAATAACTATATGAAAAAAATTGTTTATTTAGTCAGTATAATTTTTGTTTTGGTTGTTTGTTTTTTAGTAGTATTCTGGCCCCAAGTAGTACAGGTAAATACTAAACAATACTATCAAAATCAAAATATCACCGACTTAAATTTTGATAGTTACGTTGAAAATAACCCCGAAACTAAAGTCTATTTCTTTTGCCAAGAAAATAGTAATAACTGTGAATACGTTAACAATGTCTTATTTAAAGCTATTGCTAAAAACTTAATAGTAGATAGCTTAGATTTTCTATATTATGTTGATTTAAGTAATATTGATACCATTAGTTATGCTAAAGCAGAGCGACAATGGGGTATCACCAATATTCCCGCTTTTGCTATTATTAGTGGTAAAGCTGATGGCGGCTATACTCTCAAGAGCAGTTTAAGTTGGGATGAAAGCAAACCCTTGACATTTGATGATCTAAAAAAATGGTTAATTGATAATGGGCAATGGCCTAACTAATCTTATTAGCTTTAATAAAATATCGCTCTTGTAAATCTTCATTAAAGATATCATTATCAGTATAAACTGTTGTTTTAAATTTATATTTAGTTAATAATTCTAGTGTTTTAGTTAAAGCGAAAACTTTTTGTTTATGATGCTCTTGAAATATTTTTCGATCATCTCTAATACTTATCAGTTGCTCAATAACATCACCATTGGTACTAATTTGCCAATGATAACTTATATTATTGATAATACCCTCTTCTTGCCAGACATGACTAAATTCCTCTAAACGTTTTTGATGATGCATATCAAAAAGCAGCACTCCCTCAGAATTTAAATGCTGGTGAGCCAAGCTGATAAATCGCTCTAATTCTTGGTAATTCTTTAAATAATTAAGAGAGTCACAAAAACAAATAATAGTATCAAAGTGCTCACTTAAATTATAATTTTTCATGTCCAATTGCAAATAATCAAGTTGATCATTTTTAACCTTGGCTTTTGCCAACATAGCCAAAGAGTAATCAGTAGCAAGAACACTATATCCCCTCTTAGCTAATCTAATAGCTAACTCACCACTACCACATGCTAACTCTAAAATCTTTTTACCAGTACTATGCTTGACAACAAAATCTTGATAAATATCAAATACCTGATCATCACCAACCAATTCATCATAAATATCAGCTAACTTTTGATAATTATCACTATCCCTAAATACTTCATTAGCATACTCTTTAGCTAAAGTAATAGCTCTATCTAAATCAGATTCAGCAATTTTCAACATTGATTTGACATCACAATAATTACGACTAGGCTCAAATTTATCACTACAAAACAATATTTTTGATACTAGATTGCTGCAGTTACCTAAAGAGTGCTCATATATAGCAGCACAGACAACTTCATCACTAATTAAATACTGATCTCTAGTAATTTTAGCACCGACAAAACTATGCCAAGAGTATTCTGGTTGGTTTTGCTCTGGCACAGTTAAAAAATTACGACTATCCTTTTGACTTATTTCTTTAGCAATATCATGAAATAGTGCTGCTAAGTAGACTTGTTGATGATCAACATCATAATGTGATGCTAAAGCTAAAGCTGTGTCAATTACCCTTAAAGTATGTGCAAAACGCTGAGAACTCATCCTATTAGAGACTATTTCTTCTAGATATAAATGCTCTTGCAGACAATACTGCCACACCTCTGTATCAAGATATTCAATTTTTCCTTGTTTAAAACCAGTTGATGATTGGGGAAATAAAGTATTATTTCTTTTAGTTATATGAAAACTAATCAGTTTTTTAAGTTCAGTAATTTTATACCATTGGCTTAATTGTTTTTCTTGGTCTTCACCAATTAAAAAAATAAACTCAGCCAACGGGTATAAATCTTGTAATTTTACGATGGTATTATAAGTATAACTAGGCTTGCTTAAACTTTGCTCAATATTGCAAACTTTAAATTTATCATACTCACTCAAAGCTATCTTTACCATTTTTACTCGCTGTGAAAATTCCACTAAAGTTCGCTCTTTTAAATTAGGTTCTGCCGCCACCACAAACCAAACTTCATCCAAAGCTAACTCCTTTAGTGCCTTAGTCGCAAGTTTAGTATGACCTAAGTGAATGGGATCAAAACTACCTCCTAATAAGCCAATTTTCACTTAACTAATTTAATCCTTTTATTCTCACTACTGCAACGATAAAGAATCAGTACTCTGCCAATTTTTTGAACAACTTGACAATGTAGTACACTAGCCAAATCAATCGCAATTTCATTTAGCGAAATTGGGCAAGTTTTAAGAGTATTAATTTTAATTAATTCATGAGCTTCTAAAGCATCATCTAAAAAACTAATTAAATTGTTACTAATACCATCTTTACCTATTTGTCCAATAGTATTTAGTTGGTTTGCTAGAGCTCTTAGTTGAGCTTTTTGTCTATTGTTAATCATATTATATCAGTGCCTTTCTTATACTTATATCAATTAATTTATAAGCGCTAATTCTCACTTGCCTTACTTTTTTACTAAGACAAATAAATCCTAAACCATCAAGGCAAATATCGACTTTATCACTAGTTAAATCAAAAACTGTAGTTTTAAAATCTTGATAAGAATTGATAGTTGGTTGTAATAGTTGACCATAATGATTATTCCACAATTGGTCTGCTTTTTCAAGTTTACCTCTGTGAATTTTCAAAGTCTCAGCCAAATAAAAAGAGATAGTACTCTGCTGTACTCCAATAAAATCTATTCTAATTAAGCCCCCAATCGCAAATGATTGATCCTCATAAATTTGAAAATGTCTAACTTTACTTAACTTATTCGCAATAATTTGTTTTAAATCCTTATTATCAGCATATTGAATAACACTACCAGTATTAGTCAAACCTGGAGTATCATAAATAGTTTTATCATTAAAATGATACTTGCTCATCTTTAATGTAGTACCAGGATATAAAGAAACACTAATATCCCTCTGCACTAGAGCTTTCAAAAGAGTACTCTTGCCACTATTAGCACTACCCATCAAAATAAAATCATCATGATAATTATCCATAATGCTAATCAGCTCAGATAAACCATCATGAGCATAATTAGCCAAAACACTAATACTATCCACGACAATATTATGCTCTTTTAATTGATTTAAAACAAACTTTGCTAATTTATCATTACTAAGAGTTGCAGGCAATAAATCTCTTTTAGTTAAGGCTAGAATAATCTTACGATCTTTTAAATAGCGATTAATTGGCAATTTCATACTCGCCTGAAAATCAAATAAATCTACTACCCAAATGATTGTTGCTGTTATTTTCTCTATTTCTTGTAAAACTATTTGGGGATTTAAAACTTCCTTAACATCTATCATTAATTCTCCATAATGTTTTATTTTAAAGCAACGCTGACAAAAAGCAGCGGAAGCTTTAGCACTATAACC
>JBKDZL010000073.1:0-23068 GCA_047971145.1 Erysipelotrichaceae bacterium
TAATATTGTCTTTGAAGTATATTCTTTGTAAGTCAAAACCAAATTCTTCAAATAGCCCCTCAATAATACCTTTAAATAAGTAAAAATCACCTGCTAATTTAAGATTAGCCCAACGAGAAAGTGTTCTATGACTAATCGCAATGCATAAATGCTCTTTAGAAGTTGACGGTTTTGTATAGACTTTAGCTATTTCAAAGAAAGATAATTGATCTTGAAATCTTGCATGATTATAGGCAATAGTTTGATACATCGAAGGTAGTAAACTATTACGATAGAATTTCCGCTCTGTGCTAATAGGATTAGCAAGTTCAATGGCCTCACCAATTGGCAAGCAAGCTCTATTAATTAGTTCTTGAGAAACTAAAGAATAATTGATTATTTCAGAAATATTATAGCCTCTTAAGATATTTTTGATCAAAGTTCGTTTATTTATTTCATCAGAATTCTTCACTTCACTTATACTTATAGTTGGTAATTTACTCTTGATTCTATCAAAGCCCAAGATTCTCACTACTTCTTCAATTAAATCAACTGGAATTTTTATATCAGATCTAAAGTTTGGTTCTTTAACTAGAAAAGTTTCATTATTAACGCTAAAATCGAAGTTTAAGCGTTTGAAAACATCACTGACTTCAGCAACTGTAAAATCACTTGATAATAATTTATTACAATGTTGTAAACTTAATTCAATAATATTATCTCTAGCTATTTCATTACCAACTTTGACAATTTTTTCCACTATTTTAGCATCTGCTAATTCAATTAATAAGTTAGTAGCTCTGATAATCGCAATTTTAGTGTCATAGTGAGTAATGCCTTTAGAGAATCTAACTGCTGCCTCAGTAATTAGGTTTAATCTTCTCGATGTTTTTCGAATACTAGCTAAATTAAAGTTCGCAGACTCAATAATAATATCAGAAGTATTATTAGTTATTTTACTATCATCACCACCCATAATACCCGCAATACCTACTACCTTATTATTAGACTTAATAACTAAATCACCTTTTTCTAAATCATAGCTATTACCATCTAGAGTTTGATATACTCCCTGATAATCATCACTACAACTTAGCTCTGCACTGCTAATTGCCTGTAAATCATAAAAATGTAATGGTTGTCCTGTTTCTAGCATAATTAAATTTGAAATGTCCACTACATTATTAACAGTTTTAATATTATATGAATTTAAAATATTTTTCAGCCATAAAGGTGATTCTTTGATAGTAATATCTCTAATGATTCTTCCATAAAATAAATCACAGTTACAAGTAGTACTATTAATTGAAAGCTGAGTATCAGTGCCCTCAATATCACTAATGACAGGTAATTTTATTGAAGTATTAAGAATTGCGGCAATCTCTTTTGCTAATGAGAAAAAACCATTACAATCATTGCGATTAGGCATTACAGAAACATCTAAAATTACATCATCTAGCCCTAAAAAAGCTAAGGGATCACTACCTACTATTGCACTATCTTCCAAAACTTCAATTCCTTTAATTTGTTCCTCTTTGAGATTTTTCTCATCTATTCCCAATTCTAATAAAGAACAAATCATACCATAGGATTCAACACCACGTATTTTAGTTGCCTTAATAGTTACATTTGGTAAATTAGAGCCTACTTTTGCTACTATAACTTTTTGACCTTGTTTAACATTAGGAGCACCACAAACAATTTGAACAGTTTCAGTCCCAATATCAACTAAAGTTAGATTCAAATGATCACTATTTGGATGAGAATCACACTCTTTAACATAACCCACTACTAACGATGTCGCTGTTACTAAAGGCTCAATACTCTCGACCTCAAAGCCACTAAAAGTTAATTTTTGAGCTAACTCTTCAATACTAATATCTAATGTAAGATATTGTTTTAGTAAATTTATACTTAGTTTCATAGTGCCTCTCCTTAATTAAACCTCTTAAATTGTGATAAGAATCTCTTATCATTAGTATAAAAACTTCTAATATCATCAATACCATATTTGAGCATCGCAATGCGCTCAACACCCAAACCAAAGGCAAATCCTGAGTATTTAGTACTATCAATACCTGCCATTTCTAAAACCTGAGGGTGAACCATACCTGCACCAAGAATTTCTATCCAACCAGTTTTTTTACAAATATTACACCCTTTACCATGACAATTGAAACAAGTCACATCAACTTCAACACTAGGCTCAGTAAATTGAAAATAAGAAGGTCTAAGTCTAATCTGTAAACTATCACCAAACATTCTTTTTGCTAAAAGTTGCAGAGTACCTTTTAAATCACCTAGTGAAATATTTTCGCCTACTAAAAGTCCTTCAATTTGAACAAATTGGTGCGAATGAGTGGCATCATCATCATCTCTTCGATAGGTTTTACCAGGACAGATAACTTTAATTGGTAAGCTATTTGCTCTATTTTCTAGAACTCTAGTTTGAATTGCAGTAGTATGAGTTCTCAGTAAATACTCAACATCAATATAAAATGTATCTTGCATATCACGAGCAGGATGATCTTGAGGAATATTGGCTTTTTCAAAGTTATATTTATCTAAGACAACCTCCTCACCTTCTGCGATACTATATCCCATACCTTTAAATAATTCAGTAATTTCATTGGTAACAATAGAAATTGGATGTGCTGTACCATTATTAAATTTAATACCTGGCAAAGTAATATCGATACTTTCATTATTAATTTTATTTAAAATAATAGTTTGGTTAATTTCCTCTTTTTTTTGATTTAACAAATCAATGATTTCATTTTTTACTATATTAATGCTCTGACCAAATTCTTTTCTTTTATCAGCTTCAATAATTTTCATTTTACTGAACAAAGTCGATATAATACCAGATTTTCCAATAGTCTTTAAGCGTAATTCTTCCAATTCATTCAAATCTGTTTTTTCATTTAAAGCTTTTAGCTTATTAATAGTATTACTAATATCAATTTCAGTATTAGAAGCTTCGACTAAAAATTCTAAATGTTTTTTGATGTTATCTAACATAACTATCCTCCTTTTAAACAATAAAAAAACCGCAATTCCAGAAACGAATTATCGCGGTACCATTCTGATTTGTCATAAGACACTCTCTTTAATCTTTAACGCAGATAGACGGAAGGGATTAGCTTCATACCCTAAGTGAATTCATTAATTTTGATATAAGTCTTCTCATCCTTGCCAGACTCTTTCTGAAATATCGCCATTAGTTACTATTCTTAGTAATTGTTACTTAATTATTTTACCATAATATTTTAGTTTTTCAATACATATAAGCAAATACTTGTCGCTGCTAAAACATTTAGTGAGTCAAATTGATTTACTAATTCGATTTTAAAATCATTGTCGCTTAAATTAATAATATCATTGCTGACACCACTACCCTCATTGCCAACTACTAAGATAAATTTATTTCTAACTTGCAAATCAGTGATGCTATTATTACTATTTAAATTAGTAGTAAGTAGCTGATAGCCCTCATTCTTTAATTCTAAGAGCTTTTCTTTTAAATTACAGTGTAATACTCTTAAATGAAAAATAGCGCCCTGAGAAGCTTTAATCAATTTCTCGTTGTATAAATCCACACAATCATCAGACAATAAGATATTATTATAACCTAAAGCCAAACAACTACGTAAGATACCGCCAACATTACTAGGATCCTGTACTCTATCCAAAGCTACAATATTACCAATAAACTCATTATCAAATTCAAGAAAATTACACACAGCCATCATCTTATTTAAAGATATATTAAAAGAAAGCTTTTTCATAACCTCAGCACTAACAGTGATAATAGGATAATCTAAATATCCGCAAACACACTTATCTAATAAAATAATTTCCTTAATAATACCCGCTTTATGAGCTTCAGATATTAAATGATCTTCTTCAATTAAAAAGCTCTTACTAAGACGACGATATTTAGTTTGTTTTAGCTTAACTAACTCTTTAATTTTATTATTACTAAGTGATGTAATCAACATAATATTACCAATTACTACTTAAGCACATCAGCACATCTAGCACATAAGTGATCTTGATGTTTCGATTCACTGATATTCCAACAACGAGGACAAACACTGCCCACTGCTTTAGAGATTTCTATTTGCGAATTATCATATTGAGTTAATTGCTCATTAGTAAATTCAAAAGCGCTAACAATTAAAACTTGATGTATTTTATCATTAAATAATTTTTCCAACAATTTTTTATCTTCCTCACTACAGTTCATCCTAACTTTAGCTTCCAAAGGTTTACCAATTAACTTATCTTCTCTTGCTAATTCCAAAGCTTTAAGAACATCGTCTTTTAAAAGATTAAATCGTTCAAAGTCTTTTATCAACTCTTGATCTTCAAGTCCTAATACAGCTTTAAAGTCTTCAACAAAAATTGTTTCATTATTATTAACTACAAAATGTGTCCACAATTCTTCAGTAGTAAAAGATAAAATTGGTGCCCATAGTCTAACTAAAGTATCAACAGCTTGATAAATGACACTCTGAACTTGTCTTCTTCGTAAAGAATCTTTTTTATCAATATACAAAATGTCTTTAGCGAAATCTAAGTAGAAAGCACTAATAGTATTAGTCATAAAAGTAAATAAGCTTGCGGACACCTCTAAGAAATTATAATTATCATATTCTTTTTGAACTTTGGCATTTATTTCATCTAATTTTATTAAAACATATTGATCAATTTTAGTTAATTTATCATAGCTAAGTAAATCAGTTTGATAATTAAAATCTTTATGATTGATATTACCTAACATAAATCTAAAATAATTTCTAATTTTACGATAGTTTTGAGCAATTTGTTTAATCATATCATCACCAATTCTCATATCTTGTTTAAAGTCAATTGATCCTGCCCATAATCTAAAGATATCTGCCCCATATTTATTGACAATATCTAATGGATTGACAACATTGCCAACTGATTTTGACATTTTGAAGCCTTTATCATCATTGACATAACCATGACTTAACACTGATTTAAAAGGAGCAATACCTGTTGTTGCGCTGGCAACTATTAAGGAAGAGTTAAACCAACCACGATATTGATCTGGTCCCTCAAAATATAAATCTGCAGGATATTTACAATTTCTTGCGATTAATTCATTAAAAGAAGACCCTGAATCAAACCAAACATCCATAATATCTTTTTCTTTGGCAAAATTATTGTTTGGACTTAATTTATTAGTATAGCCCTTTGGCAATAAATCTTTAACATCACTATCAAACCAAATATTTGATCCATGTTTTTCAACTAAACTGGCAATATGCTCAAAAACATCCGCATCAATAATTGGACTACCATCTTCATTATAAATAATTGGAATTGGCAATCCCCATACTCGCTGACGAGAAATACACCAATCACCTCGCTCTTTAATCATTGAATAAAGTCTAGCTTCACCCCATTGGTTAATCCACTTAACTTTAGTAACATTAGCTAATAATTCATTTCTAATTTTATCAATAGAGGCAAACCATTGAATAGTAGCTCGATAAATAACTGGCTTTTTCATCCGCTCATCATGAGGATAACTATGAGTAATGAACTCTAACTTCAATAGTGCTCCTAATTCATCTAGTTTTTGAGTTACGACTTTATTAGCTTCATCAACATGCAAACCTTCTAAAAACTTTCCAGCCTCAGCAGTCATACACCCCTTCTCATCCACCGGACAAAAAGCAGGTAAACCATATTTACTGGCAGCAAAAAAGTCTTCAGTACCATGACCAGGTGCGGTATGAACACAGCCTGTTCCATCCTCATCAGTAACATGATCACCTAAAATAATCAAAGACTCTCGATCATAAAAAGGATGTTTAGTAGTACAACCGGCTAATTCTTCACCTTTAAAAGTTTTAACTATTTCAAAATCTTTAATTTCAAACTTTTCTAACAATTTATCAACTAAACTTTCAACCATAATTAACTTACCTTTTTCACAATTAACTAGAGCATAAGTTAAACGAGGATGGAGACAAATTGCTAAATTTGCTGGAATAGTCCAAGGAGTAGTAGTCCAAATTACAAACTTCGCACCATCAATAATGCCTTTACCATTTAAAACATCAAAACTAACAAATATAGTAGGATCTTTTTTATCTAAATAAATAATCTCACTATCAGCACAAGCAGACTCAGAAGCATATGACCAATAAACAGGTTTTAGTCCTTGATAAATTAAACCAGATTGAGCCATCTTAGCAAATGATCTTATTTGCCTTGCCTCATACTCTTTCTTTAAAGTGATATAAGGATTAGCATAATCAGCTAAAGTACCTAATCTTCTCATCGTTTCTTTTTGAGTTTGAATTTGTTGATAAGCATACTTTTCACATAAATCTCTAAACTCAGAAGTACTTAATTCTTTTCTATTGTGACCCAATTTTTGAATAGCATTCTCAATTGGTAAGCCATGAGTATCCCAGCCAGGAAAAAAAGTAGCTTGATAACCTAACATAGCTTTAGATTTCACAATAAAATCTTTAATTACTCTATTCATCGCAGTTCCTGCATGCAAATTACCATTAGCATATGGTGGTCCATCATGCAACACAAAAGTTTCTCTGTCAGCTCTAACACTAACAAATTTATTATAAGTTTCATCTTTATTCCACTGTTTAGCCATGGCAGGTTCTTTTTGAGTAAGATTTCCTTTCATCTCAAAATCAGTTTTTGGCATTAATAAAGTATCTTTATATTCCATTATTATCTCCTCTTTAACAAAAAAAGGCCTCCTGCTAAGGACGCCTGTGCGCTCTACCACCTTAGTAATTGGTAAATAAGCAATAACGCTGCTTAAACGATTCTACTCCAAAGTAATGTTCTTATACTTTTCCTTTTGACCTCTCACCATTGTCAATTCGCTTTAGTAACATTATATAAGAATAAGTCTTTTTCTACGTAAATTAATCAGTTAAATCAATTTCACCCGCAACTTTTAAGCTACTAGGCGAACATAAATATACATTGGCATCAATACGTTCTAAACTGCCATTTTGTGCATAAACAACACCAGATAAGAAATCAATAGTTCTTTGCGAATACTCTTTAGATAAGCGATGGAAGTTTACAAAACAAGCTCTTCCCTCGATCAAATGTCTAGCGATTTCTTCAGCTTCATCAAAAGTTCTAGGCTCAAATAAAACGATTTTGGCCTTAGCATCAACTATCTTTCTATTACTTTTAGGTTTTTCATAACTACCAGAATCATTATTTTCTACTTCAAATTCGTCATCATCATCTTCATAAGGTGCAACTTTATCAATTAAGTTTTTAAATATGCTCATATTTAATCCTCCATTTTATTATTATAGCATGTGAGCTATTCTATTTCAAGAAGTCCATAACCACCAAATTCTCTACTATAAATTACTGCGAACTTATTAGTATCTTCATCTAAATAAACATAAAAATCATGTCCTAATAATTCCATTTCTAAAGCAGCCGTCTCAGCATCCATTGCTTTTGGCTTCAATTGTTTAACTTTAACAATTTCATCAAATGCCTCATCACTAGTTTCCTCAATAAAAGTTTCTGCTAATGAGGATTTCTTTTTACGATTTAAACGATCTTTATTCTTAATAATTTGTTTTTCTAATTTTTCAATAGCTGAATCTAAAGCCATATTCAATGAACCATCATTATCTTCAGCTCTTAAAATTCCTGCTTTAGAGAAAATAGTAATCTCTACTTTGTAAATTTCCTTTTCAAAAGAAATAGAAACATGTGTTTCAGTCCCATCTTCAATAATAAAATATTTTTCTAGTAAATCCAATTTATTTTCAATTTTACTACTAAAGTTACTAGTTAGTGAATAATTTTTACCAGTATATGTGTATTTCATACATACACCTCCTTTAAAACAATTATAACATAATAATTATTAATTCTACATATTTCCAACTACAATTTTATGATAATAAAAAGACTGTCCTATTGAACAGTCTTAAATATTAACAATAACTATTAATTAACTAGGATTATTAGCTAATTCTTCAGCATTTTCTGATTCTTCTTTAGACAATTTATTATCATAAGCTTTGAAGAAAGGTAAATAGATAGCCGCAGCCAATAAGGTACAAACAACAGCTAATAAAATTGCACGTACATCACCACCAGTTCCTAAAAATGCCCCTATTCCTAATGGTGTTGGCCAAGGGACTTGTACAATCATTGGTGATACTAAACCTAGATTTGTAGCAAAGAACGCCACTAAAGCACAAACAATTGGTGCCAAAATAAATGGAATAATCATAAACGGATTATAAACAACTGGCGTACCAAAGATAATCGGTTCATTAATATTAAAGAATGCCGGAGCAACAGAAACTTTACCCAATACTTTGAGCTGTTGTGATTTAGCTAAAAATATCATCATAAATACAAGTCCTAAAGTAGCACCTGATCCACCAATACTTACATAACAATTACTAAATTCTCCAGCATATGCATAGAATTCTGTACCACCTGCTTGCATAGCTTCATAATTACTTGCCATATTCGCTAAGACTACTGGTTTAACAAAAGCTAAAATAATATTTGCACCATGAATACCAACACTCCAAAGCGCACCAACCAAGAAATAAATTATAATCAAACCATACCATGAATTAACTATATTTACTACAAAGCCAAATGGGACTGCAATGATACTATAAATATCATAACCAACCATTAACAATCCAGCATTAATAGCCAATACACTAACAACAATTATTGCAGTAGGAATTAAAGCAGTAAATGATTTAGACACTCCAGATGGCACAGATTCTGGCATCCTAATAGTCCAATTCTTTTTTACACATAGTGCATATAGCCAAGTCGCCAAACAAGCCATCAAAATTCCTGTAAAGATACCACTAGTACCTAATCTTGCTGCAAAACTTCCCATTCTAATACCATTAATAACATGTTCAGATTCAGTAATACTTTGCACAAGACTCATATAGACATTTTCAAAAACTAACTCTGGAACTGTAAGTAAAAAAGCCAAGAAACTTAATAGAGCACCATTTAATGGGTCAACTTTAATATTTTCTTCTTCTGCTCTAATTTTGGTCAATTCATAACCCATCACAAAACAGAAATAGACAGCTAATACTCCCATAGTAAAAGTGTTTGCCATCATATACAAGTCACTAATTCTTACAAATGATGAATTCCAAATCCCTTCTAAAGCAGGAAAAGCTTGCGGTAAAACTTGAAGTACCAAAAACATTGATCCAACAATTGTAAAAGGAATTGATGCCATCCCAGCTGCCATAATAGCACGCACAAAACGGAAAGTGGTCATTTTTGCCATCGGATTCATTATATACTTCTCTAGAAAATTAAAAATTTTATTCATATCATATCTCCTTATAATAATTTTTCTTTTGCTGCTAGCTCATATTGTTTAATAAATTTAAAATTCTTATCTTCATTTTTATTGATTTCATTTAAGCGTCTAATACAAGCAATAGCCATAAATAAACCTACAAAACACATAACTATTAAAATAATATAAGACAGTAGTTCTGAATTTAGAAATGGAAACAAAAAATTAAATATAGGTGACCACATTAGAATTAAACAAGACATATTTACAATCGCTTGTAATTGAAAGTAAAGTTTTGTCCACTTGCCTACATAATATGGATTACCATAAACTTTTATCGCTTCAAAGCAACAAAGAAACCCCAAAACTAATAAAATAACCGGAATAAACTTTGCAAAATTGCTAGTCGAAATAAACCAATAAAAATTAGTGAAAATAAAAATAGCTAAGAAATATCGAATCATTAAATAACGATTAAAATACATATTCTTTAATCTAGTTTGAATTCGAATTTCTTCTAAATTCTTTGTTTCATTTATTTTCCTATCAACCATAGTATCTCCTTTGTTAATTTTATTATTTTACTTAAAAACTTAATCTAATTCGCCAATAATTAAGTTGCTCATCTTTTCTATTCCTGAGGGAATCGGTATGTAAGCTTGCGGGGGAATTTGTACAATTGGTTTTCCAACACGATCTGCAGCTTCTTTTAACTTGCTATAGTACATTTTTGTTTGAGGGCTAACTAAAAATAAATCAAAGTCACAATCTTCAATCATTTTCTTTCCTTCTTGAGTATTAACTGCCTCAACAATTACATCCATACCCTTATCTTCAAATGATTTTGTTGTCTTAGATGCTAACATACTTGAAGACATACCTGCAGCACAAATAATTAATACTTTTTTCATATTCTCTCTCCTTTCTATGTAAAAACATAAGCTGCTAGTTTGTTACATAGAAATTATAGCATCCCGATATTCAAGAAAATTATCTTGTTTTTCCGTATCATTAAGGCAAAGAAAAATAAATTATTAGCTACATTAAACTCAAAAAGATTTCTTTAAATACTTTAAATTCTAGACTTTTAATTACTCGATTCTGTAATTGTGGATAATCAATAAAATTAACAATAGTTTGTGTAATTATTTTTATTTCTTGATCACCCATTCTTGATGGTGATACTAAGAAAACAAATTTGATATTAGGATAATCATGATCCCAGTGCACACCATTAGGGATAACACCAACTGCTATACCCGCTTGATCAGCAAAAGGAATTGCAGGATGTGGTACTGCCACACTATCACTAAAAACAATTAATCCCATTTGCTCACGAAGGTCAATTTGATCCAACATTTTTCTAACAAATGAATTCTTTTCACCCCTACTCAAACTGGCTACCAAAGTTTTAACCACCTCATCCCGATTAGTTGGCTGTTTAAAAGTAAAAAATTTATCTATTTGCAGATAATAATCAAAAATTTTACTATTTTCAATCTTTTTTAATTGACAAATATTTTCTGTATTTTTTCTTGTTTTATTATTAAATTTTTTATTAATAAATTCTTCTATTTTATTAATATCATTTTCTTGGAGAAAGACAGATACATGAATTGTAGGTACCCCTAATATAATAGATGAAATATTTATCGAAGAAATAATTAAGTCAATTCCTTCTAACATTTTATCATTTAATTCAAAATATCCAATCTCAGAAACAATAGTTAACTTATCTCCCAATTCTTTTTGTATTCTATTTTTTAATAATTGTGCACTTCCTTTACCAGTAGAACAAATAACTAAAACATTTATTGTCGTTCTTTTTTGACTTCTCATTACTGATGACATAAAGTGTAAAGCTAAATAGGCATACTCATCATCAGTGACTTCAATGTTAGCTAAAGTTGGCATTTGAGATAAATATTTTTTTGTTAAATCATAAATATCTTTATACTCACTTAAAATATCATTAAGTAAGGGATTTTTAAGATTTACTGATTTACTTATTCTTAACATCATAGCTTTTAAGTGTTCTATTAAACTATCTTTTAAAATTGAATCATTGCTCAAATTGTAATCATTTTCATTATCCAATCTAAATAAAACCAAATCTAATTCGTTCTCTATTTTACCGAAATTTACTGAATCACTTAGAAAATTTTTATTACTTTTAACACTTAAGTGCAAAGTTAAATAACTTATTTCTTCTGGTGGAAATTTAAAATTCATTTCCGCCTCTATACGTTTAATAATGTTGGTGGCAACTTGAACTTCTAAATTTTGATTTTCAGGAAAATCAATTTCAAATTTCTTACAAACAATCTTTTTACTTAAGCGCTTAATACTAAGCATTAAGTGAATCAAAATGTTCTGAATTATTATATCAGATAATTTAATTTCTAAACTTCGACACTCAGACAATACAATCATAATTAGTTTAGCAATAGGCATATCATCAAAATAACTAGTTTGATACGCATACTCTTGGATAGAATTAAATTTAATTTCTTTAAAAAAGTAATCAATAATAAAAGCTCGCTTATCACTCTCAGCACCAAGTATACTAAGACCATCATATGAATTATTATGTAAAGATAAATCATATGTTTTCAATAATTTTTTTATTTTGTTTATTTCCTTATTTAAAGTTGAGGGCGATATAGAAAACCTATCTAATAATTTATTAAAATAAATTTTTTCATTATCCTTTAATAAAATTTTACTTAAAATATAACTTTGTCTTTTATCTGAAGTATCGATGATCTTTTTTTCTAAAGTATAATCTTTATCATTTAAAGCATTTCTTTTAATAAATCTTTCAAATTCTATTGGATTAGAGGTGTTTAGTTTGTATCCTAATCCTTGTTTTGCGATGATTTCTGCTTTATTCTCTTTGGCGATAAATTGTAAATTCTTAACATAATTTCTTACTGTTCGCTCCGAAATAGAAAACTCATTTGCCAGCTTCATACTAGTGATAAATTCTCCTTTATTATTAAATAAATAAAGTAATACTTTATACTCTTTCAATTTCATAGAAGAACCCTATAAAGTTATTACATCACTAATAAGTTTAGCCATTTGCTCTATGCCACTAGGTATTGGAACATATACTTGTGGTGAAATAGATATTACTGTTTTGCCTAAGCGCTCACCTACTGTTTTATACTTGTCAAAATATAGCTTAGTTTGAGGACTTAATAAAAATAGATCAAAATCACTATTATCAGTTATATTGTTAACTCCAGTTGCAATTATAGAATCAATGAAAATATCTATATTTTTATCTTTAAACCATTTAGTTAGTTTACTAGCCATCATACTAGATGACATGCCGGCTATACAAATAATCAACACTTTTTTCACAATAATATTCCCTTTCTTTACTCAATGCGTATTATATATTTATTTGTATATTATACCATAGTAAACATAGTATTTAAACTATAAAAAGCTTACTATTAAGCAAGCTTTTCTATATTACAAAGAGACGACAAAGTCTTTAAATTAACTACTTAAGTTTGATTATTTTACTAATAGTTTTAATCTTAGTGCATTTAAAACTACCGACACTGAACTAAAGCTCATAGCAGCTGCAGCTACCATCGGATTAAGTAAAATTCCCAAAGGAAGATAAAACAAACCAGCGGCAATTGGAATACCAATAACATTATAAATAAAAGCCCAAAATAGATTTTGCTTAATATTGTTAATAACTTTGTGACTAAGTTTTATTGCATTAACAACATCCATAAGATCACTCTTAACTAAAACAACATCAGCTGACTCCATGGCGATATCAGTACCAGCACCAATGGCAATACCAACATCAGCTCTAGCTAAAGCTGGAGCATCATTAATTCCATCGCCTACCATTGCAACCACTTTATTATTACTTTGTATTGTTCTGACAGCTTTTTCTTTATCCTCTGGTAATACTTCAGCAATAATTTGATTTACGCCCACTTGTTTTTGAATAGCTGCAGCAGTGATTTTATTATCGCCAGTAAGCATTATAACATCAATATTTAAATCTTGTAGAAGGCTAATTGCTTCAGCACTATTCTCTTTAATAGCATCCGCCAAGGCAATTAGACCAATACATTTACCATCATAAGAAAAATATAAAACAGTTTTGCCCTCATTACTATATTTTTTTTCAATGCTAATTAAATGATCAATATTGATATTATTTGCTATCATAATTTTACGATTACCTGCTAAAGTAATATTTCCAGCAATTAGACCACTTATTCCTTGTCCTTCTATTAATTTAAAGTCATTTACTTTTAAGCTCTCTAAGTTTAGTTCTTGAGCTTTTGCAACTAAGGGTATTGCTAAGGGATGTCCAGATTTACTTTCTAAAGCTGCAGCTATTTGTATTAGCTTATCAGTATCATAATCATCAGAATAAATATCAGTTATTTGTGCTTTACCTTGAGTAATGGTACCGGTTTTATCTAAAAATATTGTATCCACAGAGTGTAGCACTTCTAATGCTTCAGCTGATTTTACTAATACTCCACTTTTCGCACCTAAGCCTGTACCGACCATTATTGCAGTTGGTGTTGCCAATCCTAAAGCACAAGGACAAGAGATAACTAAGATTGCAATTGCTATTGATAAAGCAAATTCAAATGAATAGCCTAAAAATAACCAAGTAATAAAAGCTAATAGCGCAATAAGTAGAACTGTAGGTACAAAGATAGCACTAATTTTATCGGCCATTTTGGCAATCGGTGCTTTTGATGAGGTAGCATCATCAACTAATTTAATAATTTTTGCTAAAGTAGTGTTATCACCAATAGCGCTAACTCTCATCTTGAAAAAACCAGAAAGATTTATTGTCCCACCAATAACACTACTACCTACTGCTTTTTCCCTAGGCATGCTCTCACCAGTTAAAGCAGATTCATCAAGATAACCTAATCCTTCAATTATTTCACCATCAAGAGGAACACTAGAACCTGCCTTGACAATAACTATTTCATTTATTTCAATTTCTTTAGTAGCTATTTCCAACACTTTACCATCTCGTATTACTTCGGTAAGCTCCGGTGTAAGTTCCATCAGTTTTAAAATTGCTTCTGAGGTTTTTTGTTTTGCTCTTGCTTCTAAATATTTTCCAAAAGTAATTAAAGTTAAAATTACTCCTGCTGATTCAAAATATAAATCCATTATATACTTATGTACCATATTTAAATCATTATGACCAAAGCCCCAAGCAATTTTATACATAGCAAATATACCATATAATATAGCTGCACTTGTACCAATAGCAATTAGTGAATCCATATTTGGAGCTCTTTTAAGCAAACTTTTAAAACCAACTGTAAAATACTTCTTATTAACAAAAACTACTGGTATTACTAATAAAAACTGAGTTAGGGCAAAGATCATCGCATTATCGATTCCACTAAAAAAACTTGGAAGTTGTAAATTTAACATTTCAGCCATTGCTAAGTAAAATAAAGGCAATGTAAAAATGGTAGAAATTATGAAACGCTTCTTTATTTCCGCAGCTTCATCAATTTTTTCAGTTTTAGTTTCACTATCTTTGATGTAGGCATCATAGCCGATTTCTTGTACTTTTTTAATAATATTATTTGCTGATAAAACACCATCATCGTATTTGACATTCATATTATTTTTTAATAAATTTACTTGTACCGATTCTACACCATTTACTTTAGAAATACCTTTTTCTATATGTGAGGCACATGAAGAGCAAGTCATACCTGTTATTTCAAATTGTTTTTTCATTATTAACTCCTTTTTATCTTTATAGATAAATAATATCATGTATAATTATATTGACAAGTACGCACTTTTTAGTGCTATAGTTACTAAAAAGATACTTAGGAGGTAAAAAGATGATTAATAATCAAATATGTCCAGTTACAACAACACTAAATTTGATTGGCGGAAAATATAAAGCACTAATACTATGGCACACTAGCCAAAAAACATATCGCTTTTCAGAGTTAAGAAAATTAGTACCTGAGGCAACCGCTAAAATGTTAACTCAACAATTACGTGAGTTGGAAAGAGATGAGCTAATCAAACGTAAAGTTTATCCTATAGTACCGCCAAAGGTTGAGTATTCCATTAGTAATAAAGGGAAAACCCTTTATCCTATTTTATTGGCAATGTATGAGTGGGGATCTGAAGAATTAAATGCTCATGGTGTTTGCCCCTCATGTACCATGAGTAAATAATATTACAAAATATTATTTAGCTACTTCTAATAAGTATTTATAGATAAGAACTAACGAATAAGTATCATATGAACAATATTTAAGCAAATCATTTTTTAAGTTAGGAGCTAAAGTTTTTTGATACTGCGCATAGACCTCAATCACTTGAAGACCAGATGAAACATTTAATTTTTCATAATCTAATTGTGATATAGCTTGCACAATAGATTTAACACTATAATGACCTCTCATTTTTTGATGATAAATATAACCATTATTAAATGGCAGAGAAATATCCACAATTCGTTCTATTATACTATCAATAAAGTAAGCTAAATGTGGAAATTGTCTTTTCAAATCTAATAAGCGTAATTTTTCACCACCTTTGGCATTAAAAACTACAATACTACCAGTTGTAGGTAAATCATTTACCAATTTTATTAATAATTGAAGTCTAGCGTCCTTTATTCCTAAAAATTCTTTGTGTTCTAAATGATGATTCGAATTTAAAATATCTAAAGAATATTGAAAAGGCAAAGCATCGATACATTTCATATTTTTATATGGTGGAATAGAATAGGTTTCCCATTCAAAGTCTAAAAAAGCTAAGGGATATTCTAATTGATTTAACCAGTTATTTAATTCTATTTTTTTGACAAAAAGTCCATTATTTAATTTAGCTTGTTTTTTGGCAAGTTCTAAAACGGGTTTTTGAATAGATTTATTCTCTCTTTGTTGATAATCAGGGTGACATTGATCAATAAAACGACAATTATAACGTTTTAGACATTTTTTCAATTCTATTTTATCAGGGATATTAGTATCTAAAGTATTTTGCATTGCTTTAATAATTTTACTATAATCCCTATTATGCTCTTTTATCCATTTAATAACCTTTTCATTTGTTTTATGATTACTAGTATAGAAAAACTCACTTACTTCAAATAATTCTTTAGTAATGATTTCATTTTTTCTAATATAATTTGGATTTAAGTTTATAATAAAAACTTTATTGATATTAAATCCTAAGTTTTTTACAGCTTGGAATATTTGATTATAGTAAATGGGATTGGTTGCGCTAGGGTTGGTTAAAAAAATCGGATAATAAAGATTTATTTTATTATTTAACACTTTTTGTAATAATGGGATTTTAATTCTTAAAGATCCCATATTTATATAACACTCAAAAAACCATTCATAATTATTAAAGTTACTTAATAAATCTTTATTTTTATCATTTTCTTTGCCAATATAACATCTTGTTATAGAAAAATAATTTTTAAGCAAGGCAAAAGAGTCCTCATTATTTCTCAATTGTGAAAAATAATATGAAGACTCCTCTTTAGTGTTAATATAAAACAATCTTTTACATTTAATATAATCTTTTACATCATTAATTTCAAACAATAACAACTCCTATTTATTTCTAATTTTTGCTTGTGCAGCAGCTAATCTTGCGATTGGCACTCTAAATGGCGAACAAGAAACATAATTTAAACCTGCTCGATGGAAGAAATCAATTGAAAAAGGATCACCACCATGCTCACCACAGACACCAAGTTTAATATTTGCTCTTTCAGTTTTTGCCAAATTGCAGGCCATTTTAACTAATTTACCAACTCCAAATTCATCAACTCTAGCAAAAGGATCATTTTCATAAATGTTATTATCATAATAATCATTTAAGAAACTTCCAGCATCATCACGTGAAAAACCAAAAGTCATTTGCGTTAAGTCATTAGTACCAAAAGAGAAAAATTCAGCATCTTTAGCTATTTCATCAGCAGTTAAAGCTGCACGAGGGACTTCTATCATAGTACCTACTAAATAATCAACTTTAATACCTGCTTTTTCTATTATTTCATCAGCTATACTAACAACGATATCTTTAATAAACTTAAATTCCCTACTCTCACCTACTAATGGTATCATAATTTCTGGAGTTATTTTAAGGTTTGGCTCTTTTTTCATAACATTGATAGCAGCCTCGATAACTGCCCTAGTTTGCATTTTAGCTATTTCGGGATAAGTAACAGCTAAGCGACAACCTCTATGTCCCATCATCGGATTAAATTCATGTAATGAGGCAATAGTGTCTTTTAATTCATTAACACTTATTCCTAAGTCGTCTGCCAAGGCCTTTATATCATAACTACTCTTTGGCAAAAACTCATGTAACGGTGGATCTAAATATCTAATAGTTACAGGTAAGTCTTTCATTACTTCATAAATAGCTTCAAAATCACCTCTTTGCATTGGTAATAATTTTGCTAATGCTTTTTCTCTGCTCTCAGGTGCCTTAGCAATAATCATTTCTCTCATTGCTTTGATACGTTCGCTATCAAAGAACATATGCTCAGTTCGCACTAAACCAATTCCTTCAGCCCCAAATTCTCTAGCCTTTTTAGCATCCTGTGGCGTATCGGCATTAGTTCTAATAGTTAAATCACGAATTTCATCAGACCATTGCATAATAGTTGCAAAACTACCACTAATATTAGCAGGTACTGTTTTTAATAATCCCTGATAGATATTACCAGTAGATCCGTCTAAAGAAATATAGTCTTCCTCGGCAAACTTAACACCATTGACCAAACAATAATTATCAACAAACTTCAATTCACCACAGCCAGCAACACAACAAGTTCCCATACCACGGGCAACAACAGCAGCATGAGATGTCATACCACCTCTTGATGTTAAAATACCCTCAGCTAAGTGCATTCCTTCAATATCTTCAGGTGAAGTTTCCAATCTAACTAGTACTACTTTATTTCCTTTATTAACCTCTTTAACTGCTTTTTCAGCTGTAAAAACAACTTTACCACTAGCAGCACCAGGTGATGCTGGTAAACCCTTAGCTAAGGCTTTAGTTTCTTTAAGGATAGCGGTATCAAATTGTGGATGTAATAAAGTATCTAATTGCTTAGGGTTTATTTTCATTAGGGCCTCTTCTTTACTCAATAAACCCTCTTTAGTTAAATCAACCGCTATATTTAAGGCAGCCGTGGCGGTTCTTTTACCATTACGAGTTTGCAATAAGTACAACTTAGAATTTTCAATAGTAAATTCTAAATCTTGCATATCCTTAAAATGATTTTCTAATTTAGTACAAATACTCTCAAATTCAGCATAGCACTCAGGCATTTTTTCTTTTAAAACTAAAATATCATAAGGTGTCCTGACTCCCGCAACAACATCCTCACCTTGAGCATTAAATAAAAATTCACCAAAAATATGTTTTTTCCCAGTAGCAGGATTTCTAGTAAAAGCAACGCCAGTTGCACAATCATCACCCCTATTACCAAAAACCATAGTTTGAACATTAACAGCAGTACCCCACTTAGCAGGAATATCATTCATTCGACGATAGTAAACTGCTCTAGGATTTTCCCATGATTTGAAAACCGCTTCAATTGCATTCATTAATTGCTCTTTAGGGTCATTAGGGAAATCTTCAGCTAAAGATTTATAATAAAAATTCTTGAATTTTTTAATCATTTCTTTAAAATCTTCAGCAGTGAATTCGCTATCTAATTCAATATTGCGCTCATATTTCATCTCATCAATTATTTCTTCAAATTTACTTTTATTTAAACCTTTAACTACATCTGAGTACATTTGGATAAAACGACGATTAGAATCATAAACAAATCTTTCATTGTTAGTAGCCTTGGCAAAAGCTTCAACAACTTCATCATTTAATCCTAAATTTAAGACAGTATCCATCATTCCTGGCATACTCTCTCTAGCACCAGATCTTACTGAAACTAATAAAGGATTATTTAAATCTCCAAAATACTTACCACTAGTCTTTTCTAGCTCTTGTAATTTTTCTTCCACTTGTTGAGTAATTTCAGTATTTAGTTTTCCAGAGTCAGAATAATATTGATTACAAGCCTCAGTAGTTAGAGTAAAACCTGGTGGAACAGGAATCCCTAAATTAGTCATTTCTGCTAAGTTGGCTCCTTTACCTCCCAACAAATTCTTCATTTGGCCATTGCCTTCTGTAAATGCATAAACAAATTTTATCATGTTTGTTTGCCTCCGTTTGTTAATAATATTATAACTTAAAATTCCAAAAAATTAAACAATTAATAAAAAAATGATAGCCCTTTCAAAAAAGGCTAATATTTAAATAAAATTATCTCTAATTATTATTTTAATTAAATTATTGATTCAAAAATATTTTTCAATGCTTCTCTATTTTTATGAGTTTGAGCACTATATTCTAAATAATCCTCGGACTTTAGCTTTAATTTTTCACTTATTAGTTTTATTTGTTTTACTCGTTTGTTACCAGATAATTTATCAACTTTATTTAATAAGAGTAGATATGGTATTTTAGAGTTGATTATCCAATCAAACATCAATAAATCATCTTCATTAGGAGTTCTTCTAATATCTAAAATCCAAATAACTAATTTTAAGTTCTTATTCTCTAATAAGTATTCATCCATCATTTTGCCATAATTAATTAATTCAGTATAATTTCTATTAGCAAAACCATAACCAGGAGCATCAACTAAAATAACTTTATCATCAATAGCAAAAAAGTTTAGTAATCGAGTTTTTCCTGGTCTTTTACCGACATACGCAACCTTTTTATTATTTAATAAGGAATTGATTGTTGAAGACTTACCAACATTACTTCTACCCACCATTAAAATTTCTGGCAAATTACAATCAGGCCAACCTTTTTTATTTAAAGCAGATGTTAAAAACTCAACATTGGAAAAGGCTATCATTATCTAATAGCCTCACTTAAAACTTTATCCATATTATCAACTAAGATAAATCTTACATCATTTTTAACTACTTCTGCTACTTCATCCAAGTCCTTTTCGTTACCTTTTGGTATTAAGACTGTGGAAATTCCTGATCTATGAGCCGCCAACGATTTTTCTTTTAAGCCACCAATTGGTAATACATTACCTCGAAGGGTCACCTCACCAGTCATAGCAACTGAAGATAAAATCGGTTTTTTAGTAATAGCACTAATAAGGGCAGTTGTGATGGTAATACCTGCTGATGGACCATCCTTAGGGACAGCGCCCTCAGGAACATGAATTTGAATATCATTTTTCTTAAAGAAATCATTAGGTATATTAAATTTTTTCGCATTTGCCTTAATAAATCCATAGGCGATAGTAGCAGATTCTTTCATCACATCACCTAATTGACCAGTAATAATCAACTTCCCATTACCATCAAAATAGGTAACTTCTATTGGTAAAACATCGCCACCAAATTGAGTATAGGCTAAACCAGTAGCAACTCCAACTTGATTATTTTTTTCTTTTTTAGAATACTCAAATTGAACTTTTCCTAATAATTCTGTAATTAGTTTTTTATTTAAAGTAACAGATTTTTTCTGTTTCTTTAAAATCATCACTACTGTTTTACGACATAGAGTGCCAAGTAAACGCTCCAGTTGTCTAACACCTGCTTCTCTTGTGTAATATCTAATTAAATGTAAAATACCATCTTCAGTGACCTTAAATTGGTTCTTCTTTAAACCATTATTATTCAGTTGTTTGACAACTAAATGATTTAAAGCAATATTCACCTTTTCTAATTCTGTATAAGAAGATAGTTGAATGATTTCTAAGCGATCCCTTAGAGCATAAGGAATATCACCCAAATAATTAGCAGTACAAATAAACATGACCTTAGATAAATCATAATTTTCTTCAATAAAATGATCTTGAAAAGCAGAATTTTGCTCAGGATCTAGAACTTCCAACATTGCACTAGCAGGATCACCCTTATAATCAGAACCCATTTTATCAATCTCATCAATTAAAAATACAGGATTAATCACACCAGCTTTTTTCATGCCTTGAATTATTTTACCAGGCATTGAACCTAAATATGTTCTTCTATGTCCTCTGATTTCTGACTCATCTCTAACACCACCTACTGACACTTTAACAAATTCTCGATCCAATGATCTTGCTACTGACATTGCCAAAGAAGTCTTACCAACCCCCGGAGGGCCGACTAGACAGATAATTGGTGCCTTTTGTTGCTTTGCATATTGTTTTACCGCTAAATACTCAGTAATACGCTCTTTAGGCTTATCTAAACCATAATGATCAGCATTTAGTCTTTGCTCTACAATAGATAAATCTTCATTGTCTTCAGTTATTTGCCACCAGGGTAATTTAACAAGCCAATCAATATAATTTCTGACAACACCAGACTCTCCACTAGACTGAGGTAGAGTTTCATATTTTTTAATTTCTTCAAAGAGTTTTTCTTTAATAACATCAGGATATGCATTATCACTAATGTAGGATTTTAAATTTTCAATTTCATCACCTTTTTCACTCACATCACCTAACTCTTCTTTAATAGCCCTCATCTTTTCTCTTAAAAGATAATCTCTTTGATTCTCATCTATTCTATCTTTAACTTTATTATTGATCTCATCTTCAATTAGGGAAATAGCTTTTTCCAATTCAATTTCTTGAATAACTAAAGTTAAACGCTTATTAATATCTAATTCATTTAAAATAGTTTGTTTTTTCTCAATAGGTAAAGCAAAATATTGAGCGAATTGATCAGCAAGCAAAGGTGCTGAAACACCCTTTGCCAATTTAGCAATTATCTCAGGTGGTAAAAAGTTATTATGACTTGCTAATTTTTCTAATTCCTTAGCAACCTGTCTCACTAAGGCAATCTCTTCTAATTGATCACCTCTAATATCTTTTACTATTTCAATATCCGCATAAAAACTTCTATCAGTGTCAGATAGTTTTAAGGCAACTGCTCTATCAATTCCTAACAGCTTTACTCTTTGATAACCATTCATTTGTTGAGCGCTAATTACCTTACAAACAGTACCAAAATTATACAAATCATCAACAACAGGATTTTCAATTAAAATATTTTGTTGGCTCAGCACAAAAACTAAGTCATTGTTATAGTCTTTGGCATATTTAATAGCATTCAAACTTTTATCTCTACCTACTTCAATTGTAATTTCATTGTCAGGAAAAATAATAACTCCCCGACTTACCACGGTAGATAGTGTTAATGTTGTTTTATATTCAAATGACATTTAAACCTCCTTATTTGTTTTTAAACAGTAGAAGCTTCAACAAAATCAATTGCTTTACGTAATTTTAAATCATATTGGATTTGAGCAGAATCTAAAACTTCTTTTACTTTATCCAGTTCCATTTTATATTGTTCAGCAATATTATTATATTCTTGTTCAACTTCTTCATCACTTACTTCTAGTGATTCAACTTTAGCAATTTCTTCTAATACCAAACGTAATTTAACCTTAGCTTCAGAGTCCGATTGGAATTGTTTTAATAAATCTTCTTTTTTCTGACCACTAATATTAAAGTATAACTCTTCATTATATCCTTGCTGTTGTAGTCTGCTGATAAAATCATTATACATATACTCAGTTTCTTGCTTAATCATTACTTCTGGTATTTCTACTTTAGCGTTTTCAGTGATTTTAGTAGCTAACTCTGATTGAAATTTTTCTTCAGCTTGACCATCAGCATTAGTTTTTAAATTC